>NZ_JBYSWM010000032.1:0-41078 GCF_058781125.1 Pseudogulbenkiania sp. FW507-F1 | reverse complement strand
CTCCCGCCCCCCGCCGACTTGTCCCGCCCGCTGGGGTTTCGCTTGTCGGCCAAGATCATTGGTGCCCTCCTGGCGGTGCTACTGATGGCGCTCAGTGCCATCGGGGCGACGCTGTGGCTGTCCTGGCAACTCGAAGGGGGGGCCGCCGCCATCAACGACGCCGGGAGCCTGCGCATGCGCGCCACCCGGCTGTCACTCGATGTGCAGCGCTTCCACGACGGCAAGCTGCCGCGCGAAGTGGTGCAAAATTCCATCGTCCGCTATGACCAGACCCTGGCGGTATTGCGCAGGGGTGATAGCGCCCGCCCCTTGCTGGTGCCGCGCACCGCAAAAATCCTGCTCGATTTCAAAAATGTCTCCGACCAGTGGCACGGGCGCATCCGCCCCTTGGGGCAGGCCATTCTGGCGGCGGGCAGCGAGGCCAGCCCGCAGTCGATTGCTCGTTTCCAGTCCATGACCAGCGACTACGTCGACCTGATCAATCGTTTCGTCGCCGACATGGAGGCCTACAACGCGCGCAACACCGAGTACCTGCGCTATTGCCAACTGATGCTGGCGGCCCTGGCCGTGGTGGGTACGGTCGCCCTGATCTACATGATGATGCTGCTGGTGCTCAATCCGCTCGACAAGCTGCATCAGGGTATCCAGCTCCTGGCCGAAGGCCAGCTCGACGTCTCGGTGCCGGTCGAGTCTGACGATGAGTTCGCCCAGGTGAGCCAGGGCTTCAACCTGATGGCGCAACGCCTGGCCGAAGCACGCGCCACGCTGGAAGAGCGGGTCCGCGCCAAGACCGCTTCGCTGCAGCAGAAGAACAAGGAACTGGCGCTGCTCTATGAAATCTCCGCTTTCCTGAACCAGCCGCAATCGCTGGAAAGTCTGTGCCAGGGTTTCCTGGCTAAGGTGATGGCGGCGTACCGCGCCGACGGCGGGGCGGTTCGCCTCACCGATCACGAGCAGGGCATCGTCTACGTGGTAGCGGATCAGGGCATGCCGGAGGCACTGCTCAAGGAAGAGCATTGCATGCGCGTGGGCGACTGCCTGTGCGGCGAGGTGGCCGAACACTCGTCCAGCCGGGTGGAGACGCTGAGTGTGGCGGACAACAAGAGCTGCAGCCGGGAGGGCTATCGCGTTATTTCCGCCTTCCCGATCACGGTGCAGGGGCGTTCCCTGGGCTTGTTCAACCTGCATTACCGTCAGTCCGTCATCATGACGCCGCAGCAGACCCGCTTGCTCGAGGTACTGGGACAAAACCTGGCCGTGGCCATCGAGAACCAGCGCCTGTTCGCCAAGGAGCGCGAGTTGGCGGTGCTGGAAGAGCGCAACCTGGTGGCGCAGGGGCTGCACGACAGCATTGCCCAGGGCTTGTCCTTCCTGAACCTGCAGGCCCAGATGCTGCGCCAGGCGCTGCAGCTTGGCGACAAGGAGTTGCTGGACGACACCGTCGGCCTGATCGAGACCGGCATCAAGGAAAGCTACGACGATGTGCGGGAGCTGCTCAACAATTTCCGCTCCAAGCTCTCGGAGAGCCTGATGCAGGCCATCTCCACCGTGCTCGAGCGCTTCCGCCGCCAGACCGGCATCAAGGTGGAACTGCGCTCCGAGGGACTGACGGTGCCGCTGATGCCGGAACAGCAGCTGCAGATACTGTTCATCCTGCAGGAGGTGCTGTCGAACGTGCGCAAGCACGCCCAGGCTACGCAGGTGGTGGTTCATCTCAAGGACGACGGGAGTGCGTTCGAGCTCGATATCAAGGACAATGGCGTCGGCTTCGCCATGGCGACGGTGGCGGGCAAGGCCGATACCCATTTCGGCTTGTCCATCATGAAGGAGCGTGCCGCGCGTGCCGGCGTGGCCCTGCGTATCTCCAGTCAGCCGGGCCGGGGCACTTCGGTGCACCTGCATCTGCCGCGGGCCCAGCGCAAGGCCGCCTGAGCCGAATATCGACCTTAACCAAGAGAGACTTATGCCTGATACCCCGATCCGCATCCTGTTGGTCGACGACCACACCCTGTTTCGCAGTGGCATCCGCATGCTGCTGTCGCGCCAGCCCGAGCTGGCCGTCGTGGGCGAGGCCGCCGATGGGGCGGAAGGGGTGAAACTGGCAAAGCAGCTGATGCCGGATGTGGTGCTACTCGATCTGCACATGCCGGGTATCTCGGGTGTGGAAGCGCTGGGCTTGCTGTTGCAGGACAACCCGACGCTGGCGGTGGTGATGCTGACGGTGTCGGAAGACGCCGACGACCTCACTGCCGCGCTGAAGGCCGGCGCACGTGGTTACCTGCTGAAGAACATCGATGCCGACTTCCTCAAGCAGTCCATCATCAAGGCCGCCGCCGGCGAGTCGGTGATGAGCGAGGCCATGACCGCCAAACTGATGGCGCATTTCCGTGCCGGTGCGCCGGCGCCGTCGCAACAGCAGCAGGAGCTGGAGAAGCTGACGCCACGCGAACGGGAGATTCTCGGTTTCCTGGCGCAGGGCCAGAGCAACAAGGAAATCGCACGCACGCTCGACTTGGCCGAGAGCACGGTGAAAATCCACGTGCAGAACATCCTGAAAAAGCTGGGGCTATCGAGCCGGGTGCAGGCGGCGGTGTACGCAGTGGAGCACGGCGTGGCACGCCGCAGCGAGTAGGTGGGGAAAGCATGAAACAAAAAAGGCGGCCTTGGCCGCTTTTTTTTGTTGTGGCGGCAGGAAGTGACGGCGCTGGAGCCGTCGGATGGCACCAGCACGCCCCCCGGTCACGGTTGGCCAGTACGGGCAATGTTCCCCGGCTGGGGTCAATCAGAAAATATCGTCACACCGTTCGGCGAGAAAGCGGGCATCGTCCCGGTCGTGCGCCCGTTGGCGAACTTTTTGCTGCCGGACTTTTTCCGCTTCACTGAGTTGAGGTTTGGCTACCGCGTAAAGAAAGCTTTCGTGCTGGTCGCGGGCCTGTTTTCGTCGAACGCTTAGAGGGATACGAGAGATCATCCTGTCACCTCATCACTGCATTGCTGGCTTGTACACCAGAAGGCATTCGCTTTACAAAATGACCCTAATTAATTCTTTTGTAAAGCATAAATGGGCATCGGTTCCGGAAATGTTGCAGGAATGTCCTTGACGGTCAGCTTGCCGCCGATTCATTTCGATTTCATGTCAGGACGGAAGTCTTCGTATGCTGTTTTGATGGACAGCGGTGCCCCGGGTCGATGAATAGTGGCCTTTTAGAATATTGATCAAATTAGAAAATCTATTTGGTTATAACGCTAATCGGTTACTCTCCCATATCGTTTTCGAGTGCATCTGGGGGTCGTATGGAGTTGGGCTATGTCGTGGCCGGTCTTCTCGTTGGTTTTGTCGTCGGACTGACCGGCGTGGGCGGTGGCTCGCTGATGACCCCTATCCTGGTGTGGTTCGGCATTCCCCCGGCCACCGCGGTCGGTACCGATTTGCTGTACGCGGCCATTACCAAGGCCGGCGGCGTGATGATTCATCACCGTCAGCGCCATGTCGACTGGGGCATTACGAGGCGCCTGGCGACCGGCAGCCTGCCGGCGGCGCTGCTGACCCTGTTCGCGCTGTCCCGTATCGACCTGCCTACCGCCACCATCAATGCCGTGATCAAGGTGAGCCTGGGAGCGGCGCTGATCCTGACCGCGCTCGCCATTCTGTTCAAGCCGCTGCTAGTGAAACTGGCGCATCGCATCAACCCGTCGTTGCTGGATGAGTCCCGCTCGCGCACCGTGCCGACGGTGCTGATCGGCGTGATGCTGGGCGTGCTGGTGACGCTGAGCTCGATCGGTGCCGGTGCCCTGGGGACCTTGGCCCTGTTCCTGCTCTACCCGGTGCTGCCGACCACGCGTCTGGTGGGGACCGAGATTGCCCACGCCGTGCCGCTGACGCTGGTGGCGGGGATCGGTCATGCCAGTCTCGGCAACCTCGATTACGGCCTCTTGGTTAACCTGCTGATGGGGTCGCTGCCCGGTATCTGGATGGGCAGCCGCCTCACCAAGAAGATGGCGGAGCGCTGGATGCGTCCGGCACTGGCGATCATGCTGGCCATCGTCGGAACCAAGCTGGTGTACTGATCGAGACAATGTCTTTTCCCGAGCCCGGGGCGCCGATGGCAACATCGGCGCCCCGGGCTTTTGTGCGTCTTGGGATGCGTGAGATGCGGGTGGCTGTGGTAAAGCCTTATCTATCAGCTGCGCTCTGTAGCCTGACGATACTGCCGTGGTGTGAAGCCAGTCAGCGCCTTGAATTGCCGGCTGAATGCGCTGTGGTCGGTGTAACCGCACTGCAGTGCCACATCGGTAATCGGTATTTTGGTATGAAGCAAGCGATGCGCATGCTCCAGGCGCGCCTTGTGGATCATTTGCCGGGGTGTCAGATGGAAAACCCGCTTGCAGTACCGTTCCAATTGCGCGGCTGAAATGCCGGCAATCCGCGTCAACTCACCCATGGTGATGGGGCGATTGAAATGCGCACGAATGTATTCGTCCACGGCGACAAGGTGCTGATAAGCGGGATGCGTATTGCTGGCCGATTGCAGGTCGACCGATATGCCCATCAACCCGATGATTTCGCCTTTGCGGTTGTACAACGGCCATTTATACGTCAGGCACCACCCCGGTTCGCGGCTCTTGTAAAGATGCAGTTCTAGCTGGTTTTCAAGGACCAATCCCTGCTCCAGAACCCGTCGATCCTGCTCTGTATAGCCAGGACCCAGCTGAGCCGGGAAGACTTCAGCACTGGTTTTACCCAGCAGGGGTTGTAGCTGTTTCAGGCCGCAGCGCTGTACCAGCGTGTGATTGGCAATGAGGTAGCGTGCCTCCACATCCTTGATGAATATCGCCGCATTCGGGATGACATCCAGTACAGGTAGCAACGGCGCCACTCCCGCCAGCCATTCCTCGATAGTTTCAGGGCGTCGTTGCTCATCGCCCCGGCACAACATGGCAAGTGCGTTCGGTGTCATGACTTCCACTCCCCGGTATCCGTGCTCCCCCTCCAGTACCTGTTTCAGGGGCAAAACAAGCAGCTTGCAGCACGGCTTGCGTCATGTCGAGCCGCCCGTGAGGCTGCCACGCCAGTCGTACACCACTAAAACAAACTATGCCGATTTCGTCATCAAAGATGAAGATAAGCATCAAGATTATGGGCATCGATGAGTCCATTCTATGGCCTGGAAACTGACTGCGGGGCTCCCTCCCGAGAGGGGTAGCGCTCTTCTAAATGGACAGGCTTATGAAACAGGTACACATCATCGACTCCCACACTGGCGGTGAACCCACCCGCCTGGTGATGCAAGGCTTTCCGGAACTGGCTGGCAGCACCATGGCCGAGAAGCGCGACGCGTTGCGCGAGCAGCACGACAAGTGGCGCCGTGCCTGCCTGCTGGAGCCGCGTGGCAACGATGTGCTGGTGGGTGCGCTGTATTGCGAGCCGGTATCGCCAGACGCCACCTGCGGCGTGATTTTCTTCAACAATGCCGGCTACCTCGGCATGTGCGGCCACGGCACCATCGGCCTGGTCGCCTCCTTGCACCACTTGGGGCAGATCCAGCCCGGCGTCCACAAAATCGATACTCCGGTCGGCCCGGTCAGCGCCACCCTGCATGACGACGGCGCGGTGACCCTGCGCAACGTCCCGGCCTACCGCTACCGTCAGCAGGTCCCGGTAGACGTGCCCGGCCACGGCCGCGTCTACGGCGATGTTGCCTGGGGCGGCAACTGGTTCTTCCTGGTCGCCGATCACGGGCAGTCGCTACGGCTCGAGAATGTCGAAGCCCTGACGGAGTTCACCTGGGCGATGCTCAGGGCCTTGGAGGACCAGGGCATCCACGGCGAAGACGGCGCCCTGATCGACCATGTCGAGCTGTTTGCCGACGACGACCAAGCCGACAGCCGCAACTTCGTCATGTGTCCAGGCAAGGCCTACGACCGTTCGCCCTGCGGCACCGGTACCAGTGCCAAGCTGGCGTGCCTGGCGGCCGATGGCAAGCTAGCCGAGGGCGAGCGCTGGGTTCAGGCCAGCATCACGGGCAGCCGGTTCGAAGGCCGTTATGAATGGGACGGCGAGCGTATCCGCCCGTTCATTACCGGCCGTGCCTACATGACCGCCGACAGCACGCTGCTGATCGACGAACAGGATCCCTTCGCGTGGGGCATTTGAGCCCGCACGTCTGAGAACCGGTTCACGATCTGTCGCGAGCAGCCCTCAGCGGGGTGAAGAGCAGCACAGAAGCCGGAATGGACTGGAGTCCATGAGGGTTTCGAGCAGCACATGAGCCCTGATCAGGGATGCGCAGCAAGATCGTGAACAGGTTCTGACGCCGCCCCGGCGGCCCCTTTACCTCCATCACCCGAATAAATGCTGTAAGGAGCAAAACAATGAGCGACAACATCTTCACCGGTTGCATTCCTGCCCTGATGACCCCGTGCACCGCCGACCGCAAACCGGACTTCGATGCCCTGGTAGCCAAGGGCCGCGAGCTGATCGAGATCGGCATGAGCGCCGTGGTGTACTGCGGCTCCATGGGCGACTGGCCGCTGCTCACCGAAGCCGAACGTCAGGAAGGCGTGGCGCGTCTGGTGGCGGCCGGCATCCCGACCATTGTCGGCACCGGTGCGGTCAATACCCGCGAGGCCGTCTCCCACGCCGCCCACGCCGCCAAAGTCGGCGCCCATGGCCTGATGGTGATTCCTCGCGTGCTCTCCCGTGGCGCCTCGCCGGCCGCGCAGAAAGCGCATTTCGCCGCCATCCTCAAAGCCGCTCCGGGCCTGCCGGCGGTGATCTACAACAGCCCTTACTACGGCTTCGCCACCCGGGCCGACCTGTTCTTCGAGCTGCGTCGCGATTACCCGAACCTGATCGGCTTCAAGGAATTCGGTGGCGGCGCCGACCTGCGCTACGCGGCCGAGAACATCACTTCCAAGGACGATGAGATCACCCTCATGGTCGGTGTTGATACCCAGGTCGTGCACGGCTTTGTCAATTGCAACGCTACCGGCGCCATCACCGGTATCGGCAACGTTCTGCCGCGCGAAGTGTTGCAGCTGGTGGCCCTGAGCAAGCAGGCCGCCAAGGGCGACGCCAAGGCCCGCCGCCTTGCCGGCGAGCTGGAATCGGCGCTGGCGGTGCTGTCGTCTTTCGATGAGGGCTGTGACCTGGTGCTCTACTACAAGCACCTGATGGTGCTCAACGGCGACAAGGAATACACCCTGCACTTCAACGAGAGCGATGTGCTCAGCGATGCCCAGCGTCGTTATGCCGAGAACCAGTACGCGCTGTTCCGCGAGTGGTACGGCAATTGGTCGGCAGAGCAGAACGTCGCCTGACGCACAGCCCCGGCGCACGGCGGCGCCTCGATGCGCGTCGCCTCTTTTGCTCCCTCTGTGCAACTCCCTGTTGCGTAGCTGGGCTACCTACTTTCGCAGGAGTCACCATGAACTTGACAGGCAAGATGCTGATTGGCGGGCAAGCCGTCGCCGGCAGCCGCGCCGCGGTCCAGGCAATCGATCCGGCCACAGGCAAACTGCTTGAGCCGGCCTATCCCGGCGGCACCGGCGAGCAGGTGGAACAGGCCTGTGCGTTGGCCTGGGCCGCCTTTGACCGCTACCGTGAAACGTCGCTGGCGGTCCGTGCCCACTTCCTCGAAACCATTGCCGACGAGATCGAAGCCCTTGGCGATGAGCTGGTCGAGCGCGCCATGGCCGAGAGCGGGCTGCCGCGTGCCCGTATCCAGGGCGAACGTGGCCGCACCTGCGGGCAACTGCGTACCTTTGCCCGCACCGTGCGTGTCGGGGAGTGGCTGGACGTGCGGGTCGACACCGCCCAACCGGAGCGCCAGCCCTTGCCCCGCGCAGACCTGCGCCAGCGTCACGTGCCGCTGGGCCCGGTGGCGGTGTTCGGTGCGAGCAATTTCCCGCTGGCCTTTTCCGTCGCCGGCGGTGACACCGCCTCGGCCTTGGCGGCGGGCTGCCCGGTGATCGTCAAGGCCCATGGCGCCCACCCCGGCACCAGCGAACTGGTCGGCCACGCCGTGGCCCGGGCCGTGGCGAAATGCGAACTCCCTGAAGGCGTGTTCTCGCTGCTGTTCGGCTCTGGCCGTGAAGTGGGGCTCGCCCTGGTCAGCGACCCGCGCATCAAGGCGGTCGGCTTCACCGGTTCGCGTAGCGGCGGCATCGCCTTGTGCCAGGCTGCCCAGGCCCGCCCGGAGCCGATCCCGGTCTATGCGGAGATGAGCTCGATCAACCCGGTGTTCCTCTTCCCGGCGGCCCTGCACGCACGGGCCGAAGCATTGGCGCAGGGGTTTGTCGCCTCGCTGACCCAGGGCGCGGGCCAGTTCTGCACCAACCCCGGCCTGGTGATTGCCCTCCAGGGGCCGGACCTGGACCGCTTCAGCGCCGCGGCGGCGGATGCCGTCCAGCGCAGCAGCGCGCAAACCATGCTTACTCCGGGCATCTTCGACGCCTATCAGACAGGTGTCGGCGCGCTGGCCAGTCATGCCCGACCGGTTGCCGCCGGCCTGAGCACCGAAGGCCCGAACCAGTGTCAGCCCCGGCTGTTCATGACCACGGCGCGGGACTTTCTTGCCAACTCGGCCCTGCAGAGCGAGGTCTTCGGCGCCGCCTCGTTGATCGTGCAATGTGCCGACGGTGAGGAGATCCGCCAGGTCGCCGAGCACCTGGAGGGCCAACTGACCGCCACCCTGCACCTGGACGACGGCGACCTGCAAGCGGCCAGAGCCTTGCTGCCGACCCTGGAGCGCAAGGCCGGCCGCTTACTGGTCAATGGCTGGCCAACCGGTGTCGAGGTGTGCGATGCCATGGTCCATGGCGGGCCGTTCCCGGCCACCTCCGATGCGCGCAGCACCTCGGTCGGGACGGCCGCGATTCAGCGCTTCCTGCGCCCGGTCTGCTACCAGGATTTCCCGGACAGCCTGTTGCCTGCCGCGCTGCAGCACGGTAATCCGCTGCAGCTGCGTCGCCTGCTCGATGGCCAGAGAGAGGCCTAGGCGATGTGGAACTCCCCGACTTCAAGTGCGGACATCGTCGTGGTGGGGGCCGGCATCGTCGGCATCGCCACCGCCTTGCAACTGCGCCTGGCCGGCTGCGAGGTGACGCTGGTCGATCGCGGCGAGCCGGCGATGGAAACCAGCTGCGGTAACGCCGGCGCCTTCGCGGTGAGCGACGTGATTCCGCTGGCCGAGCCGGGCGTCTTGCGCAAGGTGCCGGGCTGGATGCTCGATCCGCTGGGGCCGCTGGCCTTGCGTTGGCGCTATCTGCCGACGCTGGCGCCGTGGCTGCTGCGCTTCGTCGCTGCCAGCCGGCCGAGTCGGGTGGCCGAGCTCACCCGTGCCATGGCCGCGCTCTTGAACCGGGTCAACGACGACTACGCGCCGCTGATCGAGCGCGCCGGCCTCACTCATCTGTGGCGGCGCCACGGCAATCTGACGCTGTACCGCAGCGAGACCGAGTTCGCCGCCGCCGAAGCCACTTGGCATGCCAAGCGTGCGCACGGTGTCGAATGGCGCAAGCTCGGCCGTGCCGAACTCGAGCGCACCGCGCCGCAGGTCGGCAAGGAGTGGCAGGTGGCTGTGAACGTGCCGGCCTGGTCGCACGTGGACGATCCCTACACCTTCAGCCGCGGGCTGTTCGACGCCTTCATCCGCGAGGGGGGGCGCTTCGTGCAGGACGAGGTGCTGGCCACCGTCAGCGCGGCCGGGCGCATTGCCGGCGTGGAGACCGCCAACCGCGGCCGGCTCGAGGCCGACACGGTGGTGATCGCCTGCGGCATCTGGAGCGACCGCTTCACGGCACAGCACCAGTACCGGATTCCGCTGGAGAGCGAGCGTGGCTATCACGTGACGCTGCCCAACGCCGGCGTGGCATTGCATCACTTCATCCAGTGCGCCAGCGAGAGCTTCGTGATCCTGCCCATGGGCAATGGCGGGCTGCGGCTGGCCGGCACCGTGGAGCTGGCGCACCGCGATGCACCGCCCGACTGGCGCCGTGCCCACATTCTGATCGACAAGGCCAAGCGCATCGTCGGCGATTTCGACGCCAGCGACATGAGTGTGTGGATGGGCAACCGCCCCTCCGTGCCGGATACCGTGCCGGTGATCGGCCCGGCGCCGGATTCCGCCGGCCTGTACTTTGCCACTGGCCACGGCCACCTCGGCCTGACGCTGGCGGCCACCACGGGCGCGCTGCTGACCGACATGATCCAGCGGCGTCCCAGCAGTTTCGATGTTTCACCGTACCGGCTCAACCGGTTCTGACCGGCCTTTCGGCCAACCTTAAAAAGAGAAGCAAAGGAGAAATCATGAAGCAGCGCTTTCCTCGCAGCATGACCATGGTGTTGGCCCTGGGTGGCATGATGGCCCCGTTCGCCATCGCGGCTGCGCAAGCGGATACCGTGGTGAAGATTGGCTTTTCCTCGCCGCTGTCCGGCCCTCAGGCGCATTACGGCAAGGACAACGAGAACGCCACCAAGATGGCGATCGACGATCTCAACGCCAGGCCGCTGACCATCGCCGGGCAGAAGGTGACCTTCGAACTGGTGTCCGAGGACGATCAGGCCGACCCGCGCGTCGGCACCCAGGTCGCGCAGCGCCTGGTGGACTCCGGTGTGAAGGCGGTGATCGGCCACTTCAATTCCGGCGTCTCGATCCCGGCATCCCGTATCTACTCCGATGCCGGCATCCCGCAGCTGTCGGTCTCCACCAACCCGACCTTCACCACCGCCGGCTACAAGACCACCTTCCGCCTGGTGGGTAGCGACAGCCAGGTGGGCGGCGCGCTGGGGCGCTATGCCGTGGCCCAGCTCAAGGCGCAGCGCATCGCGGTGATCGACGACCGCACCGCCTACGGCCAGGGCATCGCCGACGAATTCATCAAGTCCATCCAGGGGTTGGGCAAGCAGCCGGTCAAGCGCGAGTACACCAACGACAAGGCTTCCGACTTCACCGCCATCCTCACCTCGCTCAAGGCGGCCCATCCTGACGTGATCTTCTACGGCGGCGCGGACGCGCAGGCCGCACCGATGGCCAAGCAGATGAAACGCCTGGGCCTCAACGCCAAGCTGATGGGCGGCGACATGCTGAGCACCCCCACCTTCATCAAGCTGGCCGGTGCCGATGCCGTCGGCCACTTCTCGGCGGTACCGGGTGGTGAGCTTGGCGCGCGTCCGGCCGGCAAGGACTTCGAGGCCCGCTACAAGGCGCGCTACAAGCAGGACGTGGTGCTGCTGGGGCCGCAGTTCTACGACGGCGTGATGATCGTGGCCGATGCCATGAAGCGCGCCAACTCCACCGAGCCGGCCAAGTTCCTGCCGCTGATCGCCAAGACCGCCTACAAGGGGGTGACCGCCGACTTCAGCTTCGATAGCGCCGGCAACCTGAAACACGCCCCGGTGACCATCTCGGCGGTGGAAGGCAGCAACTGGAAAGTGAAGACCGTGGTGCAGTAAGACCGCCAGCGTGCGGGGGCGGCGGGCTACCACCCGGCATGCCGCTGATACGGCCCCTTGGCCGCCGCCCCGGTGAGTGGGCTTTTTTCCCGAAGAGAACCGATCCATGACCGAAACCTGGCAAAGCAACGAGTTCGACACCATCGAGATGCACACCGGCGGCGAGCCGGTACGCATCATCCCCGGGCTGCTCGACGCCATTCGTGGCGACGACATCCTGGCCAAGCGCCGCGACATGCGCGACCGGCTGGACGGCGTGCGCCGCCTGCTGATGTTCGAGCCGCGCGGCCACTACGACATGTACGGCGCGGTGCTGGTGCGTCCCAGCCTGCCGGGAGCGGATCTCGCCGTGCTGTTCATCCACAACGAGGGCTACAGCACCATGTGCGGCCACGCCGTGATTGCGCTGGCGCGCTACGCGGTGGAGCAGGGCCTGGTGGCGCGCACCGCACCGCTGACCCGGGTAGGCATCGAGTGCCCGTGCGGCCTGGTCTGCGCCGGGGTGGCGGAAGACGGCAGCGTCAGCTTCGACAGCGTGCCGGCCTTCGCCTTCGCGCTGGATCACCAAGTGGACGTGCCGGGTATCGGCAGCATCAGCGTGGATATCGGCTATGGCGGCGCCTTCTACGCCGTGGTGGATGCCGCGCGCCTGGGCGTGTCCCTGGATGGCCGCCTGCGCGATCTGGTAGAGGCGGCCACGGCATTGTCGGACGCGGTGCGCCGCAGCATCCGTGTGCGCCACCCCGACGCCGACGACCTGGGCTTCCTCTACGGCAGCATCCTCACCGATGGCCGCGAGCGCGCCGGCGACGGCCCCAGCCGCAACGTCTGCGTGTTCGCCGACGCCGAAGTGGATCGCAGCCCCACCGGCTCTGGCGTCACCACCCGCATGGCGCTGCGCCACGCGCGTGGTCTGGTGGACAGTGGCGAAGCCTGCGTGTTCGAGAGCATTACCGGTGCGCGCTTCGGCGCCAGTGTCAACGGTCCGGCCGTGCTGCCGGGTCACCACGCGGTGACCGTGCGTGTCAGCGGGCGCGCCCATTACAGCGGCCGCGCCCGCTGGTCACTGGAGCCGGGTGACGAGATCGGGCGCGGATTCCTGTTGCGTTGATGGTTCGGGTGCGATGCGCCGAACGGGCGGTACGGAGGGGCGGCGCGAATGTCGAGGCACTTGGTACGGGTGCCAGGGGCGATCGATTTCCTCTGCTTAGTTTTTGCGCCAGCCTCCGGGCTGGTTTTTTTTGGGGGGGCGGTGGAGCCGAGCCTGGCAGAGAAGGGGGCTCTATGCGCAGGGTATGACGAGGCCCGGCGATGCGGTTATGATGACGTATCATTACGTTAACGTAAGGTGAACATATGGAAAACCGCTTCCCGGTGATCGACCGCCGGACCATTGCCATGCGCTGGGGCGATATGGACGCTGTCGGCCATCTCAACAACACCAATTACTTCCGCTACCTGGAGCAGATCCGCATCGAGTGGCTGGATGAACTGGGGCACGGCATCAACCCCGATGGTGTCGGTCCGGTGCTGGCCAGCACCTCCTGCGTGTACCGCAAGGAGCTGGTCTACCCGGCCACGGTGGTGGTGACCATCGAGCTGGAGAAGCTCGGCAACTCCAGTCTCAAGCTGCGCCATCGCTTCTTCCGCGACGACGATGCCGAGACGGTGTACGCCGAGGCCGAGGCGGCGCTGGTGTGGGTGGATTATCGCAGCGGACAGACGGTGCGCATCCCCGAGCCGATCCGCGCCGCGATCAGCGGCGAGGGCGTGGCGGTCTGAATCCAGCGGCGGATCGGCCGCCTCCTCATCGGGACGCGCATGGGTGAAGGCAGCCCCGCGCGGCGTAGTGGCCGTGGGGCCGTGGGGCCGGGGGCTCAGGCCTTGTGTTTCTGCCGGATCAGGTCACGCAACAGGAAGCGGCTGGGGTGGATGGCGTCGAGCAGCGGCTTGGGCAGCGGCGCCGGTTCGTTGTCGAGGTAGGCGGCGAGGATTTCGCCCGAGAGCGGCGCGGTGATCATGCCGCGCGAGCCGTGCGCCGTGTTGACGTACAACCCCTCCACCCACGGCGCCGGGTTGTCGAGCCGGCGCGTGGCATCCTGCCCCAGCGCCCGGTAGCCTTCGAGGAAGGCGGCATGGTCGACCACCGGGCCGACGATCGGCAGGTAGTCCGGGCTGGTGCAGCGGAACGCGGCACGCCCTCCCAGTGCCTCCTCGGGCAACTGCTCGCGGCCCAGCGCCCGGTACAGCGACGGGCACAGGCCGGAGAGCATGGCGAGGTTCTCTTGATGTTCGGCCGGCTCGACGCTGAGGTCGTCGGTGTTGAACTTGAAGGTGGCGCCGAAGCAGTGGCTGTCGTGGCGTGCCGGCGAGACGTAGCCCTCGCCGCACAGCACGGTCTTGAGCCCGCGGCTCTCCGCCGTGGCCGGCGCCACCGTGACCTGGCCGCGGATGCGCTTGAGCGGCAGGTGCTGGGTGAGATCGAAGGCGGCCGCTTCGGCGCCGCCGGCGATCACCACCACCGCGCCGATGGCGAGCGGGCCGTCCTGCCCGTAGGCCGTCCACAGCCGCTCGACCGGGTTCCAGTTGAGCTCGGTGACCCGGGCTCCGAGCACCTGGCGGATGTTGGGGTGGTCGGCCAGGCGGGCAATCAGCTGTGCCGGATTGAGCCAGCCCGCCTGCGGAAAGAACAGGCCGCCGCTGGGCAGGTCGAGGCCGGCCAGCTCGCTGGCTTCGTGCTGATCCACCTGGCGCAGGAAACCTTGTGGCCAGCCGGCGGCGGCCAGTTCGGCCTGCTTTTGCGGGCTGTCCCCGGCGTGCGGCAGCTGGAGCACGCCGCAGGCCTGCCAGGTGGTTTCGCCCTGCGGCAGTTCCTTGTGCAGGGTGCGCAAACTATAGCCGTAGCCCGCCAGCACCAGCCGCGTCAGCGGCGGAAAGTGCGGCGACAGCTTGGCGTACAGCACGCCTTGGGGATTGCCGGAGGCTTCCTGTGCCAGCTGCCCGTGGCGTTCCAGCAGGGCGACCTGCCAGCCGCGGCGAGCCAGGCTGGCCGCGCTGGAGGCGCCGGCGATGCCGCCGCCGATGACGATGGCGCTGCGTTCCGCCGGCGGGGCGGGTGGCCGGGCGAACCACGGCGCCTGCCAGCCGCGTTCCGGCGTGTGCTCCAGGTGGCCGCGGCACATCTCGCGCTTGTGGCCGTAACCCGGCACTTTTCCCACGGTGAAATCGGCGGCGGTCAGGCCGCGGCGCACCGCCCCCGCGCTGGTGAAGGTGGCGAAAGTGGCGCCGGGTGCCGATAGCCGCGCCATCTGCTCGAACAGCGCCGGTTGCCACATTTCGGGGTTCTTGGACGGGGCGAAGCCGTCGAGGAACCAGGCGTCGATGCGGGCGTCCAGCTCGGGCAGGGTGTCGAGCGCGTCGCCGACCAGCAGCGTCAGCGTCAGCCGACCGCCGCGCAGCACGAAGCGATGCCAGCCCGGCGTCAGGATGTCGTACTGGGCCAGCAGCTCGCTGGAATACGACGCCAGCTCGGGCCACAGCGCCAGCGCCTGCTGCAGATCGGCGGGCGCCAGCGGGAATTTCTCGGTACTGACAAAGTGCAGCCGCGCCGTGCCCGGGGCGTGCTGCTCGAAGCATTGCCAGGCGCACAGGAAGTTGAGGCCGGTGCCGAAACCGGTCTCGCCGATGCAGAACTGACCGTGCTCGGGCAGGGCGGCGAAGCGCTCGGCCAGCGCGTTGTGGTGCAAAAAGACGTGGCGCGTCTCCTCCAGCCCCGAGGCGCAGGAGAAGTAGACGTCGCCGAAAGCGCGGGAAAAGGGTTGGCCGTCGTGCCAGTCGAGTTGGGCGTGGTGCGTCATCCGGTTCTTCAGTACGGGTCAGGCGTTCAAGGTTGGCCGAAGAGCGGCTCAGTGTGGCAGGGCCTGGGCGGTCGTCGCCAGCACGCCCGGCGACAGGTTCGGCAGCCGGATGTCGAGGGCCTGGTCGAGGCGCTGGTAATGATTGCCCTGCGAGCGGTGGTAGAGCGGGTCGTAGTGCTGCTCCAGCAGTTCCTGGACCAGTTGCTCGAAGCGGCCCCCGCGCACCAGCTCGGCCCAGTTGTCCATCTGGGCACGCGAGTGCAGGTTCTTCAAGAAGTTCAGCTGCTCCAGCAGGCGCTCCGGCTCGGCGACGTAGAAGTCGTAATCTTCCAGCAGGAAGCGCACGCGCTCGGCCAGCGGCACCTCGAGGCGCAGGCACTCGCCCTGGTGCATGGCCTTGAACAGCGCGTCGGGCAGGGCGATCTGGCCGATCCTCTTGCTTTCCGCTTCGATGTAGATCGGGCGTTCCGGATCGAGCTGGCGCAACTGCAGCGCCAACTGGCTGTCGAAGCCTTTCTGCGTCGGCTGGGGCTGGTGCGGCAGCAGACCGAGCACCGAGCCGCGATGGCAGGCCAGCCGCTCCAGGTCGAGCACCTGGTGGCCGGCCGCCGCCAGCGCCTCCAGCAGACGGCTCTTGCCCGAGCCGGTCGGGCCGCACAGCACGCGGAAGTTGAATGCCGCCGGCCGCTCGGCCAGTTCCTCCAGCACCTGGCGCCGGTAGGCCTTGTAGCCGCCTTCCAGTTGGTGGGCGTTCCAGCCCACCTGGGCGAGCACGATGGCCATCGCCCCGGAGCGCTGACCGCCGCGCCAGCAGTAGATCAGCGGTTTCCACGATTTGGGGCGGTCGTGGAAGCGTTCTTCGATGTGGCGGGCGATGTTCTTCGCCACCAGCGCGGCGCCGACCTTGCGCGCGGCGAACGGCGAGACCTGCTTGTACAGCGTGCCGACGCGGATGCGCTCCTCGTCGTCGAGCACGGGGCAGTTGATGGCGCCGGGGATGTGGTCCTCGGCGAATTCCGCCGGGGTGCGCACGTCGATGATCTCGTCAAACCCGGTGAGCTGTGATACGTTCGCGACCTTGAAATACATGGTATGTGGTGAGAACCGATGGCTGAAATACGATTGACCCAATTGTCTCATGGCGGCGGCTGCGGCTGCAAAATTGCCCCGTCGGTGCTGGAATCCATCCTGTCCGGCGCCAAGGAAAAAATGCCGTTTCCCAACCTGCTGGTGGGCGCTGAAACCAGCGACGACGCGGCGGTGTATAAGCTCAACGACAGCCAGGCCATCGTCGCCACCACCGACTTCTTCATGCCCATCGTCGACGATGCGCGCGACTTCGGCCGCATCGCCGCCACCAACGCGCTGTCCGACATCTACGCCATGGGCGCCACGCCGATCATGGCGCTGGCCATCGTCGGCATGCCGGTCAACACCCTGCCGCTGGAGACCATCCGCGACATCCTCGACGGTGGCGAATCGGTGTGCCGCGAGGCCGGCATTCCGCTCGCCGGCGGCCACTCCATCGACGCCCCCGAGCCGATCTACGGCCTGGTGGCGCTGGGCGTGGTACACCCGGACCAGCTCAAGCGCAACTGCGACGCGCGCGACGGCGACGTGCTGATCCTCGGCAAGGGCCTGGGCGTGGGCGTGCTGGCGCAGGCGATGAAGAAGGGCGTGCTGGACGACGCTGGCTACGCCGCGCTGATCGGCTCCACCACCCAGCTCAATACCGTCGGCGCGCAGCTCGCGGCTCTGTCCGGGGTGCACGCGCTGACCGACGTCACCGGCTTCGGCCTGCTGGGGCATCTGCTGGAAATCTGCAAGGGCTCGGGGTTGACGGCCGAGGTCGAGATGGCGGCGGTGCCGGTGATCGCCGAGGCGCGCCCGCTGGCCGAACAGGGCTATGGCCCCGGCGCCATCGAGCGCAATTGGGCAAGTTTCGGCGCCCATGTTCGTTTCGCCGACTCGGTGCCGGAGTGGCAGCGGCGCCTGCTGGCGGATCCCCAGACCAGTGGCGGGCTGCTGGTGGCGGTGGCGCCGGAGCAGGCCGAGGCGGTGCTGGCGCGCTTCCAGGAGAGCGGCTTCGGCTACGCCGCGGTGATCGGCTCGCTGCATCAGGGCGAACCGCGGATCAGCGTGCGCTGAGTCATGGCCGAACCATTCTCCTCCGACTCCGCTAATGGCATCCCGTTCGCGCCGCCTGGGCGAGAGGCGCTGGATGCCTTGATCGCGCGTTTTCCGCGCCAGGCGTTCCGGGCGGCGGAGGTGCTCTCCGAGACCGAGCTGCCGCTCTATGCTTCCCGTGTGCCGGCGGGCTTTCCATCCCCGGCCGACGACTACCGGGAAGCCTCACTCAATCTCAACGACTACCTGATTCGCCACCCCGAATCGACCTTCTTCGTCAGGGTGTCCGGTGAATCGATGAGCGGCGCCGGCATCTTCGACGGCGACATGCTGGTGGTCGACCGCCTGCTGCGGCCGCGCCACCGCGACGTGGTGATCGCGGTGGTGGCGGGGGAACTCACGGTAAAGCGGCTGGAGCTGCGCGCCGACGGTCCCTGGCTGGTGCCGGATCATCCCGATTATCCGGCGCTGCGCGCCAACCCGGAGGCCGGCTTCGACGTGTGGGGCGTGGTCACGGCGGTGGTGCGTTCGCTCAAGCCGCCCCACAAGGCTTAAGCCCATCCCGCGCAGCCGCTGTTGAGCTGCAGCGGCTGCGTCCGACGCTGTTCAATAAGTCGCACGGAGAGGCGTAATCCTCTTCGTTTACTTCCCCGTTCCCGTTTCGGTGTTCCCCCCGCACTCCGCCTAGCGTGGCTCGTTCAACGATTCGGCCAGGCTCTTGCCCTTGGCCGATCGTTTCTCGGGTAGCCCCTGTTCCGCTGGTGGAGGTATTCCCTGCCTGCGCTCTTGAAATCGCCAAAACCCCGCCCAAAATAGGGATTAACAGCGATTCAGGAGTCCCTCATGCGATTCGACAAACTGACCACCAAATTCCAGCAGGCTCTGGCCGACGCGCAGAGCCTGGCGCTCTCTCACGATCATGCCTACATCGAGCCGCAGCATCTCTTGGCAGCGATGCTGGACGACACCGACAGCGGCGTCGGCAGCCTGCTGGCGCGGGCCGGTGTCAACGTGGCGGGGTTGCGTGGCGGGCTCAAGTCCGTCATCGACCGCCTGCCCAAGGTGCAGGGCACCGGGGGCGAGATCACGGTGTCGCGCGACCTGGGTAACCTGCTCAACCTGACGGACAAGGCGGCGATGAAACGCGGCGATGCCTTCATCGCCAGCGAACTGTTCCTGCTGGCGCTGCTGGACGACAAGGGCGAGACCGGGCGGCTGCTCAAGGACAACGGCGGTTCCGCCAACGCGTTGAACGCCGCCATCGATGCGGTGCGCGGTGGTGCCAACGTGGAGAGCCAGGATGCCGAGAGCCAGCGCGAGGCACTGAAGAAGTACACCCTGGACCTCACCGAGCGGGCGCGTCAGGGCAAGCTCGACCCGGTGATCGGCCGCGACGACGAGATCCGCCGCGCCATCCAGGTGTTGCAACGGCGCACCAAGAATAACCCGGTGCTGATCGGCGAGCCCGGCGTCGGCAAGACCGCCATCGTCGAGGGGCTGGCGCAGCGCATCGTCAACGGCGAGGTGCCGGAAAGCCTGAAGCACAAGAAGCTGCTGGTGCTCGATCTGGCCGCACTGCTGGCCGGTGCCAAGTACCGTGGCGATTTCGAGGAGCGGCTGAAGGCGGTACTGAGCGACCTGGCCAAGGACGAAGGCAATACGCTGATCTTCATCGACGAAATCCACACCCTGGTGGGCGCCGGCAAGGCGGAAGGGGCGATGGACGCGGGCAACATGCTGAAGCCGGCGCTGGCGCGCGGCGAGTTGCACTGCCTGGGCGCCACCACGCTGGACGAATACCGCAAGTACATCGAGAAGGACGCCGCGCTTGAGCGCCGCTTCCAGAAGGTGCTGGTGGACGAGCCCTCGGTGGAGGACACCATCGCCATCCTGCGTGGGCTGCAGGAGAAATACGAAATTCACCATGGCGTGGATATCACCGACCCGGCCATCGTCGCCGCGGCGGAGTTGAGCCACCGCTACATCACCGACCGCTTCCTGCCGGACAAGGCCATCGACCTCATCGACGAGGCCGCCAGCCGCATCAAGATGGAGCTGGACTCCAAGCCGGAAGAGATGGACAAGCTCGACCGCCGCCTGATCCAGCTCAAGATCGAGCGCGAGGCGGTGAAGAAGGAGAGCGACGAGGCGTCGCAGAAGCGGCTGGGCCTGATCGAGGACGAGATCGACCGGCTGTCGCGCGAATACGCCGACCTGGAGGAAATCTGGAAGGCCGAGAAGGCCACGGCGCAGGGCAGCCAGAGCATTAAGGAGGAGATCGACCGCCTCAAGGTGGAGATGGAGGATCTCAAGCGCCAGGGCGACTGGCAGAAACTGGCCGAATTGCAGTACGGCAAGCTGCCGCAGCTGGAAGCGCGCCTGAAGGAGGCGGAAGCGGCCGGTGCCGGCACCCAGAAGCCGAACCGCCTGCTGCGCACTCAGGTCGGCGCCGAGGAGATCGCCGAGGTGGTGTCGCGCATGACCGGCATCCCGGTGTCGAAGATGCTGGCCGGCGAGCGCGAGAAGCTCCTCCGGATGGAAGAGGTGATGCACGAGCGCCTGGTGGGGCAGGACGAGGCGGTGCGCGCGGTGTCCGACGCCATCCGCCGCAGCCGCTCCGGCCTGTCCGACCCCAACCGGCCGTACGGTTCCTTCCTGTTCCTGGGGCCGACCGGGGTGGGCAAGACCGAGTTGTGCAAGACGCTGGCCGGTTTCCTGTTCGACAGTGAAGATCATCTGATCCGCATCGACATGTCGGAGTACATGGAGAAGCATTCGGTGGCGCGGCTGATCGGCGCGCCTCCGGGCTACGTCGGCTACGAGGAGGGCGGCCAGCTCACCGAGCAGGTGCGGCGCAAGCCCTACAGCGTGATCCTGCTGGATGAAGTGGAGAAGGCGCACCCCGAGGTGTTCAACATCCTGCTGCAGGTGCTGGACGACGGCCGCCTGACCGACGGCCAGGGACGCACCGTGGACTTCAAGAACACCGTGGTGGTGATGACCTCGAACATCGGCAGCCAGCACATCCAGGCTATGGGCAGCGACGACTACCAGGTGATCAAGCTGGCGGTGATGGCCGAGGTGAAGGGCTACTTCCGCCCCGAGTTCATCAACCGCATCGACGAGGTGGTGGTGTTCCACGCCCTGGGCAGCGCGCAGATCCGCTCCATCGCCCGTATCCAGCTCAAGTCGCTGGAGCGGCGCCTGGCCAAGCTGGAGCTGTCGCTGCAGGTCACCGATGCGGCGCTCGACGCCATCGCCGAGGCCGGCTTCGACCCGGTGTACGGCGCGCGGCCGCTGAAACGGGCGATCCAGTCCGACATCGAGAACCCCTTGGCCAAGGCCATCCTGGCCGGCAAGTACGAGCCCAAGGCGACGGTGCTGGTGGACGCGCAAAACGGCCAGATCGTGTTCGGGTGAGCACGCGACCGCCCGCCTGAAGGCGGGTGACGTGGACCCCCGGTTCGGTGACGTGTTTCAAGACACGTCGTCAGGACCGGGGGTCTTTTGCTTCCTGGTTCGGGCGGGGCGGGCAGTGCACTGTTGCAGTGCAATATGCGCCAATGCCGGGCGAGTGGCGGGCGCTATCCAGTCATTTTGACGGCATGGCGGAGCGGGACGCTGGCACAGCGATTGCTAAATGAGCGGCAGGCGGACCAACGGCGGTCCGCACTTGAAAGGGACAACGGCGTCCCCGGGGCAGACCGGCCCGGGGACGCCTTTTTTTGCCACTATGCAATCACTCTCCGCTTTGCCGCTGTCGTCGTCCGGCCTGTGCCTGCCGCTGGGCGACATCACGCGCTCCATCCTCCCCGAATCCGGCCGCGCCATCGGCCGCTTCCGTGAGCTGTCCCTGGATAGCCACTTCCAGCCGATCTACAGCCTGGCGCACAGCCGCATCGTCGGCCACGAGGCGCTGCTGCGGGCGCGGCAGTCCGACGGCAGCCCGGTGGGGCCGCTGCAGGCGCTGGCCAGCGCGCAAGGTGACGAGGAGCGGGTCTTTCTCGACCGGCTGTGCCGTGCCCTGCACCTCGCCAACTACCGTGACGCCGGGGGGCTGGACGACGCTCAGACCTGGCTGTTCCTCAACGTGTCGACCCAGGTCGTCGTGCGGGCTGGCCAGTCCGAGCCGTTCTTCGCCGAGCTGCTGGCGCACAGCGGTTTTCCCGCCCGGCGCGTGGTGGTGGAAATCCTCGAGGGCACCATTGCCGACCAGTCGTTGTTGAGCGAGGCGGTGACCAATTACCGCCGTATGGGCTGCCTGGTGGCGCTGGACGACTTTGGTGCCGACGCCTCCAACATCGAGCGCATCTGGCGTGCCGCGCCCGACATCGTCAAGCTCGACCGCAAGCTGATCGCCGCCGCCGAGCATTCGCCGCGGGCTCGGCGCGTGCTGCCGGCCACGGTGGCGCTGATCCACGAGGCGGGCAGCCTGGCGCTGATCGAGGGGGTCGAGAACGAGGAGCAGGCGGCCATCGCGCTGGACAGCGATGCCGACCTGGTGCAGGGCTTTCACTTCGCGCGGCCGGCGCCGCAGCCGCTGCGCCATGGCGACGGCGGCATCGCTGCGCTGTCCGCCCGGCACGCCGCGGCGCAGGCCTCTGCGCGCCAGCGCCGGGAATTGCAGGTCTACGCCAGCGCCTTCCAGCGCGCGGCGCAGCGGCTGTGGACCGAGCAGGGTCTGGCGTCGGCCTGCGCCGAGCTGCTGGCGATGCCGCAAGTGGACCGCTGTTACCTGATCGGCGCGGACGGGGTGCAGATCGGCGCCAGCGTGCTGCGTGCCGACCACGAACCGGCGTCCTCGCGCTTCGCCCCGCTGGAGGAGGCGCAGGGCGCCAACTGGGCGCGCAAACCCTACCACTACCGTGCCCTGGCCCACCCCGGCCAGCTGCAAGTCAGCAGCCCCTACCTGTCGGTCGCCAACTCCCGGCTGTGCGTGACGCTGTCGCTGACGGTGCCGTTGGCGCAGGGGCAGCGGGTGCTGTGTTGCGACATCAAACTGGAAGGGCTGGCCTGACGATGACTCCGTACGCCAGGATGTCAGGCGAGAGATCTTCGGCCGGGGCGGCGGCGTAAGCATCAGGCTTAACAATTGTTAGTACTTCTTGACAGCGCCGGGTGGCGATCTTGGTTATGATGCCGCCGTTGATGATTACTGCACTAGCCTTAAGGAACACAGCCATGAACAAGAACCGTTGGATGGTCGCCCTGCTGGCCGGCAGCCTGTTGCTGACCGGCTCGGCCTACGCCATGGACAGCAACGCCGTGCTCGGCGGCGCGCTGGGCGGTGGTGCCGGCGCGGCGGTCGGTTCGGCATTGGGTGGGCGGGATGGCGCGATGATCGGCGCGGCGGCCGGTGCCGCCATCGGTACCGGTGTCGCAACCCGGCCCGAACCGCGTCGCACCATCGTAGAGCATCGTTATGTCGAAGAGCGCGGCTGGAAGCGCGGGCACCGCCACCATCACCATCGCTACGACGATTAAGAGCTAAAAAAGCCGCATCGAATCGCTTGTGTCAGCAAGGCGCGCAGCCGGTGTCCGGGGTTCCCGGCACCGGCTTTTTGTTGCGTGAGGCGCTAGCGGGCGAGCGCGGCTCAGCCTTGTCGTTGCGGGTGACGGTGACAGCCGATCAGGTGGTCGTTGACCACGCCGGTGGCCTGCAGGAAGGCGTAGATCACCGTGCTGCCGACGAAGTTCATGCCGGCCTTCTTCAGCTGTTTGCTGATGGCGTCGGACAGGGGCGTGGAGGCGGGGCATTCGGACAGGCTGCTCCAGCGATTGATTACCGGTTGGCCGTCGACCTGGGCCCATAGCCAGGCGGCGAAGCTGCCGTGAAGACGCTGCAGCTCGAGAAACACGCGGGCGTTGCGGATGGCGCTGTGGATCTTCAGCCGGTTGCGCACGATGGCCGGGTTCTGCAGCAGGCGCTCGACGTCGGCCTCGTCCATGGTCGCGACGCGTGCCGGGTCGAAGCCGTGGAACGCGGCGCGGTAGCCTTCGCGTTTCCTGAGGATGGTGATCCACGACAGCCCGGCCTGGGCGCCTTCCAGCACCAGCATTTCGAACAACTTGCGGTCGTCGTGCACCGGCACGCCCCATTCCAGGTCGTGGTAGGCCACGTAGAGCGGGTCATCGCCGCACCACGGGCAGCGCGTTGCAGTAATCATGGTCTTCGGCCAACCTTAAAGTAAGCCCACGCTGCGTTGGGTCTCCGCCGTATCGAGCCGTTTGCCTTTTGGGGGCCCGAGACAGGTTGCACGCAGATCGTGGACAGGTAGTTTGCATGGAAAGAGCATCGACCCGGCATGGTGCTTGCTTCACCTTTTCTGTGCAATAGGGAGATGACAGTGCTGACGGTAATGCTGGTGAACGATGGATCGGGCAAGGCGGCTGCGCTCAAGGAGGCGCTGACGCAGGCCGGCGTGCGCGTGATTGCGGAAGTGGAGGTGTCGCTGCGGCTGGGTGAAATGATCGACAGCATCCGCCCCGACATCGTGCTGATCGACTCCGATGCCCCATCGCGGGACATGCTGGAGCACGTCTGCGTCAGCAGCGCGCACAGCGAGCGGCCGGTGGTGATGTTTACCGACGACGCCCGCCGCGACACCATCCGCGCCGCGCTCGCGGCCGGGGTGGCCGCCTACGTGGTGGGCGATGTGGTGCCCGAGCGCATCCAGCCGCTGTTGGAGGTGGCGATAGAGCGTTATTCGCTCGACAAGGAGCGGCGTGAGGAGCTGGACGGCATGCGCCAGCGCCTGGCCGACCGCCAGGTGGTGGAGAAGGCCAAGGGCTTGCTGATGCAGATGAAGGGCATCGGCGAGGACGAGGCCTACCGCCAGTTGCGCGAGCGGGCGATGAAGTCGCAAAAGAAGATCGGCGACGTGGCGCGCGAGGTGGTGGAGCTGGCGAACTGGCTCAAAGGCTGAGCGTGCGGTGGTGCAGAACGCACGTGTGCAGTGCACAAAAGCGTAGGTCATAAAAAATATTCCTTTAAAAACAGACGATTGTTGTCTGGCATGGTAGTTGCGTATGGCGTGGTGACCGGGTAGGCCACCAACGGCGGCGGCTCCATCCGGACAGGCAACGGCGCCTGTCGCACCCTCTCCGACGCGGAGCGGGACGACAGGCGCTTTTTGTTTCCGGCTGTTTTTTTCTGCAATGAGGGAGAAGGAAATGGAAGACACGCGCACATCGATCGACAGCAGTTCGCCCGCGGCGCCGGAGCGACGCACTTTTCTCAAGGGAGCACTGACCACCATGGGGTCCACCACCTTGCTGGCCGCCTTGCCGGCCGGCATCGCCAGCAGCGCCTGGGCTGCCGGCAGCGACAAGCCGGAAAAAACCGAAGTCAGAGTCGGCTTCATTCCCCTTACCGACTGTGCCTCGGTGATCGTGGCCTCCAAGATGGGCTTCGACAAGAAGTACGGCATCACCATCGTGCCGTCCAAGGAGGCGAGCTGGGCCGCGGTGCGCGACAAGCTGGTCAACGGCGAGCTGGACGCCGCCCACGTGCTGTACGGCCTGGTGTACGGCGTGCACCTGGGCATCGGCGGTCCGAAGAAGGACATGGCGGTGCTGATGACGCTGAACCAGAACGGCCAGGGCATCACGCTCTCCAACCAGCTCAAGGCCAAGGGCGTGACCTCCGGCCCGGCGCTCGCCAAGCTGATCAAGGCCGAGCCGCGCGAATACACCTTTGCCCAGACCTTCCCCACCGGCACCCACGCCATGTGGCTCTACTACTGGCTGGCCGCGCAGGGCGTCAACCCGATGAGCGACGTCAAGACCATCGTGGTGCCGCCGCCGCAGATGGTGGCCAACATGCGCGTCGACAATATGGACGGCTACTGCGTCGGCGAGCCGTGGAACGCCCGCGCCATCGCCGACAATGTCGGCTTCACCGTGGCCACCACCCAGCAGATCTGGGCCGGCCACCCGGAAAAGGTGCTGGGCAGCACCGGCGACTGGGTGAAAAAGAACCCGAACACCGCGCGCGCGCTGACCGCGGCGCTGCTGGAAGCCTCGCGCTACATCGACGATGTCAAGAATCGCGCCAGCGTGGCCAAACTGATTTCCGACAAGGCCTACGTCAACGCGCCGGAGCCGGTCATCGAGGGGCGCTTCCTTGGTTCCTACGAAGACGGCCTGGGCAAGAAGTGGCAAGACCCCCACCTGATGAAGTTCTTCGACGAGGGCAGGGTCAACTTCCCGTATCTCTCCGACGGCATGTGGTTCCTCACCCAGCACAAGCGCTGGGGCTTGCTGAAGGCCGATCCGGACTACCTGGGCGTGGCGCGACAGATCAACCAGATCGCGCTCTACAAGGAAGCCGCTGCGCTCGCCAAGGTCGCGCTGCCGCGTTCCGATATGCGCTCGGCCAAGCTGATCGACGGCGTGGTGTGGGACGGCAAGGACCCGAAAGGCTACGCCGCTTCGTTCAAGATTCGCGCCTGAGCCACGGAATAGGGGAGAACCACCATGCAAGCCATCAAGCATGAAGCCCGTGTCGTGAGCGGCACAGAGAGCAAGACCGTGGAACAGACACTGCCGGCGCGCACCGCGTCGAAACGCCGTTTCCCGTCGCTGGAATCGGCCGACACCTCGCCCGCCGTGCGCCTGCTGGTGCAGGCGATCAAGACCGTGGTGCCGCCGCTGTTGGGGCTGGCGCTGCTGGTGCTGGTCTGGGCCGTGGTTGCCAAGTCGCGCGGCGGCCTGCCGGGGCCGCTGTCCACCTGGGAATCGGCCAAGCTGCTGTTCGCCGATCCGTTCTACCGCAACGGGCCGAATGACCAGGGCGTGGGCTGGAACATCCTCAATTCGCTCGGGCGCGTCGGCATCGGCTTCGGCCTGGCGGCGCTGGTGGGCATTCCCGCCGGCTTCATCCTCGGCCGCTTCGCCTTCGTCTCGGCGATGTTCGCGCCGGTGATCAGCCTGCTGCGACCGGTTTCGCCGCTCGCCTGGCTGCCGATCGGCCTGTTGGTGTTCAAGGCCGCGAGCCCGGCGTCGATCTGGGTGATCTTCATCTCCAGCGTGTGGCCGATGATCCTCAACACCGCCGCCGGGGTACGTGCGGTGCCGCAGGATTACCTCAACGTGGCGCGCGTGCTGAGATTGTCCGAGTTCAAGGTGTTCACCACCATCCTGTTCCCGTCGGTGTTGCCGCACGTGTTGACCGGGGTGCGCCTGTCGATCGGCGTGGCCTGGCTGGTGATCGTGGCGGCCGAGATGCTCACCGGCGGCGTCGGCATCGGCTTCTGGGTGTGGGACGAGTGGAACAACCTCAACGTCGAGCACATCATCATCGCCATCTTCATCGTCGGGCTGGTCGGGCTCTTGCTGGAGCAGGCGCTGATCCTGCTGGCGCGCCGCTTCAGCTTCGGTCAGGGAGTGTGAGTCATGGAAAAATTCGTCGAATTGCAAGGCGTGGGCAAGAGCTTCGCTAGTCGCCAGGGCCGTTTCGTGGCGCTGCGCGATGTAAACCTGACCATCCGCCAGGGCGAGTTCGTGTCGCTGATCGGCCACTCCGGCTGCGGCAAATCCACCGTGCTCAACATCGTCGCCGGGCTGTACGACCCCGATGCCGGCATCGCCTTGTGCGGCGGGCGCGAGATCGACGGGCCGGGGCCGGAGCGTGCCGTGGTGTTCCAGAACCACAGTCTGCTGCCGTGGCTGACCTGTTACGGCAACATCTACCTCGCGGTGGAGAAAGTGTTTGGCCAGCGCGAGAACAAGGTCCAACTCAAGGCGCGCTGCGAGGCGGCGCTGGCGCTGGTCAACCTGAGCCACGCCAGCGACAAGTACCCGCACGAGGTGTCGGGTGGCATGAAGCAGCGTGTCGGCATTGCCCGCGCGCTGGCGATGGAGCCCAAGGTGCTGCTGATGGACGAGCCGTTCGGCGCTTTGGATGCCTTGACCCGCGCCAATCTGCAGGACGAGCTGGTGAAGATCGTCGAGGCCACCCGGGCCACCGTGGTGATGGTGACGCACGACGTGGACGAGGCGGTGCTGCTCTCCGACCGCATCGTGATGATGACCAACGGCCCGGCCGCCACCGTCGGCGAGGTTCTCGAAGTGGCGCTGCCGCGTCCACGTGAGCGGCTGGCGCTGGCCAACGACAGTGCCTACCACGGCTATCGCAGCGCGGTGCTGGAGTTTTTGTATCAGAAGCATCTGCGACCGGCAGCGTGAACCTATTGCATCAGGCTGCTGTGCCTGCGCATCTCCTTCGGAGATTCGCTCAGCGATACGGAATCCTCATGTGGTCAGGGTACATTCGGGTTCCTGGACGCTGGCGGCACTCAACCTGCTTTGGCTCGCTGGCCTACTGAAACAGGCCCTATGTACTTTGGGTGGTAATGGAGGGCGGGGAAGACGAGAGTCTTCCCCGCTTTTTTCATGGCGCGGGCGCCGATGTGCCCGGCTGGTGCATCGGCGCACTTGTGCAGTGCGCCAGACCGCGTGCGACGGCGCCAAGGCCCACCTGGCGCGGCTTTCGTGGCTGGCACGCTAGTTGCTATATCAACCTCGAACAATTCAGCTCCGGCACGCCGGGCCAACGAAGGCCAGGTTCGCCGGATGGCAGGGGGAGACCAATGTGGGTCTTTCGCCTGAGACGGACAACGGCGTCCGCTACCACGCAGCCAACACTGCGCGGCGGCGGACGTTTTTTTTTGCGCGGCGACTGGTTCGCATCGATATCGGGAGAAGGTACATGAACAAGAGTTTCTGGAAGGCCGGGCACTGGCCCACTCTGCTGGCCGCGTTTCTCTACTTCGACTTGAGCTTCATGGTCTGGTACATCCTCGGGCCCTTGGCGATCCAGATCGCCGACAGCCTGTCGCTGTCCGCGCAGCAGCGCGGCATGATGGTGGCCACGCCGATCCTGGCGGGCGCGGTGCTACGTTTCGCCATTGGCCTGATGGTGGACCGCCTGTCGCCCAAGACCGCCGGCATCGTCGGCCAGGTGGTGGTGATCGCGGCTCTGGGCACTGCCTGGCACTTCGGCATCCACTCCTTCCACCAGGCGCTGCTGCTGGGCCTGTTCCTCGGCGTGGCCGGCGCCTCGTTCGCGGTGTCGCTGCCGCTGGCGTCGCAGTGGTATCCGCCGGAGCACCAGGGCAAGGCGATGGGCATCGCCGGCGCCGGCAACTCCGGCACGGTGTTCGCGGCCTTGCTGGCACCGGGGCTGGCCTCGGTCTACGGCTGGGAGAACGTGTTCGGCTTCGCGCTGATCCCGCTGTCGATCGTGTTCGTGGTGTTCTGTCTGTTGGCCAAGAATGCGCCCAACCGCGCGCCGGCCAAGTCGCTGGCCGATTACCTCAAGGTGCTGGGCGACAAGGATAGCTGGTGGTTCATGTTCTTCTACAGCATGACCTTCGGCGGCTTCGTCGGCCTGGCCGGCGCCTTGCCGGGCTACTTCCACGACCAGTATGGCCTGAACGCGGTGACCGCCGGCTACTACACCGCCGCCTGCGTGTTCGCCGGTTCGATGATGCGCCCGCTGGGCGGCGCGCTGGCCGACCGCGTCGGCGGCATCCGCACCCTGCTGGTGATGTACACCATCGCCGCGCTGATGCTGGGCGTGGTCGGCTTCAACCTGCCGCAGGCCTACGCCGCGCTGGCGCTGTTCGTCGGTGCCATGCTGGCGCTCGGTTGCGGTAACGGCGCGGTGTTCCAGCTGGTGCCGCAGCGCTTCCGCAAGGAAATCGGCGTGATGACCGGCCTGGTCGGCATGGCGGGCGGCATCGGTGGTTTCCTGCTGGCGGCGGGCCTCGGCTTCGTCAAGCAATCCACCGGCAACTACCAGATCGGCCTGTGGCTGTTCGCCAGCCTGGGCCTGGTGGCCTGGTTCGGCCTGCACAGCGTCAAGCTGCGCTGGCGCACCACCTGGGGTGCGGCCAGCGTGACCTCGGCCCGGGTATAGTTCGAACAGGAGGACCCGCGCGCCAGCTGTTCCGGGTAGGGACGGCCGGTGCGCGCTGAGCGGATCTCTCGCCGGCCCAGAGTGGCCCGCGAGAGATTCGCACACTGACCACCCTCATCCGCCGACGCCATCGCCGAGGCGGATGGGAACAAGGATTCGACCATGTCGCTCGCCCTGACCGTCGGTCACGCCACCGATGCCGGCCCCAAGCCGCGCAACGAGGATGCGCTGGCCTGCGTGACGCCGGAGGCCGGCCTCTTGACCAGCAAGGGGGCGCTGTTCGTGCTGGCCGACGGCGTGTCGAGCTGCGCCGACGGCAAGCTCGCCGCCCAGTCCAGCGTGCGCGCGGTGGCGGCGGACTACTACGCCACGCCGGAAACCTGGGAGGTCGGCACCGCGCTCGATCGCCTGCTGACCGCGCACAACCGCTGGCTGCGCTCGCAGGGCAAGACGCTGGTGGCGACGTTGACCGCACTGGTGCTGCGCGGCCGGCGCTTCACCGTGGCGCACGTCGGCGACAGCCGGCTCTACCGCCTCACCGGCGGCCGGCTGTTCTGCCTCACCACCGACCACGTCTGGGACGAGCCCTCGATGCGCCACGTGCTCAAGCGCGCCATGGGGCTCGACGAGCACGTCATGGCCGACTTCCTCGACGGCGACGTGGCCGAGGGCGACGTGTTCCTGCTGGTCAGCGATGGGGTGTGGGGGCCGCTGCCCGACAAGCGCCTGGACGAAGTGCTGCGGCTGCACGTCGATCCGCAGCGCGCGGCCCAGGTGCTGGTGGAGGAGGCCATCGCCGCCGGCTCCGGCGACAACCTGTCGGCCATCGTGCTGCGCGTCGACGGCCTGCCTTCGGCCAACCTCGGCGACGAGCTGGCGCGCGGGGCCTTCCAGTCGCTGCCGCCGCGGCTCAAGCCGGGGCAGGAGTTCGACTGCCTCACCGTGGAGGCGGTGTTGAACGACGCCCCGTCCGGGCTCGCCTACCGCGTGCTCGACAGCGCGGGCAAGCGCTGGGTGATGAAGACGCTGCCGCCGACCTTGGCCGGCGACAGCCAGGCCGAGCAGGCGCTGCTGGTCGAGGAGTGGCTGCAGAAACGCCTGACCGCGCATTACTTCGCCGAGGTTAAACCGCTGCCGGCACGCCAGCACCTCTACTACCTGCTGCGCTGGTACGCCGGCGAAAACCTGGCCGAACGGCGCCAGCGCGAGGGCGGCAGCATCGGTCCGAGCGAGGTGGTGAAAATCGGCCTGCGCCTGACGCGCGCACTGGCGGCGCTGCACCGGCTCAATATCGTGCACCGCGACGTCAAGCCGGAAAACGTCCATATCGATCACGACGACAAGCTGCGCCTGCTGGACCTGGGCGTGGCGTACTGCCCCGGGCTCACCGTCGACCGCGACGGTGCGGTGCCGGGCACGCCGAGCTACATGGCGCCGGAGCTGTTCGAGGGCGCTTCGGCCAACGTGCGCACCGATCTCTACGCCGCTGGCGTGACGCTGTACTGGCTGCTGACCGGCCACTACCCTTACGGCGAGGTGGAACCGTTCCAGCACCCGCGTTTCGGCACCCCGGAACTGCCGACGCGCTACCGCCCGGATCTGCCGCTGTGGCTGGAAAACGTGCTGCTGAAGGCGGTCGAGCGCGACCCGGCACGCCGTTTCGAAACCGCGGAAGAGCTGCAGCTCGCGCTGGAGAAGGGCGACGCGCAGCCGGTTTCCGTGCGCCGTCGCGTGCCGTGGGCCGAGCGCGCGCCGCTCAAGCTGTGGCGCGCCATCGCCCTGGTGTCGCTGCTGCTCAACCTGGTGCTGGTGTACCTGCTGCTGGTGTGGTGAGCGGCGGGGCTCAGGCTGCCGTCGCTACGGGCATGTCCAACTCGCGGCAGAACAATTCCGCCAGTTGCCGCGTCAGCGGGTCGCCGTCGCCGTTTTGCCGGTAGACGCCGACCGGCATGCCGGGCAGCGGCGGCAGGCTGCCGTCGTTGATGCAGCGGCTGTGGTCGGGCGGCGTGTCCGCCAGCATCGCCGCCACCCCCAGGCCGGCTTCCACCGCCGCCTGGATGGCGGGCAGGCTGGCGCTTTCGAACACGATATGCCATGGCTGTCCGGCCCGGTTCAGCGTCGCCAGCGTCTGTTCGCGCCACGAGCAGGGGGCACTGAAAATCACCAGCGGCAAGGAGGAGGACGACGGCGGCACCTTGCCGCGCGCGGCGAACCACGCCAGTGGGCACAGGAACTGGGCATCCGGCTTCGGCAGCAGGGCGCTGTCGGCCAGTGGCGAACTCACCATGACGTCGAGTTCGCCGGCGTTCATCGCGGCGAACAACTCCGCCTTCAGCCCTACCGTCACCGACAGGCGCAGTCCCGGATGCACGCTGGCGAAATCCGCCAGCACGCGCGGCAGCCGGGTGCCGGTGAAATCCTCCATGATGCCGATGCGGCGGTGCTGCACGCTGGCGGGCCGGCCGCCCAGCCCCGGCACCAACTGGTCGGTCAGCGTCAGCAGGCGCTCGGCGTAGGGCAGCAGCGCCTCGCCGGCCCCGGTCAGCCGGATGCCGCGTGGCGAACGCTCCAGCAGGGGCTGGCCGAGCTGCTGCTCCAGTTTGCGGATCTGCAGGCTGACGGCGGGCTGGGTGCGCTGCAGCATGGTGGCGGCGCGGTTGATGCTGCCATGGCGGACCACGCTGACGAAAGCGCGCAGCAAGGCGGTATCCAGGTCCATAGTCATAAACATTCCTTATAACAGGCATAGTAAACGACAGTCTACCTATACCTGATACGGGCCGATAGCATGGAGGCATCCACTTTATAGGGAGTCCATCATGTATCTGTCTGCCTTGTTGCTGGCGGTCGCCGGCTCGGTGATCTACCACTTGTCGCTCAAGCACGTACCGCAAGCGGTGAATCCGTTCCTGACCCTGGCCGTGAGCTACGGCCTGGCCATGTTGCTGTGCCTCGTCGGCATGCTGTTCAGCCCCGGCAGCCGCAGCCTGCTGGCGGTGAATTGGAGCAGCAGCGGCGTCGCGCTCGGCATCCTCGGTATCGAGCTGGGTTTTCTGCTGGCCTACCGCGCCGGCTGGCAGATGGGCGTGGCCTCGCTCAGCGCCAACGTGATCAGCACCCTGGTGCTGCTGCCGCTGGGCTTCTTGCTGTTTCGTGAGCAACCCTCGCTACTGCGCCTGGGCGGGGCCATGGTAAGCCTGGCCGGCTTGTGGTTGATGCTGCAGAAATAGCGGGCGTGACGCACCGTGCACGCTCTTGGTGCGTTGGTGCACTGCAACGTACTGGTCGCAACCGGGCAATGGCCTGGAACCCCCGCCAAAGGGGCATCCTGAAGCTGGCACGGTGCTTGCTAGTAATGCAGCAGACAACAATGCCCGGTTTGCCAATGGCGGTGAAGCGGGTAAGGACAAAGAGGTCCGTTCAACATGGGGGAATCCATGGGAACGGACTTTTTTTATTTGGTCTCGCTGCGGCAAGGGTGAATGCGGCGTAGCCACGATGCTAAGGAGATCCCGATGAACAAACCGAAACTCGTCATGGTAGGCAACGGCATGGCCGGCGTACGCACGCTGGAAGAGCTGCTCAAGCTCATGCCCGACTTCTACGACATCACCGTCTTCGGCGCCGAGCCGCACCCCAACTACAACCGCATCCTGCTGTCGCCGGTGCTGTCGGGAGAACAGACGCTGAAGGAGATCATGCTCAACGAGGTGGAGTGGTACGCCGAAAACGGCATCACCCTGCACATGGGCAAGGAAGTCACCGAGATCGACCGCGTCAAGCGCGTGGTGCGCACCTCCGACGGCACCGAAGCTCCTTATGACCGCCTGCTGCTCGCCACCGGCTCCAACCCCTTCATCCTGCCTGTGCCGGGCAAGGACCTCGACGGCGTGGTGACCTTCCGCGATATCCGTGACGTCAACCTGATGATCGAGGCCAGCCAGAAATACAAGAAAGCCGTGGTGATCGGTGGCGGCCTGCTGGGCCTGGAAGCCGCCAACGGGCTGATGGCGCGCGGCATGGAGGTGAGCGTGGTGCATCTCGGCGAATGGCTGCTCGACCGCCAGCTCGACCGTACCGCCGCCAAGCTGTTGCAGCAGAGCCTGGAAGACCGCGGCATCGCCTTCCACCTGCAGAAGCAGACCGCCGCGCTGCTGGACAACGGCACCGGCCGCGTCGCCGGCCTGCGCTTCGCCGATGGCGAAGAAATCCCGGGCGACCTGGTGGTGATGGCCGTCGGCATCCGCCCGAACGCCGAGTTGGCCGAAAAATCCGGTCTCTACTGCAACCGCGGCGTGGTGGTGAACGACACCATGCAGACCTACGACCCGCGCGTCTATGCCGTCGGCGAGTGCGTCAGCCACCGCGGCGTGGCCTACGGCCTGGTCGCCCCGCTGTTCGACATGGCCAAGGTCGCCGCCAACCACCTGGCGCACTACGGCATCGGTCGTTACGTGCCGGCCGCCACCTCGACCAAGCTCAAGGTCACCGGCATCGACCTGTTCTCCGCCGGCGACTTCATGGGCGACGACGGCACCGAAGCCATCACCCTGTCCGACCCGATGGGCGGCCTCTACAAGAAGCTGGTGCTGAAGGACAACAAACTGGTTGGCGCCTGCCTGTACGGCGACACCGCCGACGGCGCCTGGTACTTCCGCCTGATCCGCGAAGGCAAGTCGGTGGCCGAGATGCGCGACGTGCTGATGCTGGGCGAAGGCGGGCAGGGCGACGTCGGCCACGCCGGCCAGAGCAAGGTGGTGGGCATGCCGGACGACGCCGAAGTGTGCGGCTGCAACGGCGTGTGCAAGGGCACCATCGTCAAGGCGATCCAGGAAAAGGGCCTGTTCACCGTCGACGAGATCAAGAAGCACACCAAGGCCGCCAGCTCCTGCGGTTCGTGCACCGGCCTGGTCGAGCAGATCCTGATCAACTGCGTCGGCGGCGCCGCCGACGTCAAGCCCAAGTCCGAGAAGCCGGTGTGCGGCTGTACCGAACACACCCATGGCGGCGTGCGCAAGGTCATCCGCGAACAGCACCTGACCAGCCTGCGCCAGGTGATGGATTTCCTCGAATGGCGCACCCCGGATGGCTGCGCCACCTGCCGCCCGGCGATCAACTACTACCTGATCGCCACCTGGCCGGGCGAAGCCAAGGACGATCCGCAGTCGCGCTTCATCAACGAGCGCGTGCACGCCAACATCCAGAAGGACGGCACCTACTCGGTGATCCCGCGCATGTGGGGCGGCGTCACCAACGCCTCCGAGCTGCGCCGCATTGCCGACGTCGCCGACAAGTACGCCATCCCGATGGTGAAAGTGACCGGCGGCCAGCGTATCGACCTGTTGGGCGTGAAGAAGGAAGACCTGCCCAAGGTCTGGGCCGACCTCGACATGCCGTCCGGCCACGCCTACGGCAAGAGCCTGCGCACCGTGAAGACCTGCGTCGGCTCCGAGTTCTGCCGCTTCGGCACGCAGGATTCCACCCAGATGGGCATCGACCTGGAAAAGGACCTCACCGGCATGTGGAGCCCGGCCAAGGTCAAGCTGGCGGTCTCGGGCTGCCCGCGCAACTGCGCCGAATCGGGCATCAAGGACGTCGGCATCATCGGTGTCGACTCCGGCTGGGAGCTCTACATCGGCGGCAACGGCGGCATCAAGACCGAGGTGGCGCAGTTCCTCGCCAAGGTGAAGACACGCGAGGAAGTGCTGGAACTCTCCGGCGCCTTCCTGCAGCTCTACCGCGAGGAGGCGTTCTACCTCGAGCGCACCGTGCACTACCTGCACCGCGTCGGCCTCGATTTCATCAAGGCCCAGGTGGTCGACAACCTGGAAAACCGCAAGGCCCTGTACGAGCGGCTGCGCTTCGCCCTGTCCTTCGAGAAGGACCCGTGGACCGAGCGCGTCAAGGAAGGTGTCGCCCGTCACGAATTCGAACCGCTCACCGTGTAATGCCAGACCGCCGCGGGAGCACGTCGTCAGCACCCGTGCTCCCGGCACGAATGGACAAGGAGATCAGCATGAACTGGAAAACCGTTTGCACCATCAATGACATCCCGAAGCAGGGCGCCCGCGTCCTCAAGCGCGAGGGTCAGGACGACATCGCCATCTTCCGCGCCGAGGACGACTACGTGTTCGCGCTGGTCGACCGCTGCCCGCACAAGGGCGGCCCGCTGTCGCAGGGCATCATCTCCGGCCACACCGTGGCCTGCCCGCTGCACAACTGGGTGGTCGACCTCAAGACCGGCGAGGCCTGCGCGCCCGATGTCGGCTGCACCGGCCACATCCCGGTACGCGTCGAAGACGGCCAGGTCTCGCTGGACCTGAAATGAGCCGTCACGGGGCGCTCCGCCGAAGCCGGGCCGAAACGAGCTGATGTAGGGCGTTCTGCGTGAGCGCGGCACGCCCGCCTCGACGGAACGCCCAGCTCGGCGCGGCTTCCGCCCTACGGCAAGGCTCCATCAAGATTGATCGCATTGGGAGACATCACATGACAGACACCACGGGACGCAACAAGACTGTCTCCTCGATCTGCTGTTACTGCGGCACCGGCTGCGGTGTCCTGATCCAGTCCGACGGCCAGCGCCTGACCTCGGTGGAGGGCGATCCCGCGCACCCGGCCAACCTCGGCCGGCTGTGCAGCAAGGGCCGCACCCTGGCCGACACCACCGGCAAGCCGGGCGCGCGCCTGCTCTATCCCGAGCTGCGCCACGACAAGGCCGCCCCGCGCCAGCGCATCGCCTGGGACGACGCCATCGCCGGCGCCGCCGACCGCATCGCGGCGGCCGTCGCCGAGCACGGCCCGGACTCGGTGGCGTTTTACCTCTCCGGTCAGCTGCTGACCGAGGACTACTACGTCTTCAACAAGCTGACGCGCGCCGTGATCGGCACCAACAACGTCGACACCAACTCGCGGCTGTGCATGTCGAGCGCGGTGGCGGGCTACAAGGCCACGCTCGGTGCCGACGCGCCGCCGGCCTGTTACGAAGACATCGACCAGGCCGAGGTGGTGCTGATCGCCGGCTCCAACATGGCCTACGCCCACCCGGTGCTGTTCCGCCGGCTGGAAGCCGCCAAGGCCGCCAACCCGGCGCTCAAGGTCATCGTGATCGACCCGCGCCGCACCGACACCGCCAGCCTCGCCGACCTCTACCTGCCGATCCTGCCCGGCACCGACGTGGCGCTGTTCCACGCCATGCTCAACGTGCTGGTGTGGGACGACCTGCTCGACCGCGACTACATTGAGCAGCACACCGAAGGTTTCGCCAAGCTGAAGGAGCGGCTGCGCGAATTCACCCCGCGTGCCGCCGCCGACATCTGCGGCATCAGCGAAGAAGACATCGTCACCGCCGCGCGCTGGTTCGGCCGCGCCGGTGCGGCGCTGTCGTTCTACACCATGGGCCTGAACCAGTCCGCCGCCGGCACCGACAAGAACGCCGCGCTGATCCACCTGCATCTGGCCACCGGCCAGATCGGCAAGCCCGGCGCCGGCCCGTTCTCGCTCACCGGCCAGCCCAACGCCATGGGCGGGCGCGAAGTAGGGGGGCTGGCCAACCTGCTGTCGGCGCACCGCGACCTCGCCAACCCCGCGCACCGCGCCGAAGTGGCGGCCATCTGGGGCGTGGACAGCATCCCGGCCGAGCCCGGCCTGCCCGCCATCGAACTGTTCGAGGCCGCCTCGAAAGGGCAGATCAAGGTGTTGTGGGTGGTCTGCACCAACCCGGCGCAATCGCTGCCGGACCAGGCGCTGGTACGCCGCGCGCTGGAGAAGGTCGATTTCGTCATCGTGCAGGAAGCCTTCGCCGGCTCGGAAACGCTGCCGTACGCCGACCTGGTGCTGCCGGCCAGCACCTGGCCGGAGAAGGACGGCACCGTCACCAACTCCGAGCGCCGCATCAGCCGCGTGCGCGCCGCGCTGCCGGCGCCGGGCGAGGCGCGCCATGACTGGATCATCGCGCGCGACGTGGCGCAGGCGCTGGAAGCGCGTCTGCATCCGCTTCGGCCAACCTTGTTTGGCTACGAAGAAGCGTCCCAGGTGTTCGCCGAGCACGTCGTCACCACCGCCGGGCGCGACCTCGACATCACCGGCTTGAGCTACGCCGTGCTCGACCAGATCGGCCCGCAGCAATGGCCGTTCCCGGCCGGCGCCACCGCCGGCCAGGCGCGGCTCTATCAGGACGGCCGCTTCGCCACGTCGTCCGGCCGCGCCCGCTTCGTCGACATCGGCTACCGCCCGGTGGCGGAGAACGTCTCGGCGCAGTACCCGCTGCGCCTGACCACCGGCCGCCTGCGCGACCACTGGCACACCATGAGCCGCACCGCGCTGGTGCCAGGGCTGACCCGTCACGTCGAAGAACCGGTGCTGTCGCTCAACCCGCGCGACCTCGACCGCTACCACCTCAAGGAGGGCGATCTGGCGCGCATCAAGTCGCGGCGCGGCGCCATCGTGCTACCGGTCGCGTCCGACGACAACCTGCGCCCCGGCATGGCCTTCCTGCCGATGCACTGGGGTGGTGCCTACATGGCCGGCAACGGTGTCAATGCCCTGACCTTGGGCAAGGTCGACCCGGTATCGCGCCAGCCTGAACTCAAGCACGCCGCCATCGCGCTCGAACCGGCGCGCCTGCCGTGGCGGCTCACCCTGCTGGTCAAGGGCGACGTGGCCCAGCTGCGCCAGCGCCTGACCCCGTGGCTGGCGCGCTTCCCCTACGCCGTGCTGCTGACGGTGGTTGCCGGCGGCACCGCGGTGCGCCTCAAGCTCGCGGCCGAAGCCGCCCCCGAGGCCGGCCTGCTCGAGGCGCTGGCCGACACGGTGACGCCCGCCGACGCCCTGCTCGCCGCCTTCGACGACCCGGCACGAAGTGTGCTTAGAAGAGTATGGCTGAACGGCAAAGTGCCTTGCGTCTACCTGCTGGCCGGCGACGTGCGCGCCGACGAGGCGCTGTCCGACTGGTTTGACGACGGCGAGACGCCGGACAGCCTGGCGCGCTTGTTGATGGGCGGAGGCACTCTGATCCACCGTTCACGTGTAGTATGCGCCTGCACCGGGGTGCGCGAGGACGCCATCGTCCAGGCGATCGCCGCCGGTTGTGATGTTGAAAGGCTGAAATCGGGACTCGGCTGCGGTAGCGGCTGCGGTTCCTGTGTGCCGGAATTGACGAGGATGGTGGCTGCCGCGAAGGGCCCGTTTTAGTAGTCGAGCGAGCCCAAGCAGGTTGAGTGCCGCCTGCGCACAGGAACCGGAGTGGACAAGGAAGTCCATGAGGATACCGAGCACTGCCGGCGCTCAAGATGCAAAGGCACAGCCGACTAATAAATGGGCCCCAGGCGGTCCAGGGAGTATGAGATGAACACAGGCAAGGTCTATCTGATCGGGGCGGGCCCGGGTGATCCGGAACTGCTGACGCTCAAGGCGGTGAAGGCCCTTCAGGCCGCCGACGTCTGGCTGGTGGACGACTTGGTCAGCCGCGAGGTGCTGGGCTTCGCCCGCCCCGACGCGCGCATCGTGCACGTCGGCAAGCGCGGCGGCTGTCGCTCCACGCCGCAAGCCTTCATCCATCGCCTGATGCTGCGCTACGCCCGCCACGGCAAGGTGGTGGCGCGCGTCAAGGGCGGTGATCCCTTCATCTTCGGTCGCGGCGGGGAGGAATGGCAGTGGCTGGCCGAACGCGGCGTCACGGTCGAAGCCGTCGGCGGCCTCACCGCCGGTCTCGCGGTCGGCCCGGCGCTCGGCCTGCCGCTGACCCATCGCGGCCTCAGCCGCGGCGTGACGCTGGTCACCGCGCACACCCAGGACGGCAGCCCGCTGCCGTGGGCGGCGCTGGCGCAATCCGGCCTCACCGTGGTGTGCTACATGGGCATGAGCGACCTGCCGACACTGACCGCCGCCTGGCGCGAAGCCGGCTTCGCCGCCGATCTGCCGGTGGCGGTGGTGCACCGCGTCGGCTGTCCGGAGCAGCGTGCCGTGGTCAGCACGCTGGCCAACCTGGTCGCCGACGTGCGCGAGGCCCGGCTCGCCAGCCCCGCCGTCATCGTGCTGGGCGAAGTCGCCGGCCTGGCTGCCTTGCAGTCGCAACTGGAGCAGGCGTGCAGGGTTGCATAGGACAACACCCGTAGCGGGGCGGGGTCATGCCGCTACGCGAAGGTCACAACAAAAGCGCCGGTCATGGGGAGTGACCGGCGCTTTTGTGTCTGAATCCCAGAACCTGTTCATCTGTCGCGAGCAGCCCTCAGCGGGACAGCCCAGCACAGAAACCGGGATGTACATGGAGTACATGAGGATCATGGCTGAGCAAATCGGGGATTTGCACACGCAGAGCAGCGCATGAGCCCCAATCAGGCACGCGCCGCAAGATCATGAATAGGTTCTCACGGCCAAGGTAATCGGCTTGATGGCCGTCAACGCGGTGACTCGGCGGCCTGTTTATGCTTCATGCCGTGTGGCGATAAAGCCTAAATTCCCCTTGTGGTGTCGCGATTTAACATCACCGTAATAGGAAAGACACATTGAGTGTCTATATTTCGCCACACGTTTCACCCGACGAAGCGTGAAATACAACAACCCTAGTGAGTTATCGCAATGAAGAAGAATCTGCTTGCCCTGGCGGTCGCCTCCGCCCTGATCGCCCCGGCCGCCCTGGCCGACGTGACCCTCTACGGCACCATCAGCGAATCGATCGAATCGGTCAAGGCCACCGGCGCTGTCGATTCGACCAAGGACATCAAGTCCACCACCCGTGTCAGCTCCAACGTGTCCAAGCTGGGCTTCAAGGGCAATGAAGACCTGGGCGACGGCCTGAAGGCCATCTGGCAGGTCGAGCAGGAAATCTCCGTCGATGACGGCGGCACCCGCAAGGGCACTTTTGCCACCCGCAACAGCTTCGTCGGTCTGGACGGCGCCTTCGGTAAGGCCTTCATGGGCTACAACGACAGCGCCTACAAGGCTCTGCTCAAGCCGATCCTGGTCAACCCGATGGCTGACACTATCGCCGAAATCTGCACCGACAAGTCGGTGTTCTGCCATGGCGACACGCGTCTGGCCAACTCGGTGCATTACTACACCCCGAACTTCGCCGGCTTCCAGGCTGCCGTGTCCTATGGCACCGACGAAACTCGCGCTATCGTCGGCACCGACCGTACCAACAAGGACGTCTGGAGCCTGGCCGCAGCCTACTCGATCGACGGCTTCAACGTCGGCGTGGGCTACGACCGTCGCAACGACAAGAACGCCGTGGCCGGCGACGCCAACCTGAACCAGTCCTTCTGGAAAGTGGCCGCCAGCTACAAGTTCGGCGACACCAAGATCGGTGCCGGCTTCGAGCAGGAGCGTAACGACACGACCACCGGCGATACCAAGCAGAACGCCTGGACCGTCGGCGCCGAGCAGAAATTCGGCAACTTCGGTGTGAGCCTGGCCTACGCCAAGCTGCAAGAGTCCAAGTCCGACGCCAAGGACGGTGCCAACCAGTGGACCCTGGGCGCCACCTACGATCTGTCCAAGCGCACCCAGACCTACGCCTACTACACCCGCATCGCCAACGACGACAACGCCAGCCGCACCTTCGGCAACGCCGGCCTGACCGGCGTCGGTGCCGGTTCCAACCCGACCGGCTTCGGTGTTGGCCTGAAGCACTCGTTCTAAGCGAACGCCCGCGTCTCCCCCCGCCGCCTGCGACCTCCGGTCGCCGGCGGTTTTTCGTTTGTGAGGCCAGGGCGGGGAG
>NZ_JBYSWM010000031.1:0-41948 GCF_058781125.1 Pseudogulbenkiania sp. FW507-F1 | reverse complement strand
CAGCGGGAGCCCCCTCCGCCCTCCTCTCGCCCCGTCGGCATTGCCCACGCGCCCGCTTCGGCCAACGTTGGCCGAAGACACCTCCAGGTGGCATGCGCCAACGGCCGGCTTAACCGACACCGCCGGGACAGGACACAACGAGGCCGCACCGGCCAAAGAAATGGCGGAAGACCCCTGCCGGGCCTTCCGCCTTGCGCTTCCTGCCGTGACATTGTTCCGAGACCCCAGTCCTCCCATGACAAAAGGCCAGGGACGTCCCGACGTCCCTGGCCCTTGATCGGTTGCCGCCCGGAACGCTAGCGCGTCACAGCAGCGGCACCACCAGAATCGCCACTACCAGCGCCCAGATCAGCGCCCCGAACGAGAAGATGGTGTAGGCACGCGACAGCGTGGTCACCGACTCGTCATGCTGGAACCAGCCGTCCAGGCCGTGATAGATCAGTCCGCCGGAAGCCAGCAGGCCCAGCAGGGCGACCACCACGTTGAGCGCCGGCGACGGCACGAACAGCGACAGCGACGACAGCCAGATGGGGATCGGCGCATACGCCGCCAGGCGGAAGCCGTCGCGGTACTCGAGCGGGTGGTCCCGGCTTTCCACCGACTGGATCAGCCAGCCCATGGCAAACACGCAGCCCCACTCCACCACCAGGAACACCAGCGAAATCCACACCCAGTTCATCAGCGTGGTATCCGGGGCGTATACCGCTCGGTGCCAGGTGGCGGCGTAGAGGATCATCGCCACCGGCAGCAGCGACAACGGCAGCACCACCTTGAAAAAGGTTGCCATCACGGAAGGGTGTTGCCTGGCCAATTCCGGCCAGCCCTCATGCGACGACCAGATCATTTTGGGAGCATTCATCAGATTCACGGCATTCCCTCCGGGTGACAAAAAACTGCACACATTACTTTAAAGCTAATGCAGCAGGTCACAAATTCAAGATCGACTCCGGGAATGCCGCGCCCTAGGTCTGCGACTGCAGATAGTTGGGCAGGCCGATCAGCTTGATCAGCCCCAGCTGCTGCTCCAGCCAATGGGCATGATCCTCCTCGGTGTCGTCCAGTTGGGCCTCCAGCAACTCGCGGCTGACGTAGTCGCCCTCTTGTTCGCACACGGCAATCGCCGCACGCAGCAAGGCCACCGTGTCGTACTCCAGCTTGAGGTCGTTGGCCAGCATGCTCTCGACGTCCTTGCCGATGTTGAGCTTGCCGGGGCTCATGGCCGGGGTGCCTTCGAGAAACAGGATACGGTTGATCAGCCCGGCCGCGTGCCCGGTCTCCTCTTCCATTTCGTGGTTCAGCCGCTCAAACAGCTTGCCGAACCCCCAGTCGTGGTACATGCGCGAGTGGATGAGATACTGGTCGCGCGCCGTGAGTTCACCGGCCAGCTGCTTGTTGAGCGCCGCGATAACGGCCTTGTTGCCTTTCATGGTCGGTCTCCTGAGGTGAGGGAATTCCACCTGCCGCAAGGCGCACCGGCACCCGCGCTCCGAGCGGAGGCAATCCCGTTACCGAAAACGGCACGCAGCGGGCGACGGCAGCAGGCGGCTCGCACGCAACTGCCGCCCAAGGAGTCGGCACGCCGCAGCCCTCCCCCGGAGCGGCGGAAATTCCGCATGCCGGTCTAGTCATGATGCTCAAAACGGTGGTCACAGCTCGGACACTTGGCCGCGGCTTCCACCGTCCAGAACACGTGGGTCACCGTCTTTGACCCGTCCGTGTTGTAGCGCTCGTACAGCGAGCTGCGGCCGTTCACCGACTGGCGCACCAAGGCCCCCCAGCTGCGCGGGTCGTCGGTGATATCGACCCCCGCCGAGGCCGCCGTGGTCGAGGCAACGGTAGTCGTGCTGTCGAGGTGAGCATAGATGATGTTCAACTCTTCGAAGTCATGGGCATTGGGGTGCGTGCTCAGCGTGCTGCCGGCGTTGCTGCCGGTGTTGGAGAAGTAGTCCATGCAGGTGTTCAGCGAGCTGCCGTCGGTGGACTGGTGGTCGAGACCGAAGGTATGCGCCGTCTCCTGGCAGATCACGTGCAGCTTCTCGTTGGGATTGTTGTAGGTCGCCAGGTTGAAGTACGAGTCGTTCATCTTGGCGGTGCCCTGGGTGATGTGGGTGCCGCCGGTGATGTTGATCGAGGCCAGCCCGAGCCAGCCGTTGTAACCGTACTTGCCGTTGCACACCTGGGTGGTGCCGCTGACCATCGAGCACCGTTTCGTCGACTGTCCGGCAACGACGGCGGTGAGCAGCGGGGTCGAGCTCGCCCCGAAACTGGTCGGGCTGTTCCAGTCGCTGGACGCCTGATGGAGATAACTCACCCAGTCCGCCGCGGTCAGGTTGTTGCCGAGCGACAAGGTGAACTGGGCGCTCGTGCGCGCCCAGTGGTAGCCGCCCCAGGAATGGGTCGCCATGGCGGCCCCCGGCAGCGCCGCCAATGCCGACCCCATGGCCAGCCACAACAGTGAACGTCGATACGTCGCGTCGAACATGGTGCTCCCCCGATGGTTTCAGCGACAGCGGCCGGCCCCGTTACCGGGGCGCCGGGCTGGCGCGCATTCTTCCCGGCAAGCCGTTCCGCCGCCGTCGCGGCGATCACGGCTCTCCATGTTCAATAGTTATAGTGGGGTGCCTGCAAAATCCAAACTGCAAGTGCATACCGTGACACGATGCGGCCGTTCCTCTCTTCCTGACACGAGACAGGGCCGCCGCGTGCGTACCCCGGAATGAAAAACCCCCGCCCTCCTCTCGGAGCGGCGGGGGGCATCGTCATTCGCCTTCGGCCAACCTTGGCCGAGGCGTCAACGCATCAGGCCTGAGCCTGGCTCATGCGGCGCAGCACTTCGTCCTTGCCGATCAGCGCCAGCACGGCGTCGACCGACGGCGTCTGCGTGGTGCCGCACACCAGCACGCGCAGCGGCATGCCGAGCTGGCCCATCTTGATGCCTTCGGCGGCGCAGAACGGCTTGAACAGGTGGTGGATCGCCTCGGCGTTCCACTCCGTCAGCGCGGCGAGTTGCTCGGCGAAGCGCGCCATGCGCGCCTTGCTGTCGTCGGCCAGGTGCTTTTCGATGTCGGCGGCGGCCGGCTCGCGCGTCTTGTAGAAGTAATCGCACTCGGCGGCCAGCGCGTTGAGATCCTGCACCCGCTCCTTGACCAGCGCGATGACGTCGCTCAGGCACGGGCCGCAGGACGGATCGATGCCGGCCTCGGCCAGTTTCGGGGCGATCAGTTGCGCCAGGCGCAGGTTGTCAGCGGCCTTGATATGCTGGGCGTTGAGCCACAGAAATTTCTCGTTGTTGAAGCGGCTGGCCGAGGGGCTGACGTCCTTCAGGTCGAACCATTCGACAAACTGTTCCAAGGAGAAGAACTCGTCGTCGCCATGGCCCCAGCCGAGGCGCGCCAGGTAGTTGAGCAGCGCTTCCGGCAGGATGCCCTTGGCGGCGTAGTCGACCACGCTCACCGCGTCGCGGCGCTTCGACATCTTCTGGCCGTCCTCGTTGAGGATCATCGGCAGATGGCCGTACACCGGCAGCGGCGCGTTAAGCGCCTGCAGGATGTTGATCTGGCGCGGGGTGTTGTTGACGTGATCGTCGCCGCGGATGACGTGGGTGATGTTCATGTCCCAGTCGTCCACCACCACGCAGAAGTTGTAGGTCGGGCTGCCGTCCGGGCGGGCGATGATCAGGTCGTCCAGTTCCTCGTTCTGGAATTCGATGCGGCCCTTGACCGCGTCGTCCCACGCCACGCTGCCGGTGAGCGGGGTCTTGAAACGCACCACCGGCGGCACCCCCGCCGGCGGTGCCGGCAGGGTCTTGCCTTGTTCCGGGCGCCAGCGGCGGTCGTAGCGCGGCTTTTCCCCCTTGGCTTCCTGCTCGGCGCGCAGGGCGTCCAGCTCATCCTTGCTGCAGTAGCAGTAATAGGCATGGCCGGAAGCCAGCAATTGCTGGATCACCTCTTTGTAACGGTCGAAGCGCTGGGTCTGGTAGAACGGGCCTTCGTCGTAGTCGAGACCAACCCAGTGCATGCCGTCCAGGATGGCCTTCACCGATTCCGGCGTGGAACGTTCGAGATCGGTGTCTTCGATGCGCAGCACGAAGGTGCCTTGGTTCTTGCGGGCGTAGGCCCAGGAAAACAGCGCGGTGCGCACGCCGCCGATGTGCAGGAAGCCGGTCGGGCTGGGGGCGAAACGGGTACGGATCATGATGGCCAGGGTCTGACGAAAAGACGAAAGCGCTATTGTACGCTGCCCGCAAAAAAGCCCGCAAACGCGGGCTCGATGATAGCGGCAGGCTCTGGCCCCCTCACACGAACGGCACGCCGTCCAGCGCCCCCGCCGGCAGCTTGTCCGCCACCAGCCACAGCGCCATCCCGGCCAACAGGCTCGCCATGATCCAGTTGAACGCCGCCAGCCGGCGCGGCGAGCGCAGGAAGCGCGCCAGCGCCACCCCGCCCCAGGCCCACACCCCGATGCACGGCAGCGCCACCATGAAGGCCACCACGGCGAACAGGCCGCCCGCCTGCCACAGCGGCATGCCGGAGGGCAGGAACAGCAGCGCCAGGTTGACGCCCATCAGCCAGACGTTGGGATTGAGCCAGTTGAACAGCACCCCGCCGGCAAAACCCATCGGTCGCGCCGCGTCGCCGGCTTCACCCGGCTGGCCGGCACGCGTCATCTGCCACGCCAACCACAGTAGGTAGCTGCAGCCGGCCAGTGCCAGCCACAGCTGCAGGTCGGTCATCAGTTCCTTGATATGGCCCAGCGCCACCGCCAGGATGGCGATCTGGCAGGCCAGCCCCAGCGCCATGCCGAGCAGCGCCGGCAGGGTGCGGCTGAAGCCGAAGCGCACGCCGGACGAAGCCAGCACCAGGTTGTTGGGACCGGGGGTGATGGTCATCACCATCAGGTAAAGCGTCAGCGGGACGAAGTTCATGCGGGTTCCAGCAAAAAAACAAGGTTTTTCGATGGAGACATGGTAGCGAGCCCGCCATTACAATAACAGATTCAAAAAAATCGTATTGCAACCATAACAGTTTGGACAATTCCCAACTGTTATGGTCGAGTCAGCCGCCAACTGTACCGCTTGACGTCAACGGAGCCCCCATGAATCACGAGCCGCTCTACCAGCAACTGGTCAACGAATGGATCACGCTGATCCAGAACGGCGTGATGCGCCCGGGCGAGCGCCTGCCCTCGGTGCGCCAGGCCTGCGCCATGCACAAGGTCAGCCCGTCCACCATCCTCGCCGCCTACCGCGCGCTGGAAGACCGTGGCGTGATCGAGGCGCGGCCGCAGTCGGGCTTCTACGTCAAGTCTTCGGCCAACCTGCCGCTGCCGCGCATGCGCCGCCAAAGCACGGCGCTGCCGACCAGCGACGACGTGCTCGACCACATCGAGGCCTTCATGGCGGCGCAGACCGGCGAAGACTTCATCGATCTGTCGCTGGCCAGCCCGCGCGGCAGCGACTTCTACCCCACCGGCCGCGTCAAGCAGATCCTCAACCAGCTGATCCGCCAGCACCCCGAACTCGCCACCGACTACCCCTTCCCGCCCGGCTCGGCACGCCTCAGACGCCAGATCGCCCAGCGTGTGGTGAGCTGGGGCTGCGTGCTGGCGGCCGAGGATATCGTCATCACCAACGGCTGCTCCGAGGCGCTGTCGCTGGCGCTGCGCGCGGTGTGCAAGCCGGGCGACACCGTCGGGCTGGAATCGCCCACCTACTTCGCGCTGGTTCCGCTGCTCAAGAGCCTGGGCTTGTCGGCGATCGAGATCCCCACCCACCCCACCACCGGGCTGTCGCTGGACGCGCTGGAGCTGCTGCTGTCGGAACAGCGCCTCAACGCCATCGTCGCCATGCCCACGGTACACAACCCGCTCGGCTGCAGCATGCCGCTGGAGGCCAAGAAGCGCCTGGCGCAGCTCGTCAACCAGTACCGCGTGCCGCTGATCGAGGACACCCCGCACGCCGAGCTGTTCTACGGCCAGGCGGTGCCGGACGCGGTCAAGGCCTACGACCGCGACGGCTGGGTGCTGCTGTGCTCGAGCTACAGCAAGACGCTGGTGCCGGGCTTTCGCATCGGCTGGATCGCGCCGGGGCGCTACCTGAAGGAAGTCACGCGGCTCAAGGTGGCCAGCACGCTGGGCCAGCCGCGGCTGCTGGAAGAGACGGTGGCGGAATACCTGGAAAGCGGCGGCTACGACCACCACCTGCGCGGCCTGCGCCGCCACTTCATGAGCCAGATGGAACGGCTGCGCGGCATGGTGGCCAGCCACTTCCCGGCCGGCACGCGCGCCACCTCGCCCTCGGGCGGCTGCCTGTTGTGGGTGGAACTGCCCTCCGCCACCGACACCCAGCAGCTGTTCCGCGCCGCGCTGGCCGAGCGCATCACCGTGGCGCCGGGCACCATCTACTCGGCCAAGGGACGCTACCGCCACTGCCTGCGGCTCTCCTGCTGCTACCCGTGGAGCGACGCCTTCGAGCGCGCGCTGGTGCGCGTCGGCGAGCTGGCCGGCCAGAGCCGCAACACGACGGCATGAAAAAAGCCGCCGCCTCGATGGCAGCGGCTTGTTGGCAAAGAACGGCGGCGCTCACACCTTGGCGGGCTTTTTCGCCGGGCGCGGCTCTAGTTTGTTGACCGTCTCCGGCGCGGCGGGAGCCGTTTCGGACGGCGCCAGCTCCGGCGCCTTGCTGCCGCCACTGAGCCAGCGCAGGGCCGACAGCTCGCCGCTGATGCGAGCCTTGTCGGCCGACTTGCAGCTCAGGCACACCGGCTTGCCGTTGCGCTCCCTGAGCGCCACGTCCACGCGCTTGCCGTGCACCGCCACCTGGCGGCTGGACTGCCACGCCAGCAGCACCTGGGCCAGCTGCTTGAACGACGGATCGTCGTACTTGTACGGATTCTTCAGCGCGGTCAGCCACAGCTCGCCGGCGGCATCCTCATTCAACAACACGGTCTGGTAGGCCACCGTCACCGCCGCTCCCGGCGACACGGTGCTGGCCAGCTCGTCGATGTCCTCGTTCTTGAGCCGCACGCAACCGTGGCTGCGGAAGCCCGGCACGCTGGTCGGAACGTTGGTGCCGTGCATGCCGAGCCCCAGCCGCGGGTCGCCAAAGCGCACGAAGGCGTTGCCGAGCGGATTGTCCGGCCCCGGCGGCACCGAGGTCAGCACCGGCTTGCCCTGCTGCTTCATTTCCTCCTGGATCGACTTCGGCACGTACCAGATCGGCTTGGGATAAATGCCGGTCACTGCGTAGGTGCCGGTCGGCGTCTGGGTCAGCATCTTGCCCACCGCCACCGGGTAGGATTTGAGCAGCGTACCGTCGCGATACACGAACAGCCGGGTCTGCGGCAGGTTGATCACCACGTGCAAGCCGCTGCCGTTGATCAGCACATCCGGCGCCGGCACCTGGGCCCGCGCCAACGCCGCAGCCACCAGCATTGCCGCCGCGACAACCCGCTTACTCCTTGCACCCACCATACCCATTCGTTCCATCAATTATCCGGTCGCGCCATTTTAGCAGAAACCCCGCCGTACACCCGCTTGCAAAAAAGCCAGCGCGGCACGGCGTATTTTGCGAAAATTACCGTTTTACCGTTTTGATTTGACACGGAAAACGATGAATCCATCCCAACCAGTCGCCCTGATCGAATCCCTCGACTACGAAGGGCACGGCGTCGCCCATGTAGAGGGCAAGACGATCTTCATCGATGGGGCGCTGCCGTACGAAACCGTCAGCTACAGCTCCTATCGCAAGAAACCCAGTTACGAGAACGCCGACACCTGCGCGGTACTGAAAGAAAGCTTCCTGCGCACCACGCCACGCTGTCCACACTTCGGCGTTTGCGGCGGCTGTTCGATGCAGCACGTCGAATTCTCGGCCCAGGTCGCCATCAAGCAGCGCGTGCTGGAAGACAGCCTCAAGCACATCGGCAAGGTCAGCGCCGAACGCATGCTGACGCCGATCGCCGGCCCGGCCTGGGGCTACCGCCACCGTGCCCGCCTCTCGGCGCGCCTGGTCGAGAAGAAAGGCGGCGTGCTGGTCGGCTTCCACGAGAAACGCTCCAGCTACATCGCCGAGATGAGCGAGTGCCACATCCTGCCGCCGCACATCTCGGCGCTGATCGTGCCGCTGCGCGAAATGATCTACACGCTGTCGATCCGCGACCGCATGCCGCAGATCGAAGTGGCCGTCGGCGAAAAGCTCGACATCCTGGTGTTCCGCAACATGGACGCCATCAGTGCTGCCGACGAGGCCATCCTGCGCCGTTTCTCCGACACCCACTCGCAGCCGGGCCGTCCGCTGCAGATCTGGCTGCAGCCCAAGGGGCCGGACACCTGCTATCCGCTCTACCCGCTCGACGCGCCCAAACTGACCTACACGCTGCGCGACTTCAGCGTCGAGATGCCCTACTACCCCACCGAGTTCACCCAGGTGAACCCGGAGATCAACAACGTCATGGTGACGCGCGCCTTGAGGCTGCTCGACCCGCAGCCCGGCGAGCGCATCGCCGACATGTTCTGCGGCATCGGCAACTTCACCCTGCCGATCGCCCGCTCCGGCGCCGACGTGCACGGCATGGAAGGCAGCGAAGCGCTGGTCAAGCGCGCGGTGGAAAATGCCCGCCACAACCGCCTCGAGCATAAGGTCAGCTACGAGATGGCCAACCTGTTCGACGTCACCGAGGAGAGCTTCGCCGCACTCGGCAAGTTCGACAAGATGCTGGTCGACCCGCCGCGCGACGGCGCCGTGCAGTTGCTCAAGGCCCTCACCGACGACACCGCGCCGCAGCGCATCGTCTACGTCTCGTGCAACCCGGCGACGCTGGCGCGCGACGCCGGAATCCTGGTCAACACCAAGGGCTACACGCTGAAGGCGGCCGGCATCATCAACATGTTCCCGCACACCGCCCACGTCGAGTCGGTGGCCTGGTTCGAGAAGACCGGCCCGTGCAAGTCCAGGAAGGAAATGGACGAGATGGAAGCCGCCGAAACCGCCGCCCGCGAAGCCGCCAAGGCGGCCAAGAAGGCGCGCGAAGCCGAGGCCGCCCGCAAGAAGGCCGAGGAAGAGGCCGAGCGCGCCGCCAAGAAGGAAGCGCGCCGTCAGCACTACCTCGCCAATCAGGCCTACTACGACGCGCGCAACGCGACCAAGAGCGACAGCGAGCAGTAAGCCGGTCACGGCAGCCTCCCGGCGCAACGACGGGTTGGCTGCCGGCCCCTGGGGCGGGCAGCGCCAAGGACCGTGCCGCACTCGCGGCGCGCTTTCACACCGGTCCGGCATTGTTTTGCCGCCACCCCGCCTCAAACGGCTGTTTTGCCCGATAATAGCCATCCTTTAGCGACGCCGATCACCATGAGCCACAAACCCCTCACCGACCGCGACTACCAAAACCTGGCCACCACCCTGGCCCGCTTTCGCGCCCAGCACTGCATGGGCCTGGAGCAGCTCGACGGCTTCTTCGCCGCCCTGCTGTGCGGGCCGGAACCGATCAAGCCGAGCGAGGTGCTGCCGCTGATCCTGGGCGACGCCTTCGACGACGAGACCGCCTTCAGCTCGCAGAAGGCGCTGGAGCAGTTCGTCTCGTTGCTGATGGGCCATTGGCTCGACATCGCCGACACACTGCACTCGGGACGCGAGTTCCACCCCTGGCTGGAGCCGGACGAGCACGGTGTGGTGCACGGCAACGACTGGGCTCAGGGCTTCACCGCCGGCATGGAGCTGATGAACGAGGACTGGGGCTTGCTGTTCGAGGATGAAGAGCAGGCCGAGGCGCTGGTGCCGATCATGGCGCTGGCGTTCGAACACCACCCCGATCCGGAAATGCGCCCCTACGTGGACAATGCCGACGCCGGACAGCGCGAGCAATGGCTTGCCGGCATCTCGCCGGCGGTCGAGGCGATCTACCGCTTCTTTGCCGCCATGCGCCGGCAGATGGAGCAGGAGAGCGTGGCGGCGGAACAGGCAGAGACGGCGAAACCCGCCCAGACCCCGCGCCCGGTACGCCCCGGCAAAAAAAGCAAGGACGGCGGCCGGCGCTGAGCCGGTACGCAACCACGCCACCCGGTCCACCCGGGATGGCGACAGGCCGCCGGCGAGCGGTCCGACATAACCCAAAGAATCACGAGAAATGACGATACAGGAAGCAAGAAGACCGGAGCAGCGACTGCCGCCAACGCTGGCGCGGCGCGCCACGGCGATCATCGAGATGCCGGACGGGGTGCTGGTAGCTGCGACGCGCGGAGGGCGCTACCAGCTGCCGGGGGGCAAGGCCAACCGTGGCGAACTGCGCTCGCAGGCACTAATCCGCGAAGTACGCGAAGAAACCGGCCTGCGCATCAATTCGATGCTGTACCTGTTCGACCACATCACCCCGCACGCCGCGCACAAGGTCTACCTGGCGATCGCCCAGGGCCAGGTCAAGCCGCAGGGCGAAGTCGAGCGCATCGCCCTGGTGACCTCGCCGGACAGCGAGCTCGACCTGATGCACGACGCGCGTGCCATCCTGCGCCGCTACGCCCGCGTGCGCAGCGACACCACCCCCAAGGGCGAGGCCTTGCGCGCCTTTCTCGGGCTGGCGCGCTACATCGCCAAGGTGGAATGAGCAACGCCATCCTGCCCTGGCTGGAACTCGACGAGTTCCGCTTTCACCACATCCTTCCCACCCTGCCCGGGGCCACGCTGGTGCTGTTCGGCCAACCCCATTGCAGCGCCTGCCGGGTGTGGCACGCCAGCCTGCCCCGGCTGGTCCCGCCCCGCATCCGCCAGCTGTGCTACGTCGACATCGCCGTCAGCAGCGCGCTGGCGCACGAATTCGAGCTGTTCCACCTGCCGGCGCTCGCCCTATACGACAACGGCGCGTTTCACACCATGGTGAACGCGCCGTTGGAACGGGCCAAGTTGGCCGAAGCGATTCAGATCGCGTTGGCGTCGCCGCCGTCGGAAGCCCCCTGAGCCGCATCCCCCTGGTTCAGCTCAAGCCCCAGCTCGGGCGGCACCTGCACCCAGTCGAGCGACGCCGCCAGCGACAGCGTAGAGCCCATCAGCATCATCGCCAGCGGCGAGAACAGCAGCACGCCGACCAGCACGCGCAGCCGCGACACCCCGGATACCGCGGTCAGGGCATGCACCAGGATGGTAATGGTGAGCACCGACAACGCGAAGGCCCCGATCAGCGCCGCGTCGTCCGGCAGCCAGCTGGTCAGGGGCTCGAGAATCTGCACGCTGTTGGCCGCCACCACCAGCCCGAACAACGAACCGCTCGGCTTCCACTTGCCCAGGCGCAGCCACAGCCCCATGAACTGGGTGAACAACAGCGTCTCCAGCCAGGTGAACAGCAGGAAGAACGCCACGCGCCCCTCGACGTTGTCACCCAGGCCGTCGGCGCCGGCGCTGGCGATGATACCGAGCGCCGTCAACAACAGCGCCGGCTGCCAGAACGCATACTGGTAGTGCTGTAGCGGCCGGACACGGAAACGCACCAAGTCCAGGGCATCGTCAAAGAGGATACGCATGTCTTAATCGAACACCACGGTTTTGTTGCTGTAGGACAACACGCGATCGTCCAGGTGCCAGCGCACCGCGCGCGACAGCACCACCTTTTCCAGATCCCGCCCCTTCTGCACCAGGTCCTCGACGTCGTCACGGTGCGAGATGCGCGTGACCTCCTGCTCGATGATCGGACCATCGTCCAGCACCTCGGTCACGTAGTGACTGGTGGCGCCGATCAGCTTCACCCCGCGCGCGAACGCACGATGGTAGGGCTTGGCGCCGTCGAACGCCGGCAGGAAACTGTGATGGATATTGATCACACGGTTCGGGAAACGTTCCACGAAACGCTGCGACAGCACCTGCATGTAGCGCGCCAGCACGATCACGTCCACCCCGGCTTCCTCGAGCAAGCGCCACTGCTCCGCCTCGGCCTCTTCCTTGTTGACCTGCGTCACCGGCACCACGTGGTAGGGGATGCCGTTGAATTCGGCCATGCGGCGGCAGTCCTCGTGGTTGGAGATGATCAGCGGAATGTCGCAGTTCAATTCGCCGATGCGCCAGCGGTGCAGCAGGTCGACCAGGCAGTGCTCGTATTTCGAGACGAAGATCGCCATGCGCGGCTTGCGGCTCGACAGCGACACGCGCCAGGTCATGCCGTGCTTGTCGGCAATCGGCTGGAACGCCGCGGCGAAGCTCTCCATCGGCAGCGTGAAGCCGTCGAGGCTCCACTCGATGCGCATCAGAAACAGGTTTTCGCTGACATCCTGATGCTGGTCGGCATGCATGATGTTGGCGTTGTAGGTCATCAGGAAGTTGGCGATGGCCGCCACCAGCCCCTTCTTGTCGGGGCAGCTGATCAGCAGCGTGGCCGAATTCTTGTTATGACTCATTGTTCACTCCCAGAAACGAAAGCCGATGTGCCGGCGGCGGCATTCCGCGCGCCAGGCAACACCGCATGTCTCACGGCAGGGGCAGTGCACGCGAAGGAGATAAACCAGCGCGCCGCACCGTCACGCCGCCGCTACGGCTCGGCGCCCCCTGCCCGCAGACCTCAGGCGTTCAGGTTGGCCGAATCCAGCGTGTTCTGCAGCAGCGTGGCCACGGTCATCGGACCCACCCCGCCCGGCACCGGAGTGATGAAGGCGGCACGTTCGCTGGCGGTGGCGAACTCCACGTCGCCGCACAGCTTGCCGCTGTCGAGGCGGTTGATGCCCACGTCGATCACCACCGCACCCGGCTTGACCCACTCGCCCTTGATGAAGTTGGGGATGCCCACCGCGGCCACCACGATGTCCGCCTCGGATACTTCCTTGGGCAGGTCGGTGGTGGCGCTGTGGCACACCGTCACGGTGGCGCGCGCCAGCAGCATTTCCAGCGCCTGCGGGCGGCCGACGATGTTGGACGCGCCGACGATCACCACCTTCTTGCCCTTCGGATCGATACCGTACTCTTCCAGCAGGGTCATCACGCCGCGCGGGGTACACGGACGCAGCAGCGGCATCTTCACCGCCAGACGGCCCATGTTGTAGGGGTGGAAGCCGTCCACGTCCTTCTTCGGCTCGATGCGCTCGATCACCGACTGCGGATCGATCTGCTTGGGCAGCGGCAGCTGCACCAGGATGCCGTCGATGCTGGCGTCGGCGTTGAGCTGGTCGATGATCCCCAGCAGCTCTTCCTGCGAGGTGGAAGCGGGCAGGTCGTAGGCCACCGAGCGGATGCCGGCCTTCTCGCACGAGCGCTTCTTGTTGCCGACGTACACGCCGGAGGCCGGATCGTCGCCGACCAGGATGACGGCCAGTGCCGGAGCACGCTTGCCCGCCTTGAGGCGTGCATCCACGCCTTCGCGTACGCGCCCGATCAATTTTTCTGCTACTGCTTTGCCATCAATGAGTTGTGCCGTCATGCTCTGTCCCGAAACCAAACCAACCAAAAACGGCATTTTCTCATTTTTCACCCCCTGAGCTCAACGGGTATTGACAGCATTATGCTCGATCCGTATAGTTGCGCTCTCTGTCGTCGGGGTGTAGCGCAGCCTGGTAGCGCACCTGATTTGGGATCAGGGGGTCGAGAGTTCGAATCCCTCCACCCCGACCAGAAACTCCGCGCACTCGGTGCAGGATGCGCCCGTAGCTCAACCGGATAGAGCACCGGCCTTCTAAGCCGGGGGTTACAGGTTCGAGTCCTGTCGGGCGCGCCAGTGGTACAGCAGTAAGACAGTGGTGGATATAGCTCAGTTGGTAGAGTCCCGGATTGTGATTCCGGTTGTCGTGGGTTCGAGTCCCATTATCCACCCCAGTCTTGCAAAAACCGGCCCGAGGGCCGGTTTTTTTGTTGCACGTGCTCCTGCCGGCCGCAGTTTCACTTGTCTCCCCTGCCCCGCTCCGTAATAATTGAATACATTTGTATGTATCCGATTGACTGACAGAGCTTCCACCCCATGACCACCCTGCAGCCGATCAAGCGCCAGACGCTGACGAGTGCCGTAACCGAATCCCTGCGCCAACGCATCCTGTCGGGCGAGTTTGCCGACGGCCAGCAATTGCGCCAGGAAGCGCTTTCCAATGAATACGGCGTGAGCCGGGTGCCTGTGCGCGAGGCGCTGCGCCAGCTCGAGGCCGAAGGCCTGATCCAGATCATCGACCACAAGGGTGCCCTGGTATCCAAACTGTCGCTGGACGACGTGCTGGAACTGCTGGACATCCGCGCCATGCTGGAAAGCTCGCTGCTGCGCGCCGCCATCCCGCGCCAGACCAAGGCCGACCTGGCCATGGCCGCCGACACCCTGAAGCAGTTCGAGATCGCGCTGCAGACCAACGACATCCGCCACTGGGGTGAGCTGAACTCGCGCTTCCACCTGGCCTTGTACCGTGCCGCCAAGCGCCCCAACACGCTGGCGCTGATAGAGCAGTTGCACAACAAGACCGATCGCTACACGCGCATGCAGATCCTGTTCACCCAGACCATGGAACGCGCCCACGCCGAACACACCAAGCTGCTGGAGCTGTGCCAGCAAGGCGCGGCCGAGGAAGCGGCCGAGTTCATCCGCTTCCACATCCTGTCGGCCGGCAACGCGCTGGAAAGCTACCTCAAGAACCAGGGTTCGCCGCGTTAAAAACGCTTCGGCCAACCTTCTAAGGTTGGCCGAACGCGGCAGCAACTCACACAGACTTACTTCATGCCCTTCAGCCTGTCCTCGCGATAGGCATGCACCACTTCTCCCCCCGCCACCTTGCCGATCACCGGCACGGTTTCGTCGATCGCCTCATGACTAGTCGGGCTGAACGGACGCCGGTAGCGCGTGATCACGCCGTCGACCGGCCGTTGCAGCTGCTCCAGCGCCCGTCGGATCGCGGCCCGGTCGGTACTGCCGGCCTGCTGGATCGCCGCCGCCAGCAGCAACATGGCGTCGTAGCCCTGCGCCGCGGAAGGCGGCGACGCAATGCGCCGGCCATGGCTCAGCGCCAGGTAGGCGTCGATGAACGCCTTGCGCCGCCCGCCGGCCCCCTCCGGAATGAAGGTCTGCACCATGCGCGTGCCGTCGGCGTTGGGACCGGCGTTGTCGATGAAATTCGACATCGACAGCGTCCAGCTGCCGATCAGCGGTACCTGCCAGTCCATCCGCGCCATGCCGTTGGCGATTTCCACCAGCTCCGGGCCGATGGCATAGGTCAGAATGACCTGGGCCCCCTGGCGCGCCGCCTTGCGCAATGGCTCGTCCATGTCGCGCTCGTGCAGGTCGAAGCGTTCCACCACCACCGGCCGCACGCCGTAGCGCGCCAGCGCGGCGGTCAGTTCCATCACCCCTTGCTCGCCGTAGCGGGTGGTGTCGGCGAAGATGGCGATGCGGCGATAGCCGGCACGTTCCACCGCCTCGCGCGCGATCAGCCGCGCCTGCACCGTATCGGACAGCGCGACGCGAAACACATAGCCGTCGCGCGCAGGCTGGGTCAGCTTTGCCGCCGTGGCCACCGCAATCACCAGCGGCACACGCGCCTCCTGGTAGAGCCCCACCACCGCTTCGGCCACCGCGGTATTCACCAGGCCGACCGTCGCCACCACCGGCTGACGGATCAGCTCGGCGTTGACGCGCCGGCCGCGCAGCGCGTTGCCGCCGTCGTCGCGCTCGACCAGCTGCAGCGGCCGCCCCAAGACGCCGCCACGGGCGTTGATCTCCTGCGCCGCCAGCCGGATGCCGTTGCGCATGCTGAGTCCCATCGGCGAGGACCCTCCGGTATACGCCCCCGGCACACCGATGCGGATCGGCTCGACGGCGCCGGCCAGCGTCGCCCACAGCAACCCCGCCAGCATCAGAGCGCGCTTCAAAATAGTTGTTTTCATTGTCTCTTTTCTCCGGAGCGCAAGCTTAACGGGGCGCACGCCAATCAACAAGCCCGACGCTGCGGGCTAACCCGTCTTATCTTCGGCGTCGGCTTGGCCTACACTCACGTTCTGTTGCCGGCACCACGCCGGTGGTACAGGACCACCTCGTCCGGACACCTTACGCATGCTTCGTTACCACTCCACCGCCCAGCGCCAGCGCCCGAGCTGGTACCGGCTGTTCCCCAACGCCAGCATCGTGCTGTTCTTCCTGACCATGGCAGTGATGCTGTGGGCGCTCGATTCGCGCGAAGCCGAGCAGCTGCGTACCGCGCTGGCGCGCGACGCGCTGTGGGCGGAACAGACGCTGCAACTCCACCTCGAAGACAATCTCAACCAGCTCACCGAACTCGCGCGCGAAGCGGGGCGCGACGATCTCGACGAAAGCGGCTTCCAGCTCCAGGCGGCGCAATTCATCGGCAACACCCCGGAACTCTTGGCGGTGGTGCGCGCCGACACCGGCATGATCCTGCGCTGGATCGCCCCCTATGAAGACGGCCCGCTGACGCTGGGCGACGGCCTCTCGGGCCCCAGCGCCGACGCCTTCGTCAAGGCGCGCATCGAGAGCCGGCCGGTCTACAGCCGGCCCTACCAGAGCGCGGACGGCCAATGGCGCATCGAATTGCACGTGCCGGTGCTGCGCAACGGCCAGTTTGTCGGCACCATGATCGCCGTGTTCAACACCGGCACGCTGATCCGCCGCCTGCCGCCGTCGTGGTTTGCCGAGAAATACCAGCTCGAGCTGATCGACGCCGAGGGCCGTGACATCGGCCACAACGCCCAGCAGCGCCTGAGCGGCACGCTCTCCGAAAAGCTCGACCTGCCCGGCACCGGGCTCGCCATCATCGCCCGCCCGGTAAAGACGGCGACCAGCCCGAGCCGCGTCCTGCAACTGGGGCTGATCGTCGGCCTGACCCTGCTCACCCTGATGAGCCTGCTCAGCCTCAACCGCCATATCCGCCGCCGCGTCAGCGCCGAAGAAGAGCGCGACCGGGTGTACCGCCTGTCACAGGATCTGCTCGGCATCATCAGCCCGGAGGGCACCCTGCTCGAGGTCAACCCGGCGTTCGAAACCGTGCTCGGCTACTCGCAAGCGCAACTCATCGGCACCTCCTTCCTGAGCTACCTGCACCCCAGCGAGCGCGACATGCTGAAGGAAGGTTTTTTCGACATGCTCGGCGCCGACCAGAGCCATCGCTACGTCGAGACCCGGGTGCTGACGCGCGAGGGCGCCACGCACTGGATCGTGTGGGCGCTGAGCCCGCTGCCGGAGAGCGGCGTGATCTACGTCTCGGGGCGCGACATCACCGCCAAGAAGGAAGCGCAGGAAGCGCTCTGGCAGGAATCCACCTTCCGCAAGGCGATGGAAGATTCGCTGGTGGTGGGGCTGCGCGCCATCGACCTCGAAGGGCGCATCACCTACGTCAACCCGGCCTTCTGCGACATCACCGGCTACCGCGAGCAGGAACTGCTGGGCCAACTGCCGCCCTACCCCTACTGGCGCTCCGGCGAAGCCGCCGAACTGCACCAGCGCCACATGGCGGCCGCGCTGACGGGAAACGCGCCACAGGATGGCCTCGAGACCCAGATCCGGCGCAAGGATGGCAAGGAAATCCACGTCAACCTGCTGATCTCGCCACTCATCGACCACGACGGCCAGCACACCGGCTGGATGACGGCGATGACCGACATCACCGAGCGCCAGGAGGCCAAGCAACGACTAGAGGCCTCGCACGAGCGTTTCGTCACCGTCATCGAGGGCCTGGACGCCGCGGTGGCGGTGGTCGACCCGGCCAGCCACGAGCTGTTGTTCTGCAACCAGCACTACCGACAGTGGTTCGACCCGGACAACGTGCTGGGGCAGGAGGAGAGCGCGAGCTGCTGCGACCTGCGGCTGGCCTTCCTGATGCGCGACGCCGAACGCTCCGAACTGGACCTCCAGTTGCAGCTGGCCAACCCGCCGCGCTGGCTGTCGGCGCGGCGCCGCCAGGTGCGCTGGGTGGACGGCCGACCGACGCTGATGGTGATCCTCACCGACATCACCCAGCAGCACGAGGCGGAGCAGCGCTACGAACAACAGATGGAGAAGTTGCAGGCCACCTCGCGCCTGGTCACCATGGGCGAGATGGCCTCGACCCTGGCCCACGAGCTGAACCAGCCGCTGTCGGCCATCGCCAACTACCAGGCCGGCTGCATCGAACGGCTGCGCCAGGGCCGCGCCAGCGCCGAATCGCTGCTGCCGGTGATGGAAAAGATCACCGCCCAGGCCGAACGCGCCGGCAAGATCGTGCGCCGTGTGCGAGAATTCGTGAAACAGAGCGAACCCGACCGCAAGCCCTGCCAGTTGACGGATATCGTCGAGGCCACGCTCGCCATCGCCGACATCGAGGCGCGCCGCTACGCCGCCACCATCGACCTGCAACTGCCGCCACGCCTGCCGGAAGTCTGCGTCGACCCGATCCTGATCGAGCAGGTGCTGCTCAACCTGATCAAGAACGGTATCGAGGCGATGCAGGACACCGAACCCGCCCGACGCCAGCTCATCGTCAGCGCCGACGTGCTCAATCCGCGTCGGGTCGAGGTCGCCATCGCCGACCGCGGCCACGGCGTGCCGGCGGATCTCAAGGAGCGCCTGTTCGACGCCTTCTTCACCACCAAGAAGGAAGGCATGGGCATGGGGCTCAACATCTGCCGCACCATCATCGAATTCCATCAGGGTCAACTCTGGGTGGAAGACAACCCGGACGGTGGTAGTATTTTCCGCCTGACCCTGCCGGTGACCGAAGCATGAACATGACCAAGCAAGCGCCCATCCATATCATCGATGACGACGAACCGTTCCGCGACTCCCTGCTCTGGCTGCTGGAAAGCCACGACTACCCGGTGGAGTGCCACGGCAGCGCGGAAGCTTTCCTGGGCCGGGTGGTGCCGTCCGGCGTCGGCTGCCTGATCGTGGATATCCGCATGCCCGGCATGAGCGGGCTGGAACTGTTCGAGGAACTGGGCCGGCGCGGCAATCCGTGGCCGGTGATCTTCATTACCGGGCACGGCGACGTGCCGATGGCGGTACAGGCGGTCAAGCGCGGTGCCCACGACTTCCTGGAAAAGCCGTTCAACCAGCAGGCCCTGCTCGACGCCGTGGACAGCGCGCTGGCGGCCTGCCGGCAGCGCCTCGACAGCACCGCCAGCCTCAGCAAGATGGCGGAACGGCTCGATTCGCTCACGGTGCGCGAGCGCGAGGTGCTGGAAAAGGTGATCGAGGGCAAGATGAACAAGGTAATCGCCGACGACCTCGGCATCAGCATCAAAACGGTGGAAGCGCACCGCGGCAAGATGATGGACAAGATGGGCGCGCGCTCGATCGCCGATCTGGTGCAGGCGGTGGTGGCCTATCGCCAGCAGAAGGGCTGACGCCCCATAGAGCCGCTAACAGAACCCTCTTGGCGTTGTTGCGCGGCCTGGCCGTACTACCTTGTACTGTCTGCGGCCGCGCGCCTAGCCAAGACCGCTGCGCTGGGTTTTGTTAGCGACTCTTGATACTCAAGCCGGAGCGCACAAGGCCGCCCGTCACCGGGCGGCCTTGTCGTTTACAGGCGTCTCGCCAGTTGTCGGGCTAGACGCTTTCGCTCCCTCTCAACGCGTCGCGGAAGGAGTGCCCACCCCACCTACACGGCGCACCGCATCCTTGCCCGGCTCCGGAATCGGCTCGATCTTGCCCAACAGGAACACGAAGGCAAACACGCCGATCACCAGCACCACGCCGGCCACCAGGAAGGCGTTGGAGAACGACTGCGTGGCGCCGACGATATAGCCGGTCACGATCGGCGCCACCGCGCCCATCATGTTGTTGGCGAAGTTCATGATGCCACCCACCGTGCCGGTGCCGCCGTGCGGGGCGATCAGCGACGGCAGCGACCAGCCCACCGGCGCCGCGGCGGCCAGGCCGCTCAGCGCGATGGTGATCCAGACGATGGCGACGTAAGGATCGGTGGTGGTGGTGGCGCCGAACACGGCCAGGCCACACAGCATGCCGGCCACCAGCACGCCCTTGCGCACCCGCGTCTCGTCATGCCCCTTGGCGATCAGGTGGTCGATCAGCCAGCCGCCGACCAGGAGATCGGACAGCGTGGCGAACAGCCAGGGGACGGCGGCGAACGTCGCCGACTTGAGGATGCTCATGTGCATCGCCTGCACCAGGTAGCCCGGCAACCAGGTCAGAAACAGGTAGAACACGTAGCCGTAGGCGGCAAAGCCGATCGACAGCCCCCAGATTTTGCGTTGCTTGAGCAGGTAGCCCAGCATGTTGAGCGGACTCTCCTGGCTTACCCCTTCCGGCGTGGCACCACCCTGGACGATGTAGTCGCGCTCGGCCCGGGACAGCTTGCTGTCGGCGCTGGGGTCACGATAGAGCAGGTAGAAGGCCAGGAAGTAGCACAGGCTCAACAGGGCGGACAGGCCAAAGCCCCAGCGCCAGCCGAGATGCACCACGGTCAGGGCGACCAGCGGCACGCCGATCACGTTGGAGAACTTGGCGGCGGCGTCGAACAGCGCAGTCGCCATGGCACGCTCGCGGCGCGGGAACCAGTAGCCGGTGGCCTTCGAGCTGACCGGAAAACCCGGCGCCTCAGCCACCCCCAGCAGGGCACGCGCGGCGAACACGCCACCGAAACCGCCGGCACAGGCGGTCAGCGTGGCGGCGATGCCCCACAGGAACGCCCCCCAGCGCCCAACTTTGGTGACGCCGAAGCGGTCGAGCACCACCCCGGTCGGAATCTGCAGCAAGGCGTAGGCCCAGAAGAAGGCGCTGAACAAGAGGCCGATATCCCCGGTAGTGAGGTGGAATTCCTGCTGCAACTGCGGCGCCGCCACCGACAGGCTGATGCGGTCGAAATAGTTGACCAGCACGCCGATGCCGAGCAGGGCGCCGATGCGCCAGCGGCGCGTCGGCACGCGGGCGGTGGTGTTGTGGGTCGTCATTGTGTTCTCCTCCGTGTAGTTATGACGTGTTTGGGTGCTACTTGCTGTGCAACTGCTCGAGCACGCGATCACGCAAGCTGGCGAGCGGTTGCTGAATGTCACAGACGATGGCCTGCTCGTCCGGCTGCAGCGCCTCCAGGTCGCTGAACTGGCTGTCGATCAGGCTCTGCGGCATGAAATGGGCGGAGCGAGCGGCCATGCGCTCGGCGATCAGGCTGCGCGAGCCGCTCAGGTGGACGAACAGCAGCTCGGGGTCGCCCTCGCGCAAGGCATCGCGATAGCGGCGCTTGAGCGCCGAGCACGCCAGCACCATGCGCTCTCCCCCTGCCCGTCCGCTGGCCAGCCGTGCCGCCAGCACGCCGAGCCAACTGGCGCGGTCGGCATCGGTGAGCGGGATGCCGGCGGACATGCGGGCAATGTTCTCGGCGGGGTGAAAGGCGTCGCCTTCGATGAAAGTGGCGCCGAGGGTTTCGGACAGAGCCTCGCCGAGACTGCTCTTGCCGCAACCGGCAACCCCCATGACCACGATGTTCGGCATTTTCATGTTAGCGCTAACATTTCAGATTGAGAAAAACGCCTGCGGTGAGCGCGGGCGTTGGCTGTTTTTCGGATGTTAGCGCTAACAAATCGAAGCAGGCAAGAATTTGCTTCATGCCGCAGACAGAGTGCGAGCGGGTGTTGCAAAACTGCCCACGCTGGCGCAGGCAGCCGGCACGACTGGAAACGGTTGTCGGCTGCTACGAGCTGGCCCGTGGCATGACGGTGAAACCCAGGTCATGACAGGTTATGGCATCGGCTTCGCCGGCGATGCTCGCCAGCAGCAGCCTGGCCGCTTCGGTGCCGATGCGGTAGCGCGGCGTGGCCACCGTGGTCAGTGGCGGCGTCACCCAGCCGGCGGGTTGCAGATCGTTGAAGCCGGCGATCGCCATACGCTGCGGCACCGCCAGGCCGAGCCGCTGGCAGGCGGCGAGCGCGCCGATGGCGAGGTCGTCGTTGCAGCAGAACACGGCGTCGCAATCGGGATGGGCCTGCAGCAAGCGCGTCAGCGCATCGGCCCCCATCTGCATCGTGGACGGCGCCGGGTCGAGATCTTCCAGTGCCGCGTCGTAGCGGCCGGCGGCGTGCAGCGCCTTGCGGTAGCCGTCCAGGCGCTTGAGCACGCGCTCGTCAAGCTGCGCCCCCATGAAGGCGATGCGCCGGCGCCCGCGCTCCAGCAGGTGGCGGGTGATCGCTTCGCCCGCGTCTTCCTGGGAAAAGCCGACGCAACGGCGACCATCCGCAGTGAGGTCCATCATGTACACCGCAGGAATCCCCTGCCGCTCCAGGGTCTGGGCGAATTCCGGCGGCTGCGACAAACCAGTCACCAGCACCCCGTCCGGCTGGTGCTCGAGGTAGGCGCGCAGCAGCTGCATCTCTTCGCCCGCGCTGTAGTGGGTATTGCCGATCAGCATCTGGTAGCCGGCGGGGCGCAGCACGTCCTCGATGCCGGCCAGGGTGTCGATGAAGACCGTGTTGGTCAGCGAGGGGATCAACACCAGCACGGTCTGCGAGCGCGCCGAGGCGAGCGCGCGTGCCGAGCGGTTGGGCACGTAGCCCAGCCGGTCGACGGCTTCCAGTATCTTGCTGCGGAGGGTATCGGAGACGCGCTCCGGCGAGTACAGCGCGCGCGATACGGTGATCGCGCTGACGCCGACGGCCAGCCCGACATCGTGCATGGTGACGCCGCTTCCGGAGCGTAGGCGCGGTTTTCTAGACATGGTTGAACGGCTTGATTCGGTGAACGGGAGGCGGCGCGGCCGCCTTGCCGTGGCAGTGTATCAAACCACACTGCCGCCGCCCTATGCCTTTTGGCTGCGGCCCGCCCCGGCGGCGCCTGCCGCTTCACGGGTCACTTTGGGAAGAGTCAAAAAAAACCCGGCCAAATGACCGGGTTAAGCAGAGTGCACACGACTTTACAATTCAGCAATACACGAAATGGGCGCGCTTGACGTTGCAGAGCAGCTCGTAGGCGATGGTGCCGGCCTGCGCCGCCACCTCGTTGACGTTGACGCTGTCGCCCCACAGTTCGACCTCGCTGCCGATGCCGGCAGCCGGCAAGTCGGTCAGATCGACGGTGATCATGTCCATCGACACGCGGCCGATGATGCGCGAGCGCACGCCGTCGATCGCCACCGGGCTGCCGGTGGAGGCCAGCCGCGGGTAGCCGTCGGCGTAGCCGCAGGCGATCAGGCCGACGCGGGTCGGACGCTCGGTTACGAAGGTGGCGCCGTAGCCCACCGGCTCGCCGGCAGTGAGTTCGCGCACACCGAACACCCGGCTGGTGAGACGCATCACCGGCTTGAGCGCGGCGTCCTGTGCGTAGCCGGCCGGCAGCGGGGTGGCACCGTACAGCATGATGCCGGGACGGCCCCAGTCGCGCCGGGTGCGCTCGTGCACCATGATGGCGGCGGAGTTGGCCACGCTGACTTCGCCCGGCAGACCGGCGCAGGCGGCATCGAAGGTTTCCATCTGCTGCGCAGTGGCAGACAGCGCCGGTTCGTCGGCGCGGGCGAAGTGGGTCATCTTGACGATGCCGTCCACCTTGCCGCTTTCGGCCAACCTTTGGTAGGCGGCCGCGTAGTCCTGCGGGAAGAAACCGGCACGATGCATGCCGGAGTCCATTTTCAGCCACACCCGGTAGGGCTTGGCGGGTTGGCTGGCGAGCAGCATGTCGAGCTGCTGCTGGCTCTGCACCACCAGCCACAGGCCATGCTGCTCCACCTCGCGCAATTCGGCCGCCTCGAACACCCCTTCCAGCAGCAGGATGGGCAGGGTCAGGCCGGCTTCGCGCAATTGCAGCGCCTCTTCCAGGCAGGCCACGGCGTAGCCGTCGGCGATGTCGGCCACGGCCTGGGCGCAACGTACCGCGCCGTGGCCGTAGGCGTTGGCCTTGACCACGGCCAGCGCGCGGCCGCCGTGCTGGCGGCGTGCCAGTTCATAGTTATGACGGAAGTGCTCGAGTCGGATCGAGGCAATCAACGGACGCATGCGAACCTCAGTGGCTGGTGACGATACGGGCGGTCGGTACCACCAGCTTTTCGCCGCCTTTGGCGTAACGCTGCATGGACAGGCCGTCGACGCTGATTTCCGGCTTCACGCCGATGATCAGGTCGGCCAGTACCTTGCCGGAACCGGCGCTCATGGTCCAGCCCAGGGTGCCGTGGCCGGTGTTGAGCGAGAGGTTGGCGAAGCGGCTGCCGCCGATGATCGGCGTGCCGTCCGGCGTCATCGGGCGCAGGCCGGTCCAGAATTCGGCCGCCGGGATGTTGCCGCCTTCGGGGAACAGATCGCCCACCACCATTTCCAGCGTTTCGCGGCGGCGCGGGTTCAGGCTCAGGTCGTAGCCGGACAGTTCGGCCATGCCGCCGACACGGATGCGGTTGTCGAAGCGGGTGATCGCCACCTTGTAGGTTTCGTCCATCACGGTGGACACCGGGGCGGCACTGGCGTTGGTGATCGGCACCGTCAGCGAGTAACCCTTGACCGGGTAGACCGGGATGTCGATATCCAGCGTCTTCAACAGATCGCGCGAGTAGCTGCCGAGCGCCACCACGTAGTGGTCGGCACGGTGTTCCACGCCGTTGGCGCGCACGCCGGTGATCTTCTTGCCGTCGTGCTGGATGGCGTCGATGGTCTGACCGAACAGGAACTTCACGCCCTTGGCGCGCGCCAGTTCGGCCAGACGGGAGGTGAACAGCTGGCAGTCGCCGGTTTCATCGTTGGGCAGCTGCAAGCCGCCAACGATCTTTTCCTTGACCCGTCCCAGCGCCGGCTCGGCCTTGACGCAACCCTCGCGGTCGAGCACGTTGAACGGCACGCCGGTTTCCTTCAGCACGGCGATGTCCTTGGCCATGCCGTCGAGCTGGTACTGGGTGCGGAACACCTGCAGCGTGCCCATTTCGCGGCCTTCGTAGGCCAGCCCGGTCTCGGCGCGCAGTTCCTTGATCTTGTCGCGGCTATACTCGGCGAGTCGCACCATGCGAGATTTGTTGGTGGCGTAGGCGGCTTCGGTGCAGTTGGCAAGCATTTTGCTCATCCACTGCCACTGGTACAGGCTGCCGTCCGGCTTGAAGGCCAGCGGGGCGTGACGCTGGAACAGCCACTTGATGGCTTTCTGCGGAATGCCCGGTGCGGCCCACGGGGCGGAATAACCCGGAGAAATCTGGCCTGCGTTGCCGAAGCTGGTTTCCAGTGCGACGCCGTCCTGGCGCTCGATCACGGTCACATCGCAGCCAGCCTTGGCCAGATACCATGCAGTGGAAACACCCAGGACACCACCGCCCAGCACGATAACCTTCATGTTCTCTACACTCCCGAGGTAGGGTTTGAACGTTTAGTGATTTCCGGTAGTATATTTACTTTAAGGCAGTTTTATTTACTGTTTTTTTACAAAAAAACAAATAAATTCAACAAAATATAGACAATGCACAGGAAATTATGAGAGACAAACAAGTAGTGGAGCGCCCGCTCGACAAGATCGACTTGAGGATACTGAAATACCTGCAAAACAACGGCCGCATGTCGATGACCGAACTGGCCGACAAGGTCGGCCTGTCGACCACGCCCTGTACCGAACGGGTACGCAAACTGGAGCGTGACGGCATAATTGAAGGTTACTACGCCCGCCTGAATCCGCAAGCGATGAACTCCTCGCTGTTGGTATTCGTCGAAATCAAGCTGGCCGCCAAGTCCGGCGACATCTTCGACTCCTTCCGCCGCGAGGTGCAGAAGCTGCCGGAGGTGATGGAGTGCCACCTGGTGTCCGGCGAGTACGATTACCTGCTCAAGGCGCGCATCTCGGACATGTCGATGTACCGCAAACTGCTGGGCGACATCCTGCTCAAGCTGCCGCACGCCAACGAGTCGCGCAGCTACGTGGTGATGGAAGAGGTCAAGGAAACGTTGGCGCTGCCCATCCCCGACTGACCTGACCGCCATGGCATCGGTGAAACGATGCCGACGCACCAAAACAGAACGCACCAAATGAAGTCACGTGCACCATGACGTGATCTCATTTGGTGCGATTTGACTTGAGTCGCCGTGAAATTCTCTCGTCGCGACGCCTTCCTATCCCCTCCCATCGTCCCGATACGCCAATCCGGTGCAGGCATGCCCCGTCATGCATCACGTGCACCATGAATTGGCACTGCTTTTGCTACAAGGCGAAGCACAAAAATATCTTTGGGACCGTTCATGACTCACTCCTCGACTTCCGACGTGCTGTTCCTGCTGCTGGGGGCGGTGATGATCCTGGCCATGCACGCCGGCTTCGCCTTCCTCGAACTGGGGACGGTACGCAAGAAAAACCAGGTCAACGCGCTGGTGAAGATCCTCACCGACTTCGCCGTCTCCGCCATCGCCTACTTCTTCATCGGCTACGGCGTGGCCTACGGCGTGCACTTCTTCCAGCCCGCCAGCGTGCTAGGCGCCGAAAGCGGCTACGGCCTGGTAAAGTTCTTCTTCCTGCTCACCTTTGCCGCCGCCATCCCGGCCATCGTCTCCGGCGGCATCGCCGAGCGCGCCAAGTTCCATCCGCAGTCGGCCGCGACCTTCCTGCTGGTGGGCTTCGTCTACCCGTTCTTCGAGGGCATCGCCTGGAACAACCACTACGGTGTGCAGGACTGGCTGACGCACGCCTTCGGCCAACCTTTCCATGACTTCGCTGGCTCGGTGGTGGTGCACGCCGTGGGTGGCTGGATCGGGCTCGCCGCCGTGCTGAACCTGGGAGCACGCCGTGGCCGCTACAGCAAGGAAGGCCGCATCGCCGCGCACCCGCCGTCCAGCATCCCGTTCCTGGCGCTGGGCGCCTGGATCCTGATCGTCGGCTGGTTCGGCTTCAACGTGATGAGCGCGCAGAAGCTGGAAGGCATTTCCGGCCTGGTGGCGATCAACTCGCTGATGGCCATGGTGGGCGGCACGCTCACCGCAATGTGGCTCGGCAAGAACGACCCCGGCTTCATCCACAACGGCCCCTTGGCCGGACTGGTGGCGGTGTGCGCCGGTTCCGACCTGATGCACCCGGCCGGCGCCCTGGTGGTGGGCGCCATCGCCGGCGCGCTGTTCGTCCAGCTCTTCACACTGACGCAGAACCGCTGGAAGATCGACGACGTGCTGGGCGTATGGCCACTGCACGGCCTGTGCGGCGCCTGGGGCGGCATCGCCGCCGGCCTGTTCGGCCAACCCTGGCTGGGCGGCGCCGGCCATGTCAGCCTGATGTCGCAGCTGATCGGCACGCTGGGCGGCATCGCCGTCGGCTTCGGTGGCGGCTACCTGGTGTACGGCCTGCTCAAGCGCAGCGTCGGCATCCGCCTGAGCGAGGAAGAAGAGTTCAACGGCGCCGATTTGTCCATCCACCAGATCACCGCCACGCCGGAGCGCGAGAGCAACTGGTAGGTGCGGCCCGGCAACGTTCCGGCAAAGACAAGAGCAACACCAGCGAAAAGCCCACCTGAAGGTGGGCTTTTTGCCAATCGTGACACCGCCGTCCTGGCCGTTCAGCTGTGGTTGATATCCAGTAGCTCCTGCAATTGGCGCAGTGTCGAGTCATCCTTCACCACATGCTGCAGCCATTCTTCCAGGCTCATTTCCGCCCAGCGTGCAGCACGCTCGGCCAGCAACGCCACCGGGCTGTGCGGTTCGTTGTGACGAAAGTAACGGGCGACCTCGGTCAACATCTGTACCGCCTGCTGGCGGCTACGGACTTGGCCGTCGAAAGTGGGCTCCGGTGCCGTCACTGATGGAGTTGTCGGAATGGCAGAAGGCATGGCGGTGTTCTCCGGCAGCGCGGTATGGGAAGGCGCGGCGCTGGGGGTAGCGACCGCCGCAGCGCCGCCCAGTTGCTGGCGGTAACGCAGCACCAGCTCCTGGCAGGCGTAAATGGCGTTGCGCACCTCGGCAAGACTCGGTGCTTCATCGCCGAAACGCTCATCGAGTCGCTTGTCCAATGCCTCGCAGGCACTCAGCGACGCCAACAGCAGCTCGGCCTGGCTGGCGAACCAGGCATGACCCGACAAGGTGGCTGCCTTGTCGAAGTCCTCCCCGGCAAGCTTTCCCTCGGCCAACGCCGCCAGTTTCGCCTCCGGATCTTTCAGGCCCAGATTATCCACCTCGCGGGACTGCCTCCACTGCTGCCAGCTGTAACCGCCATGCTCGGGCTTGACGAGTGGGCTACTGCGGATAGCCACGCCGAGTTGCAGGTTGAGCCACTCCAGCTTGCCCACCCGCTCATCCAGATCATACGGAGCGAACTCCGGGTAGCCACTCTCCCAGTAATGCTCCAGCCAGTCGGCCAAGGCTGCCAGCCCCTGCGCCAGCCCGGCCAGACCATGTACCTGCACTTGGGCTTCGGCATACCAAACCAGCAGTTGCAAATCCTTGCTGCGCTGGCTCAGGGCCTCCTCGCACAGGCGGATCACCTTGGGCCATTCGGCCACTTTCAAAGCCTGCTCCCAGTCGCCTTGGGACAGCAACGGATCATCGCTGCGCCGGGCCTCGCGGATCTGGTCGAACAAGGGGGAATAAGCCAGGTCTTCCCCGGCGGGATGACCGCCCGGCAAGGGGGCCAGCAAAAGCGCAACAGAAGGGTTCTGCATCGTTGTGGTGATATCTCGGAAAGAAAAAGGAAAACGGAACGGACTAGCCCTTGCCCAACTCCGGCAGGGTGGCGATCAGCGTGGCGCCGCAGCTGACCTTGTGGCCTTCCAGCGCCACCGGCTTGCCGCCGACCAGCCAGCTACTGTCGCCCTCCACGATGGTGCAGTTGCTGTGCCCCTGCTGCGGGCAGGTGACCTGATCGCCCAGCAAGGCCACCGGCTTGCCGAACAGCACCGTACTGGAGGCGGCGCTCACCACCATGCCGCCGTGGCTGGTCGGGTCCCCCAGACGAATGACGCGTTTCATGCGAGGTTTTCCTGTACTGCCGGCCGGGCCAGCGCCAGCGCGGCTTGATCGTGGTGAAACTGGGTGATGATGGCCGGTGCCTGCAGCCGGGCGCTGTGCGTCACCGCCAGTGCCGCCAGCATGGCGGGCGCGGCGGCCCCGACATCCCCCCAGTCACGCACCAGGTTGCTGGCGTCATCGATGGGGTGCAGGCCCACCTGGTAACGGGTGAGACTGCTGGAGATGGCGGCCAGGCGCGTGCCGCCCACCTCGACATCGCCGCAGTTGTGCACCAGCCAGGCCACACTGTCAGCCTGGTTGCGCTTCGGGTCGGCCTCCTCGGTGCTGAACGGATAGTCCAGCAGTGCGGCATTCACCAGTGCATTGTCCAGCAAGGGCTGCAGTTGGCGTGTCAGCTGCAAGGTGCCCTGCCGCTGCACCTCGCCGCTGCTGGACTGGGCCAGGCGGGCCAGGTGCGGCAAGGCTGCCAGCGCCGCCCGGGTGTGTTCCGGCACTCGCCCCCAACCGGCGGGAGACGTCACGCCCTCGCGCTCCCAATACGGCAGATAAGGGTCGCGCCCTGCTTCCAGTGCACTGTCAGTCGAAACGGCAAGCCCGTCGCGCAAGAACAGCAACAGCACCACGGCGGCCCCCGGGCGGCCCAGTTGCAGCCATTGGGCCCGAATCGCCGCATCCGGCTCCTCCTCATCCGGCCAGGCCGGTGGGGCGTCAGCTGCCAGCACCACAGCCCCCGGCAACTCCGGGTCTTGCGCCAGGAACTGCATCACGCGGTCGGCCACGGTGCCGCTGCCGGGCAGGAAACGGCAATCGCTGGTGGGCAGGGGCCCCTCCCCCTGAGCGGTCAGCCACGCCACCTCCTGACACTGCCTGACGCGGCCGACCTGTTCGATCCCCGACACCCGCGGCAACACCTCCAACAGCAGCGGCAGCGAGGCGGCCCCCGGCAGCTCGGCGTACAAGGCCTGCAAGCTCTCTTCCAGCCACGGCATCAGGCCGTCCAGCACCTCGTCGCCAGGCTCCCACTCGTCGCGCGTCCGCACCATCCACTGGCAGGCGGGTGGCAACTCGTCCAGCCAGGCCGGCTCCTCTCTCTGCACTACAGCCTGCACCGACAACCAGCGGCAGCTCACCATCTGTTGCCGTTCGCGCAGCACGGCCAGATGCGTCTCCCGGGCTTCGTCACGCCGGGCCTGCTGCGCCGCGGCCTCCGACTCGGCTTGCGCCTGGGCGGCGGCCTGCTCGCGTTTTTCCTGATGCAATCGCCAGGCATACCCCAAGGCGGTGAGCAGCAAGGGCGGCAACAGGTGCGCCAGCAACATGACGGTGGGGCTGATCTGCTGCCACTCCACTGGAATCAGCAGCCACAACGCCCCCCACCACAGCAGGAAGATCAGGGCCAGTACGGCCAGCAGTTTCAGCATCTTGCCCCCCCTAGCTGATGCGAACCTTGAGCTGCTCGCCCTTGAGCGCCACGGCGATCTTCTTCACCGGTTTGCCGCTGGCCATGCGGGCGAGTAGGTCGCTCGAAATCTGTGCCAGCAACGTGCGTGTGAGGATGGCGTCGGCGTTGCGCGCACCGCTGTCCACGTCCAGGCAACGCGCCGCCATGACGCCTGCCAGCTCATCCGGAAACTCCACCTTGGCACCGTGGTTGTCCGCGATGCGCTGGCGGATTTTGTCCAGCTTCAGACACACGATGGCGTGCAACACCTCGTCGTCGATCGGGAAGTACGGCACGATGGCCAAGCGCCCCAGGAAGGCCGGTTTGAACACCTGCTGCAGGGTGGGTCGCAGGATTTCCACCAGATCGTCCGGCGTCGGCTCGCGCGTCTCGCCTTCCACCGTCACACCGTGCTCGCAGGCCCGCATCACCAGCTCGGTACCGGCGTTCGACGTCAACAGAATGATCGTGTTCTTGAAATCCACCTCGCGCCCTTCGCTGTCCTCCAGCCCCCCCTTGTCGAACACCTGGAAAAACAGCTCCAGCACGTCCGGATGCGCCTTCTCCACCTCGTCCAGCAACACCACCGAATACGGCTTGCGGCGTACCGCCTCGGTCAGCACTCCACCCTCGCCATAGCCGACATAGCCCGGCGGTGAGCCCTTGAGCCCGGACACGCTGTGCGCCTCCTGGTATTCCGACATATTGATGGTGATGAGATTGCGCTCGCCGCCGTACAAGGCCTCGGCCAGCGCCAGCGCGGTCTCGGTCTTGCCGACGCCGGATGGCCCCACCAGCAGGAACACCCCCTTGGGCTTGCCCGGGTCTTCCAGGCCGGCCTTGGCAATCTGCACCCGCTCGGCGATCTGCTCGAGCGCGTGATCCTGGCCGATCACCCGTTCCCCCAACAGCCGCGCCAGCTGCTGTACCTGAGCCAGCTCGTTGCTGACCATGCGCCCCAGCGGGATACCGGTCCAGCCGGCGATCACGTCGGCGATCACACTCTCGTCGACGCACTCGAACGCCAGCGGCTGCTGCTTGTGCAGCTCACGCAAAGCCTGGCGCTTGGCCTGCAGCGGGCTGACCTTCTTGCCCTTGGCCGGCTTAACCTCCCCCTGCTGCTGTTTCAGCTCGTCGATCTCGGCCACCAGTTGCTGCTGCGCCTCCCAGACCGTGTGCAGGCGCTCCAGGTCGGCCTGCAACTCGCCGCACCGAGCCTCCAGCTCGGCGATACGCTCGGCGTGGCCCTCCTCGCGCTGCAAGGCGGCAATCTCGCGCTCGGCATTGGCGATCAGCACCGCCACGTCCTCGATCGGTCCCGGCTTGCCGGCGCGCGACAGCGCCACGCGGGCGCAGGCGGTATCCAGCACGCTGATGGCCTTGTCCGGCAACTGGCGGCCGGTGATGTAGCGACTCGACAGATGCACGGCGGCGGCGACCGCCTCGTTGAGGATTTCCACCTGATGATGGGCGGCCATGGCGTGCGTCAGCCCGCGCACCATCTGCACCGCTACCTCCGGCGCCGGCTCCTCCACCTTCACCACCTGGAAGCGGCGCGCCAAGGCGGCGTCCTTCTCGAAATACTTCTTGTACTCGGCCCAGGTGGTCGCCGCGATGGTGCGCAGCTCGCCACGCGCCAGCGCCGGCTTGAGCAGGTTGGCCGCGTCGTTCTGACCGGCCGCGCCGCCGGCGCCGATCAGCGTGTGCGCCTCGTCGATGAACAGGATGATGGACACCGGGCTCGCCTTCACCTCGTCGATCACCTGACGCAGACGGTTTTCGAACTCCCCCTTCACACTGGCACCGGCCTGCAACAGCCCCAGGTCCAGTGTGCGCAGACAGACACCGGCCAAGACCGGCGGCACCTCGCCGTGCACGATCTTGCGCGCCAGCCCTTCCACCACCGCGGTCTTGCCCACGCCGGGCTCGCCGGTCAGGATGGGGTTGTTCTGTCGGCGGCGCATCAGGATGTCGACCATCTGGCGGATCTCGCCATCGCGCCCCAGCACCGGATCGATCTTGCCGGCACGCGCCTGGGCGGTCAGGTCGATGGTGTATTTATCGAGTGCCGCGCTGCCGCGAACCTTGCCGGCCGGCATCTCCGCCGGCTGATCGGGCTCGGTGACCGCCACCGGCCCGCCGCCCTCCCCGCCATGCTGGCGCAGCGCGGCGTAAGCCGATTGCAAACGACCCGCCTCGATACGCAACAAGGCAGGGCAGCCGCTTTGCACCGCCGGACGCAGCGATTCATCACGCAACAGCGCCAACAGCAGATCCAGCGTGGACACGCTCTCCTGCCCGAACTCCGCGCTGGCCAGCAGCCAGGCTTTCTCCAGCCACTTGGGCAACCAGGCCGACAGCACCGGGTTGCGGGTATTACCGGTGCGGAAGCTATCCAGAGCGGCTTCCAGCCCCCGTTGCAAATCGGCCAGATCGATGCCGGCCGCCTGCAAGGCGGCGCGGGCGGCATTCATGTCTTGGTCGAGCAGGGTCAACAGCACATGCTCGATCTCGATCTCGTAGTGGGTGCGGGACAAGGCGCGGCTGGCGGCCTGCTCTACACTCTGCCGTGCCAGCGGCGTCAGGCGCTCGATCAGGGATTTCAGGGATACCGACATAGTGTTTCCATCAGATAAAGTGAATAAGGTCGGGTCAGGCTAGGCGCCATGCCAGGCAAGGCTCAGTGCAACAGCGCATAGCGCACGTCGTCCGGGTCGGCTGCCTGCGCCCCCAGCCAACTGCTGGCCCCCAGCCGCAATGGGGCATCTGCATCCAGCCGTGCCGGCGGCACATCGCGCTTGTCGAGCACCAGGCAGACATCCACCGCCAGTTGGTGCCCCACGGCAAACTGCATCAGCGCTTGCAAGGCGCGAGCTCCATCTCCCCCCGGCAGCAAGGCCTCGAATTGCGCACGACGCAAACACCCCAGGCGCAATTGCAGCTTGGTCTGGCGATCCCACTGCCGCTCGCCGGCGAACAGCGACTCCCCCAGTTCGCAGGACTGGCCACCCAACTGGCTTTGCTCGGCCAACGGCACCTCCAGCCACAGCCCCGCGAACTGCTGCAACTGGGCACGGGTGCCGAACAGCCCCTCCACCAAGGTTTGCAGCGTCAGGGCCGACAGCGGCTTCTGGCTCAACAGGCCTGCGTAATAAATGAACAGCCGCTCATCCAGCAGGCCGCCCTGCGCCGCCTGCCCACGCAACCGGCCCAAACCGACCCCGGCCAGATCCAGCAGGTTGTGGCTGAAGCCATCCTGCTCGCCGGCCTCCTCGGCCAGCCAGAAGCGGTACTTGCGCCAGGCCGCGTAGAACAAGGCGATGGCGCGGTGGCTGAACAGGTCGAAGAAGGCATGCAGGGTGGTATCGCGGTACTGCTGCCGCCGCTCCAGCAAGAGCTCGGTATACGCCGTCGGCAACACCCCGCTGGGCCCGGTCAACCCCATGAAGCTGACCGTCATCTCGGCGGGAGCCGTGCCCTCCGCCGCCGCTGGCTGGTACTGCACCAGCTCGCTGGCCGGAAACGACAGCGACGCCAGGGTGCGGAAGCGCAACTGCGCCGGCAGCGTGCGCCGCTGGCGGCGTGAACCTTCGCACAAGCCCAGGAGACGCACCGCCTGGAAAAAGCCGAACTGGCTGGCATCCCTGGCCAGCGCCAGCTTCAGATCACGAGGGCTTCGCCGGCTCGGGCTGGCCATGCCGCCACCTCCTCGTCACGTTGCACCGTCCTGACACGCAGGCGGGTAAAACTGTTGGGCGCGCAGTACAGCGCGAAGAACCGCTCCAGCAGGGAGGCGAACAGGTGCACGCTGCCGCCGACGTAGTAATCGGCATCCAGCGTCAGGGTGATCTCGGTGCCGCGCACGAAACCGGAGAAATGGCGGCCGTTGACACGCTGCACCACCGCTTCGCTGCGGATGCCGACAATGCCCTGAATCTGCCGCACATTGGCCGCCGCATCGCCCAGGTTGTACAGCGTCAGCATTTCCTGCAGCGCCTCGCGTCCGGAATCGACGATGGACATGTAATTGAGCGACAGGTGCGAGATCAGGCGCCACTGCACCGCCCGTCCCAACGGACTGCGCTGGCTGGCACCGGGCTTGCGCAACAAGCGTACCCGCTTCACCACCGAATGCCCCGGCAATTGGAAATCCGTGCGCTGGGTAGCCTGGCTGCCGCCGAAAGGAATCTGCTCCGGCAGATCGCGGTTGCTGCACAACAAATCCAGGCTCAGTACCTCACCGGCCGGGCGCACCGCGTCGAACTGCAGATCCACCAGGTGCAGCGCCATGTCGGTGCCACGGTCACCCTGCCGCACCGACGGCTCGCGGCTGGCATGCCAGTAAAAACGCGGCGCCGGCCCGCTGCCATGGCGCGTGGCGTAGAACGGCGGCACCTCCTCGCTGCTGTCGCCCTCGCCGGATTTCTCCACACGCACCACGCGGCGGATTTGCACCACCTCGTAGGCCTGTTGCTTGCGCGCATCCGCTAGCACCGGGTAACTGGCCTTCTGATGCGTGACACGGATCGGCTCGCCCGGCTGCACGAACAGGTTGATCAGCGGCGTGCAGCCCAGTTTCAGATGCGAAGGCTGCAACTGGCTTTGCAGCCGGTGATGGCGCTCGCTGTCCGGGTAATCGCGCAGGTGCAGACGCAGCAGCACGGTATCACCGCTCAGCCGCGCCGCCACCGGGGCCAGCCCCAACAGATCGACGAACAAGAACTTGTCCGGATAGCAGAAATACTCAGAGAGCAGCCGGTAGCCCATGAACGAGCGCTCGTCGTATTCCAGCATCCCCTCGTCGCGACCGAAGCCCACCGGCTGCAGGCAATCCGCGTTCAGGACACGCGTGCGCGCCGGATTCTCGCTACCGTCGCCAGCCTGCACCCTCAGTACGTTGGATAGCAGCATCTCGTACAGCAGATGCATCAGCGCTGGCTCACCATCCAGGAAAAAGCGCAGCGACTGCAGATCGATGGCATCCACCCCTACCCCGCCCTGGGTCTGCAAGCGCAGGGTCAGCACCGCCGCCGCATCCGGCGCCAGGCTGCGCAAATAGGGCGAGCCGCTGGTCAGCTCCAGCTTCGCCTCCTGCAATTGCAAAGGATAGAGATCGACCGGATACACCGTGCGGAACTTGCAGCTCACGCCCTGGATCGACGGCGCCTGCACGGCCTGCCCACGCTCGACACGGTAGCGCTTGCCGATCTCCGCCCGCTGCGCATCGCACTCAAACTGCACCACGGTGGCCGCCGGCATCGGCTGCAGATAATGCGGATACAGCACGTCCAGAAAGCTGGTAGCCACCTCCGGGTAGTCATCGTCCAGCTTCTTGTGCACGCGCGCCGCCAGAAAGGCGAACGCCTCGATCAGCCGCTCGGTATGCGGGTCTTCGCACTGGTCGCCTTCCAGTTGCAGCCGGCCGGCGATCTTGGGGTAACGGCGGGCAAACTCGCCCGACAGCTCGCGCAAATGGCCGAGCTCGCGTTCGTAATAGGGGAGGAGGGATTCGAGCATCTAATCGCCCAGCAAATAATATTTTTTCAATTCTCAACCAAACAACTAGCCACTAAATTCTTATTCGCGCTCAGTACCAAATCACATTATCAATATCAATTCGCCACTTTTTCATATTGCACCACTGTCATTGTTAGTGGCTCGCGAGCTATTAATGTGCCATCTTCCGCCTGCCCGAAAATCAGCTCCGGCACCATCGGCTTAGTCAACCCTCTATCATTAATGGCAATACCCACAATACGATCCTGTCGCCGCTCAATGGGCATTTCCAACCAAACCCAAGGATCGCGACTCTTTGCACGCCGCACCGCCACCCGTGACCACTTGTCGGCATTGCCTTTCCATTTCAGGATGGCATCGCCGGTTCTATCGCTTACTGCACTACCTACAACCTTTCCATTTACTTCAAATTTGGTCTCTATACCATCTGCCCCGCCAACCCCGGGAATACCGACAATCGCTATCAACTCGTCAGGCAGCGCCTGCTTTACAACATTAAGTTCTTCTTTAGCCATTAGATGATAAACAGGAACTTCACTAGGCATGTGATTCGTCATTCTCAAGAAACCATTATCAACACTCCACACCCCTTCTAGAATGTACTTATCCCGATTCATGGTTTTCCACGTAGCTGTATGATCCTCTTTCAATACCAATTCTGGCTCATAGGAAAAATCCACTGCCTTATAGCGCCCAACAAGCTGCTGCTCATTCAGTTGCTTACTCTCTTTACGATATTCCAGAGTTTCATATTCAGAAATCGGCAAATCCAGCGCTGGCTGCGACATCTCCAAATTGCCGCCCCCCGCTAGCGTCAACTTGGATTCACGAAAAACTGGGGCTACCAAGTTTGCATTTACCAACCTGAAACTCATCATATTGATAGCCCGATCCGAGTCACTGGCCGAAAACCACTGCCAGGGCTGCTCAGACCCTCCCTGGCGTAATCCAATACGACGCCACACTCCCCAATTTTCAGGCAGCTCTGCCACAAAAAAACCTGGCAGCTTGGTTTGTTGTGATGACTGCCGCTGCCCCTTGTCGTTCTCAAAAAGAACTTCGCTATTTTCCATTCCTCTACGGCCAACACCTACGACATACGCAGCAAGAGTATGCCCGCTATCTTTTCTGGGTGTTGCCGGCGCACTGTCAGCGGCGGTTTTTTGATAAACAGCTTTCCCCTTATATTCATCCGCTCGCAAAATAATATTTCCTTCTTTCACACTCCAGGAGCCACTTACCCAATGCTCACCATAACTCTGCATATACCACGCAAAATTACCAGACGGTGACAAAATCAAACTACTTGGCACCCAGCTACTGTCAGACAATACATACCTACCCGCGAGTTGACTGAGCATCACATCCTCTGCAATTGCTGGCTTTATAATGAGCATATTCAAGGCACAACATAAACAAACCAACCATCTATTCATTTTTATTACCTTCACGAGTATCTCAAAAGCTAATCTGCGTATGAGGCCCGCTGCAGTAGCGCTTACCGATCTCCGGCCGCTGCGCATCGCACTCAAACTGCACCACGGTGGCCGCCGGCATCGGCTGCAGGTAGTGCGGGTACTTCACGTCTAGAAAGCTGGCAGCCACCTCCGGGTACAGGCAAGCTGCTGTTCCAGATGGTTGGCAATGGCCATCAGCGCGCTGGAGACTTGCGGCTGACGGGCCTCTGCCAACGTTGGCCGCAGCGGCAGGAGCCGGTGGCATGGACGACGCAAACTCATGGCTGCCCCGTAGTGGTTGCAGGTATGCCGGTGGCCGGGTTCAAGCCCTTGGCCTTGGCCATCTCGGCAATGCGTGCTTCGCCAGGCAGCGGCGGCGGCACATTGCTTTCCCAGTCCGTCAACCACTTGATCTTGCCATCCCACGGCGGCAGCTTGGCCGGTGGCAAGGGCACAATATCGTCGATGTCTTCTACCGTAGGGTGGAGGTAGGAGTAGCGGCCCAGGATGTCGGACAGGATGTTGTAGCGACGGGAGCGCTCTTCGTCCTTGGCCAGCGCCAAGTAATCAAGTTCGTCGCTGGGCGGAGGGGCGAGAAATACCTTCCCCAGCTTGAAGGCCGCTGTTTCATCACCGGCTTTTACTGCCAACTGGTAATACTTGAGAGCTACGGGGTAGTTTTTGTCATTTTTTTGGTTGGTCGCATACTCGATAGCGGCTTCGCTGTGTCCTTGGTCTGCCGCGCAGCGCTTCATATCGAGTCCTGCCTTGAAGGCTTCCGGATAGCCAGAGCCCATCATGAAAAGCTTGTCGCCGATGTAATACTGCGCATCCGGACTCCCCAGATCGGCTGCATGCCGCATGTATTGCAAGGCCTGTCCTTCGCTCCCCTTTACGCCATGACCCTGGTACAGCAACACGCCCATGTCGTAGTAACCCAGCGGCAGCCCGCGATCCACCAGCCCCTGCACCAGATCCACGCTCTCGGTGACCGGCAGTTCGCTGGCGCTCTGGCCACGCATCAGCATCAGCAGCAGGTTGTGTGCCGCCTTGTCGTGGTCCCAGGCGGCGGCAATACGGTACAGCCGCTCGAAGGCCGGGTATTTCGCCGCATCGTTCTTCAGCAGATTTTTCTTCTGCAGCCAGCGCGCATGCTGGAACAGCTGCTCGGCTTCCGGGTCGCGTTTCGGCGTGCGCGCCTGCTCGTAGGTGCAGCTAAAGGCCAGCTGTTCTTCCAGCCGGGTGGGTAGGGTATTGATGGTGTCCATGTCCGGGCTCTTGATGGTGCTGCCGCCACAGGCGGCCAGCAGCAGGGTGGAGAGGAGTAGCAGGTGGCGCATGGGCTAGTCCTTGTCCGAGATGGTGGGGTCGGTACGCAGGAAGCCGCGCAGCGAGGCGTAAGGGAGCTGTTTGCGAACAGATTCGCGGTCTTTGTTTTCCTTGATGATATCCCTCCACGAATTGAACGCCTGCCCCACATCCGCCTGTGCGCCCTTGCCAGCGGTGTGGATATTCCACAAGTCCAGGCGCGCCTTCCGCGCCACCTGCGGGTTGCAGTGGACGAGGTTGAGTTCGCTGTCCACCTGCATGCTGCGGGTGTTGATATTGCTGCTGCCCAGGGTCATGAAAGTGTCGTTGACGATCATCAGCTTGCTGTGGATGTACACCTCCTGCCATTGCTTGCCTTCGCGCTTGACGCGACGCGCGGTCATCGGGTAGACCATTTGCACGTAGTAGCTGTCGGGCGACGGCGGGGTGTCCGGCGGCACCAGGGTGCAGATATGCACCTTGAGGCCGGGTACTTCCTGCGGGGTGATGACTTCGTGGTCTTTCTTGCTTTTGTCGGCCAGCTCGTCGCGCTGCCGCTTCAGCTCCTGCACTTTTTGCTCCGCCTGGCGGTATTGCTCGGCCTGTTTTTGCCAGGCTGGCGGGTACTTGCCACCGGGGTAGAGCACCGGGTTGGGCAGGCCGGCGGCGGCGCGCCGTGCCTGGCCTTCTGCCTGGCGGATGCCGGCATCCAGGTTTTCGATGCGCTTGGTGCGCGCCACACCGGGAATGGTGTCGGCACGGCCCAGCTTGTCCAGCATCTGGTAGCTTTTCAGGGTGCCGGAACCCATGCCGTCGTTGCTGCTGTTGGTCACCACGAACAGGTGCAGCGAGCCGTGCTTGCCCGGGTCGCGCCCACCGCCAGTCTGAGCTTGTGCCGCCTGGCAGATGGCATCGGCCAGCGGTGGCCAGCGAAAGTACTGGTTTTCGATGTAAATGCTCTGGGTGGCGTTGTTCACCGCCTGCAGGTAAGCCTGCTTGATGTCTTCCACCGCCTTGCCCTGGCTGCGCACCTGTTGCTGGGTGCGCACGATCTGGCATTGCAATGTCTGACCGCGCTTGTCGTGCAGCGGGTAGTGGCTGGTATCGATCTCCGGCAGCGCCTGCCCGGCTGCCTTTTGCCAAGCTTGCCGGAAGTTGCGATATACATCGCCACATGCTGGGCCACTGAGACGGCTGGACAAGTCCTGCCGTGGCAGCAGGCCATTTGGCCCCAGCCAGGGGGCATGAGGTTGGCGCTTCTGGATGCTATGCGCGCTGGTATCCCAGTAGGCATCCAGCATGTTGTGCCCCATCACGAAGGCCAGGTGATCAGCCGGGCTCTCGATGTCGACCAGCACGGTTTTCTGGTGGTGACTGGGAGTACCCGCCAGCACATAGCGCATCGTGCGGCTGACATGCTTGTCGGTATAGTCATGCGCCAGCAGGAACGCTCGATCCTGATCGGTGAAGTCCCGGCTGTAGAACTGCAGATTTTGCATGGTGACGTCCGACTTGGCCTGCTTGGCATTGCGCGCCATGTCGGCTTTTTCCTGCTTGTGGTCGTAGCGCTCGTACCACGCAATATCGTATTCCTGCATCTGATCGGTGCTGGTGGAGGGCTGATCCGACAGGCGCAGATTGTGCCGTCCCGGGGTGTTGGACTCTCCCAGACCTGCCTTTACCCCGGTGACGTTGACGTAGGTCTTGTCATCCGTGGCGGCGCCTTTTTCCGCACCGACAACAGCACCACCTACGCCCCCCCTGGCACCCTTGGCGCTTTCCCGTGCCATGGTGGCCGCCCGAGCGGGAATGTCCTCGAAGGCGTAGCACAGCACCTTGACCTGCACATTGTTGCGGGCCTTGTATTCCAGCAGTTTTCCGATCTGTGCCGGCACTGCTTCCGGCAGCTCGTCATAGCGGATGTTTTCTGCCCCTTTGCGTACGAAATACATCGACGGCTGGAAACCCCAGCAGATGATGTACACCGACTTTTTGGCCAGGGCGATGGCGCTGTGCACCTCGGCAAACGCGCGCTCACCATTGATCAGGAAGTCGAAAGTACCGTTCAGCGGGCAGTATTCCGATTGCTGCACGAACCACGGCGGAGTGATGGTGCATTGCAGGCCCTGGTTGGCCGCAACCGGCGTCGTAATTTTGTTTCCCATGCTTATTCGCCCTTGCCGGCCGGTTTGAACAGCGCCAGAAAATCTTCACGTGCCGATGCCTGCAGCTTGTTACGGCCGCCGTCTGGTGCAGCTCCGGCAGTGTGTTTGTGAAAACCGGCATTCGCCGCCTCACCCTGCGCCGGGTTGTGGTAATCCACAGCAACTGGAATGTCGTACACCACGCCATTAGCCAGTTCCAGCTTGTATTTCTGTACCAGTACGCGGTGCGGCACCTGAATGTGCCCTTGTTCGTCTATCACGCCTTGGCCCTGCAAGGCGCCATCGGCATACAGCTTGTAGGGCATGCCGCTCCAGCTGCTTTTCACCCCCAGCGGCGACTGGTCCACCTTGATGCTGAGCGGGAATGCCGGTGCATGCTGTGGAAAGGATGGATGTGTCGGGGACATCTTCGCCGGCCCGCTCCAGTCGTGGCTGCCGCCCTTGAAGCTCACCTTGCCCGGTGCATGCAGTTCGATCTTGCCGTCCTTGATGCGGATGTAGGCACCGCTGCAAGTCAGCAGCACTTCTTTCTTGGCGTTGAACAGCTGGCTGGCGCTCAGGCTGCTGATGGCCACATCCTTATCCGCCGTCAGCTCCATCGCATCGCTCTGCGCCTGGACCTGCACCTTGCCCTTGGCCGCGATCAGCTTGAGCGCAATCCGGTCCTTCACCCCGGCCACGAACAGGCTGATGTGCTGCCCCACGTTGTGCAGCCAGCGCCGGCCCGAGGTCTGTTGGGTATCGCGCTGGGCGATTTGGTCGATATTCGTCCCAGCCGCCAGGGTGAGGCTGTTGTCGGTGGTTGCGGCGAGGCCGGCCGGGGCGGACAGGACCATCAGCGGTTGTTGGCCTGCCTGTCCCGCGCCGTTGGGGGAGTTTTTGCCATCTTTATTGGTATTGGTTCCGGCCTCCCAGGCCTTCAGCGCCTGGACGTGGTGCTGCAGGTGGCCGTCGGCTTTATTCGCGCCTTTGCCATTGCCTGGCTTGATTTCCGCCGGCCCGGTCTCCAGCGTGTCAGCCAGCTGCGCGGTGGCGGTCTCGCCGAGGGACTGGCTCAGGCTCAGGGCCGCATCAAGCTGGCTTTGCGCGCCGTCGCGCGCCAGTTGTTTGCCACCAGCACCGTTCTGCGCTTCGGTGCTGAGCAGCAGGCCGTGGCCGGCGCGGATCGCGCCGTGGCGGTCGGTGCGCAGTTCGAAGCCGTCCCCACGTGGCGTGGCCTTGCCGTCGGCACGCGGGTGGACGAGGTAGCCCTGGTTGAGCTGGGTGGCGCCGTGTTCGGACGACAG
>NZ_JBYSWM010000030.1:0-42154 GCF_058781125.1 Pseudogulbenkiania sp. FW507-F1 | reverse complement strand
CCCCCCCTCCCCGCCGTGGCCAAGATCCGGCGCGAAAAGCCCTCCACTGAAGCGCGGCACCATGCCGAGACCCCAGTTCCAGCGCAACCCGCTGCCACGGAGGCGGCCACCACGACGCCAGCCCCCGTAGCAGCCGACCCCGCTCCTTCGGCCAACCTCAAGCGCAGCAACCGGGTCATCGACTTCGGCGAGCTGCCGGCGGAGCTGCGCAAGGAGGTGGAGAAGAATGTGACGGTGGCCGGCGCCTCGTACTCGGCCGATAACAATGAGCGCATGGCCATCATCAATGACCGGGCGCGCCGGGCCGGCGATGAAGTCGCGGCCGGGGTGAAGCTGGAAAGTATCTTGCCAGACGGCATCATATTGAATTACAAGGGATATCGTTTCCGCACCGGCATGTATTGACAACGACAAGCCGCACACCGGACTGAGCTTCTTGATCAGTCCCCGATGCAGCAGAGGGATCGCCATGAACGCCTGTTTCACTCTTTCACCGCGCTTAGCGGTCCGCCTGGCCGTGCTGTTGCCGGCGCTCCTCCTGACAAACGGAGCGTGGGCCGACATCTATGCCTTCAAGGACGCCGACGGCACACTGCACTTCAGCAACGTGCCACAGGACAAGCGTTACGCTCTGCTCATGCGCACACCGAAGGAGGCCCCGGCCACGGCCGACAGCTCGGCGCCGGCAGGCGAGCGTTCCGTCCGCCCCGCACCGGCGATCGACCCGCAACTGCGCGCCCGCGTCGCCGGCCTGATCGATGACACCGCCCGCGCCCTGAACATGGACGCCGCACTGCTGCACGCCGTCATCGCCGTCGAGTCGGGCTACAACCCGAGCGCGGTATCCCCCAAGGGCGCCATCGGCCTGATGCAGCTGATGCCGGCGACGGCACGCCGTTATGGCGTGGCCGACCCCTATGACCCGGCGCAGAACATTCGCGGCGGAGCGCAGTACCTGCGCGACTTGATGAGCCGCTTCGACAACGACCTGAAGCTGACGCTGGCGGCCTACAATGCCGGCGAGCAAGCCGTCGCCCGCTATGGCAATACCATTCCGCCGTATAAGGAAACCCTGAATTATGTCCCTCGCGTCATGAGCGGCTTGGCTCGCAATCAACAGCAACCCTGACACGCTTTAACCGACATTCCCATCCCGAAAATGCCAGCATGAACAGTATTCCACCACCGTTTTGCCATGTTCATATTTTAAATATTTTTTTGAATTACTTATTAGAGAATACTAGCATTAAGCATGTGGCTTGCCCTCATGGCATAGGGAGAAGACCAAGTTAGACCTCCCCGCCGTCATCCCGGAATAGCACCATGCTCGCGAGCAAAGCAGAAAATCCCGCGTGTCGTTTGACGGTTTCTCGTGCGAACAAAAATAACGAAGATAGATAGCTTTGGTGGAAATTTGGCAAAAAAAGGGGATCTTGCGTGCGATTCCTTTAGGGAGGAACCGCCTTTGAGTGTTTCAAAGGAGGTGTATCGTGGGTACACATTGTTTCAAGAAGCTGCTGGGAACGCTGTTGATGGGAGCGGCCTTCTCACTAGCGGGCACGGCGCCAGCGTTGGCTGACAACCCGGCCGACAACTTCCAGCTTGATGGCGACATCCTTTCCAGCACCGGCGGCCCCGCCGGAAAACCCGACTGGTCGGATATTTTCACGGGGCTTGCCCCGAGCGCGGGAGCCACGGCCAAGTCGCCCTTGCCGGCCGGCTTCACTTCGGCCAGCTTCCTTGTCGATTTCTTTCCGGCAACCACTGCCGACAACAGCCTCTATGCCACCGGGAGTAAGGACACGCTGAACATCACCCCGGGCTGGCAGTGCAAGAAGACCAACAACGTCAACGACAAGGTGGATATCAACAACGCCTACGCCGTTGCGTACACCAAAACAGTCGGGACGTCGGACGGGAAGCCGCACCTGTTTGTCTACTTTGGCCTGGATGTGGCGTCCAACGACGGCACCAAGGACGTCGGCTTCTGGTTCCTCAAGGATCCGACCGTCAGCTGCCCCGTAGGCAACGGCACGACCAACTTTACGGGCACTCACACGGACGGCGACATCCTGATCGTTTCCGAATTCACCAACGGTGGCCGCGTTAGCACGATCAATGCCTACCGCTGGAACGGCGGGGCTAACGGCTCGCTGGGCCCGACCCCGGTGGCTTCGGGCGGTGAATGCGACGGTACCGCTTTCGACGTTTGCGCCAAGGTCAACGGGGCCGTGCTCAACGGCGACGGTAGCTCACCGGACGTGCCCTGGCTGGTGAAAACCAAACAGTCCAACCCTAGCAGCACGGCTTACGACAGCTCCAAGGACCTGGACATCGGCGAGTTCTTCGAAGGCGGCATCGACCTGACCTCGGCGGGCATCTCCGGCTGCTTCAACCGTTACCTGGCCGATACCCGTTCCTCGACGTCGCTCGGCGCGACCATCTTCGACTTTACACTGGGCAACTTCTCGAACTGCAGCATCGCCGCGTCGAAGACTTGCTCTGCCGCTACGGTGAATAGCGACTTCACCACCTTTACCAGCGGGTTCACAGTGACCATCGCCAACGACAGTGCTTCCGGCACGGTCTATGACGCCAGCTTCAAAGAGACCTACAACTTTGGGCAGACCGGCGAGACTTGCAAGATCAGCAGTGTCACTGGCACGGGTACGGCAGTGGTGGATACGTCTGTCGTCAATACCCAGCTCGAATCGGGTAACCTGGTCAAAGTGGCCAGTTCTCTGGGCCCGAACGACAGCGTGATTGTCGGGGTTTCGTGCACGGGTGCGCTGAACAGCTTCCAGGATTCGATCCATGCCGTGGCCGGTTCGTCGGCAGGCTTGAGCGATATCCAGAAAGATGCCGTCGTGAGCAGCGCCAGCGCCACCGCCTGCCAAGCCACAGTCCAGGCCGACCTGCAAATCACCAAGGTTTGCAAAGGCATGCAACTGGTTGCCGGCACCAACTCGCTGATAGCACTGAAGGCTAACGTTGAGGTAACCGTTACCAACCCGAGCACCTCCAATGAACTGGTCACCATCTCCACGCCGACGGATACCAAGGTCAGCAGCTTTACCCAGGTCGACTGCTCGACACTGGCCGCGCTGCAGACCCCAGACCTGGTGCTGTCGCCGAACGAGACGGCCTGCTTCACCGGTAGCTACAACCCGACCAACACCGATCTGGCGAACCCGCCGTCCACTGCCGCCTTCTCCGATGGAGCAAGCGTCACCGGTACGGGCAGCATCAAAGGGACGTTCACCGCCGGCCCGGCAACCGCCACCTGCTACCTCTGCGACGCAGATGTTGACGGCATCCCGGATGTCATCGACTGCCTGACCGACTCGCAGTGTGGCAAGACACCACAGTAAGCGCCTCCTCCTGAGAACCAGGAAAAACGAGGGCGATGAGTCGCAAGACTCATCGCCCTTTTTCATACCTACGACAAATCGACCTGCCGTGCCGCAAAGAGGCGGCAGCCCGAATCTTCTATCTTACTTAGTACGACCCTTGCCTTTGGTCGTGGTCGTGGTGGTCGACGAGGTGCCGATGACGTAGCTGGCCGAGCCGCTACCGCTGTAGGCCGTCGCCGCCGTGTTGGTTGCTGTCCCGGCAATGCTGTAGGTGCCCGCGACCGCCGAGGAGGACGAGGTGACGGTATAGGTGGTCGAAAACACACTACCCGGGCCGATGTTCAGGCTGGCGGCAGCCCAGGTGCCACTCCAGCCGCTGGGCACGGTCCCCTGCAGGCTGAAGGTGGAGGCGCTACAACCGCTGCTGTCGTTGTTGGTGACCGTCACGGTGTAGGTCACCGCCGTCCCCGCGAGGACGGAGGAACTCTGAGCGGGGGATATCGCCACCGAGGGATTGGCTCGAGTACATGCCGTTTTGGCAAACGTCACATCGACGCCGATGCCGGTGCCATTGGCCCAAGTGGGGGTAATGGTCACCCCGGCAGAGGCATCCGTATAGCTTTGTCCCACCACCAATGCAGGATCCGCCAGATCGGCCCCAGTAGAGGAGGAAAGGCTGCCGGGAGTCATGTCGAGGGCGAAACTGCTCGAGGCATCGCCATCCGTTCCGGTACGCACCAGAACACCACCGAAAATATTGGCCGGCTGGTAAATGCTGTTGGTGCTGAAGTAATAATCGACCCCGATCGGCTGGCGGTATTCTAGGTAATACCAGGTCTTGGCACCGCTAGTGGGATCGGTGCTCTTGAGAATCTTCAGCCCCTTGGGGTTGCCCCCACCCGCACTCTCCATAGGCTCGATCACGTAACTGCCGCTGCTTTGCACCGTGGCAATAGGTGGCGACACGTTGTAGTTCAGCCAGCCCAGTCTTTCTTTTTGGAAGGCGTTGAAGTGCCCGGTTTGCCATCCCATGAGATCGACATGGTCGCCATACTCGATGTAGCTGCAACTGTTTCCCGTGGGGCTTACATCGCAATCGAGCCCGTGCGAGTGCCACAAGCCGAGCGCATGACCGAGTTCGTGGCCAACCACATCCAGCTTCATGAAGCCATTGATGAAGGATTGGGACGGAACAGTGCCGACCGACGACAAGCCCCCCCAGGAACAACTACTGGTATTGGGAAAGACATAGACCAAGTGAGCGTAGCCGGAAAGATCGACCCCGGCGGCGCTGGCCGCCGTTTTGGCCGCTGCCGCTATGTTGTCGGTGTTGCAGGCATCCGTGCTGTTGATCGGCAGCGTGTACCAGCCGTATACGTTGCCGGCAAACCAAGTCTGCTGGTACGAGTTTTCCAGATAGAAGTTGTTGACCGTGCCACTGGCGGTACCGAAGACAAAGCTGTTCCAGTCGGCGAGCGTCCAAGGCTTATTGGTGGGCTGGTCCTGGAAATTGACCAGAAGTACCGCGGTCTTTTGTTCGCCCAGCGCGTTCAAACCGGATGCGGGGGCAGCGAGCACCTGGTAGCTGGTCGTGCCCGTCGACTCCAGCATAATGGTGTTGCCGCTCTGTGTGCCCGTGACCCGAACCTTGCTGCCCGGGGCATTTCGAGGATGGCCCTTCTTGAACTGAATCTCGTAGCGTACGCCCGCATCTGTTTTCAGGAAGTAGCGGTTATGGCTCTTCTTGTTCTTGAGATCATCTGAGTGCAGAACCTCCAGGGTACCCTGGAGTTGGACTGACTGCGCGGAGGAGGAGGCCTGAGGGCTGTTTTTCAAGCCAGCCGTAGATTGGGCAAAGCTGGGGGAGGCAAAAAAAAGCAGCGTCAGCCAGCAACACATCAGGATGTAGTGCAGGCCGACGCGCTGGCCGGATAATCCCCCTGAATGGCGAAGCATGAGATTCCTTTCTTCATTAAAGGAAACCCCACCGCAACCTGACCGGTCATTTCGCCAAGGCTATCAGGATAAAAAAATGCCCCTATCGCAATAACAATAAACCCTTTTTTGTTTTGCCATTTTTATTATCGTGATAACCATTTATTGTTTTTGGTAGCCAATAACCTGCCACGACAAGGCGCTCTTTTTTTTCGGCGCCGTCAGCGGTGAATGTTTCCTATGTTTGCTTAACATTGGCAGGCTCACTATACACCGTCAGCCACAAATGGCAATCGACTATCATGGAGCCGGCAAAAACAAGACATTTGAATGGAACAAACCACAAAAAGAACAAAAAATCATATTTTTATCACGTAAGCTCGTCACTCCCACAAAAACCAGTGATCCAATTGCTGTATTTACATATCAATTAATATGTTATTAACATAACAATTTAGTAAAAAACACTCCTGGTAAAAACCATTGAGCATTAAATAAAAATACCCCTTGGCGAACCAAGGGGTTTTCACGTGGGAAATCTGAGCAGGGTTATTGCTTGGCGACGTTCTCACCCAGCAATTGCTCGATCCGGCCGGCAGGAACAGCACCGGCGACACGGGTGCCGTTTTCAAAAATCATCGTCGGTGTACCGGTAATACGACGGGAGCGTCCGAATTCGGCCAGTTTAGCGACGGGATTGTCACACTCCCCTTTTCCTTCAGGGACTGTGCCATCCTGCATGGCGCCCAGCCAGGCTTTGGCCCGATCCGGCGCGCACCATATCTTCATGGATTTGGTGGTGGAGCCAGGATGCAGCTGTTCCAGTGGGTAGAGGAAAACGTAGAGCGTCACGTCGTCGACCTTGCGCAGCTCGGTCTCGAGTTGTTTGCAGAATGGGCAATCCGGGTCTTCAAAGACAGCCAGCTTGCGTGTCCCGTTGCCTTTCACGATCTTGATGGCTTGATCGAAAGGCAGCTTGTCGAAGGGCATTTCGGTGAGTTTCTTCAGCCGCTCTGCGGTCAGGTTCTGGCGGGTCTTGGCGTTGACCAGGCTGCCCTGGATGACGTAATTGACCCCTTCATCGGCATAGAGCACCTGCCCGCCCATAAATATCTCGTACAACCCCGAGAGCGGTTCTTTCGTTACCGACTCGGCCTTGGCTCCGGGAAAGCGCTGCTCGAATAAAGTCCTGACCGATTTTTCATCACCCCAGGCTCCATTTGCTATCCCTACCATCGCAATGACCGCGCTCAGCAATAAGTGCTTCTTCATGACCCTCTTCCCTTTTTTTCCCAAAAATACGGAACAAGTAAAACTAGATATAGTTCAAGGGGGGAAATGATGTCCAGAATTCATCGTACCAATAACCCGGCGCATCGAAAAACCCGGGGCACAAACGGGTGAGGGTTGCCGAGCGACATTGCTTTTGGCATAACGGGCGATCCAGCTGCCGTCTTTTCGCCGGTCACCACGCTCGCAATTTTCTATCACCTGCGAACAAAAAACCTCCCATCAGCAGCGTGGCTATTCACCTATATGGATGTTTATTTCCGATAGTTGCCAACATTATATTTTAAACATGACGTTGAATCTTTCGAAACCACCTCCTAATATTTACTGTGTGTCTTTCTCTTACGCTGGAGGCAAGCCTATCGGTATGTACCGCTGCACCCGCCAATAAGCCTATGCCCCATCGGTCCATTGCGCAGGACAACTTGTTCAGTGCCGAATGAGGGAATAACCCGATAAGAAGTAACATCAATAAAACATCCTGGCGATATTGTCGCTGGTCATAGGGGAATCAAGCGTGCGATTCCTTGGCAGGAACCGCCTTTGAGCAATCAGAGGAGGTAGAAAAATGGACTCCAATTGTTTCGGGAGACGCCGGAAAGCTCCCAGAACGCACTCATCCGCCACGGCGATGACGCCGGGTGGCGACAAACGACCTTTTCTAACGTTTTTCAGACTGCTACTCACTACCTTGCTTCTGGTGCTCGGTGCGAGCCCTGCGTTCGCGGCTGATCCGAGCCATGTCAATTTCACACTGGAAGGCTGCCGCAACGACGGCTCCATTACCTTCCCACCTGGAGGCCCCTTTGTTTGCCCTGATGCGGCCTATACCACGGGCAACCTTGGCAAGGGCTGGAATGAGCTGGACCTGGTTCCGCACCGCGTGACAGCGGCTGCTGGCAATTCGGCACCATCAAACCAGAGCTATACCATTGCCGTAGTGGCCGACAACCTGAGCGGAACCGCCTTGGGCTATGACGTCATTTCAGTCCCCGTGCTGAATACCGCGTTGTCTAGCGCCTCGTGTACCGCCCCCACCGTCGGTCCTCAAACGCAAATGTCCCCGGGACTGGGTGGACTTACCGCGTCGATCTATCGCCTGCTCACCATCAATCAGGCCCAGAACACGACCTGCGTGTATGACTATCATGAGCGCCTGGCACTGGGTTCCCATTTGTTCCCGGGATCGTCGCTTCACTCGAACCTCGCACTCCAGACCGGAGCATCCACTGTTGATTGCTCTGGGCTTGGTTGCCGCGATGTTTCCATCCCGGTGAAGGAAATCCTGCCGCAGAAGCTGGACAAGAACATGAGTGCGGCACAGGGTGGCGACCAGGCGTGGAGCCTGAAAAAAGAAGCCAACCCGGCGGAAGTCTCGTTCGGCGATGTTTGCGTGAAAGATGCGCCGCTTGAAAAACCGGTCACGATTACCGTGACCTGGACAAAAGTCAGCATCATTCCGGGAACGATCTCGGTGACGGCCAACATTACGGCCACCAACCCCGCATCGCGCACCATTACCGTGGCAGTAAGCGACACGATCTACCAGGGTACGACACAGTCGGTAGCACTGGACACCGCCAACCTCGGATCGTTTGACGTGCCCGCGAACTCCTCGCATGTGTTCACCCACACAGTCACGCTGCCATCCTCGGACGGCAATATCGGTGACTTCCTCAACGATGTAGCCACGGCCACGTATACCGACAAGGATACGGGTATTACCGTACCGGGAAACACCAGTGCGACGGCCAAGGCACAGATCACAGCAGGGACCATCAACAACTCGACGGTCAGCATTACCGATACCGAGTCCATTACGGGCACCGGTCTGACGTTCTCGGTAGCGACACCATCGGTTGGCAGCTTCACGGGTGGATATATTGCCGGCACTCACACGGTCGGTCCGGTAGGGTGGAGTTCGGGTGCCCAGACGGATAGCGGTTCGGTGAGCTTCAACAAGACGATCTACCTGGCAAGCCTGCAGGTCACCAGTGGCGTATTGAGTGACTCGGCCACTCTGACGGGTGACAATAATGTCACCTTGGCGACCGCCGGTCCGCTCAATGTCAATATTTCCTCGTCGGCTTCTGTTGCGCTGACAATTGACAAGGTGATCGATAACTCCAATCCAACGTTCCTGTTTGCGGGTGACAAACTTGACATTCTTTTCCATGTCACGCGAGCCAATGACAGCACGTACGGAGAAGACGTAACCATCTCGTTCACTGGAGGAGGTGCCACCGAACTGACGTCGACCCTGACAGGTCTGGTGCCAGATAACTACACCGTGGTGGAACAATCGGCGACGTTCACGCCGGCTGGCTCCAATACCGGCCAAGTCATCGGCCTATCGGATCCATCGGGTACAACGAAGACCAAGGACCTCACATTGCCCAACTGCTCGGGTACAGTTAAGTACAATGATCAGCTACTGGCTGGCCCGGCATCCGCACAGGTTCAGAAAATAACCGATCCGCTATTGCAGTCTGGCGATCCGGATTTCACCTGGACCTTCACCCTGCAAGGGCCGGGACTTCCGCCAGCCGGAATCCAAGCTACGGCCAATGCCGGCGCGGGCTATGTGGACATTGGTGGTGCCCTGCAAGAAGGCACGTTCACCATGACGGAAACGCTGAAGAGCGGTTGGCAGTTGGATAGTGCGACACCGAATGACGGTGCCACCACCACCATCTGCAGCTTCGCGGTGAATTACCCAGCTGACGCAGGCAAGCTGTTCCAGTGCTCGTTCCACAACACCAAGCTTGGCAAAGCAACCGTTGTCAAGACGCAGAGTGGCGCGGCGCTGACAGGCACGGAGTCGTTTGACTTCCAGTTGAGACAGGGAGCCAGCACGACGCAAGCCGGGACTACGCTGGAAACGGCCACCGCCAATGCCGCCAATAATGGCACGTTCACCTTCAGCACCCTGCTGGTTCCGGGTACGCACTACCAGCTTTGCGAAGCGGTACTGCCGGGATGGCAGACCTCGCTGAGCAGCGCCTATACGGTGTTCAACCCGGATGGTGATAACAGCGTGCTGTGCACCGACTTTACGGTAGCGGCAGGTGAAACCAAGTCGTTCGCGGTAGACAACACGCCGCCTCCGGGAGGTAACGCTCGGACCATCGGCTTCTGGAAAAACTGGACAGCCTCCTCTTGCAAGCAAAGCAACGGGAAACAAGCTCCGGTACTTGACCAGACCCTGGCCTTGGCAACGCCTCCGGGCGAACAGGTTGGTACCCTGTACCTGGATGGTTCCAGCACTGATGTTTGCTATGCAGTCTTGCTGCTCAACAAGTCCGACATCTTGACGGGCAAGAAGATGGCAAGCAATCCGCTGTACGGTTTGGCAGCCCAGCTTCTGGCCGCTGAACTGAACGTCACGGCAGGTGCGGCGATTTGCCCGGCAGTGAGCTCTGCCATTACTCAGGCGAACGCCCTGCTAGTGAAGTACGGCTTTAATGGCACCGGCTCGTACAGCAACCTGACCAAGGCGGATGCAACCACCGCCAACAATCTGGCCTCCAAGCTGGACGCTTACAACAACAACCTGCCAAGTGCTTGCCAATAAGGGATGGCAGCTTTGGCACCTTACGAAAGCCCGGCTTCGGCCGGGCTTTTTCACGACTAGCCGTTTTCTTGCCCCCATCACCCGACATCACATCCGGCTTGCCGAGCATGAGCGGCACGCTGGGGACAGCGACCGAAAGAAAAAAGCCCGGCTTGCGCCGGGCCTTCTAATCAACCTTGCTATGCCCATGATCGGCTTGGCAGGTTGCCCCCTTGTTCGTCTAGCGGCTGATCTGGATCGATACCATGGCAGAGGCGGTGCTGCTGCTGTCGCTGATGGTATAGCTGAAACTGTCGCTGCCCTTGTATTTGCCGTTGGGCGAGTACGTCACGGTGCCGTCGGCATTGATGACTGCTTTCCCATGTGCGGCAGCACCGACGGCGGTGACCGTCAGTTTCTTGCCGGCCGGATCTGAATCATTGGCCAGCACGGGAATATTCACCGGCAAGGCTACTTTGGTTGTCGCACTGTCATTCACCGCCACCGGCGGCTGGGTGGTAGTAGTCGAGCTTGTCGCGAGTGCGTAGGTTGCTGAAGCCGATGCCTTATAGCTGGTGGCGGAGCCATTGGTGGCCGTCGAGCTCACCCCGTAGTAACCGGTCGTGGCGGTCGAGGGCGACGTCACCACGACCGAGGTGCTGCCGCTGCCCCCGGGAGCCAAGCTCAATACCGAGCTAGTGGAACTTGCCGACCAGCCGGACGGAACCACCGAGCTCAAGTTGAACTGAGAGCTGGGGCAAGCACTTGAGTCCGTATTGGTGACGCTCAAGGTATACGTTACCGCCGTGCCCGGAGTTACCGTGGGACTTTGCCCGGGAGACAGGCTGACAGTCGGGTTGGCGTGGGTACAGGTCGGCGTCGATACCGTTTGGCCTGCCAGGCTCACACTCACACTGGCGCCAGTGGAACTCACCGACTGGACGGTGACGGTGATGCCGGCCGTGCTGTCGGTAAAGCTTTGGCCCGCCGTCAAGGCCGGGTCAATCCAGTCGTTGGTCGAACTGTTCGGCGTCATGTCGAGCAGGTAACTGCTGTTGCCATCGCCATCGGCCCCCGTATGGACCAGCACACCGCTGACCACATTGGGATAGCTGGAGAGATAGGTATCTTGCCCCAGCGCCTGCCTGAGTTCGACGTAATACCATGTCTTGTATCCCGTAGTCGGATCGGTGCTTTTCAGAATCTTCAGCGCCTTGGCGCCGGTGGTACTGGTTTCATATGGTTCAATCGCATAGGTGCCGGAGCTGCTCACCGTCGTGATTGTCGGCGAGGTGCCGTAGTTCAACCAGCCAAGCCGTTCCTTCTGAAAGGCATTGTAGTGGGCGGTCCCGGCCGGAGCCCCCATCACATCGAACGGGTCTCCATATTCACTGCTAGTGCAACTGCTGCCGATACTGGTCGCGCCACACTCCATAGAGTGGGAATGATACAGGCCAAGATTGTGGCCCATTTCGTGGGTTACCGCCGTTGTGGCCAAACGGCCATTCAACCACGCATCGGAAGGAGAGCCACCGACCGTCCCCATGCCGCTCCAGCCACAGGTACTGTTGTAGGGGAAGATGTAAACGAAGCGGGTGTACGGGGAGAGATCGATCCCCGCATTGGCCGCGGCGGTATTAGCCGCAGTGGCAATATTGTAGTAACTGCAGGTTTGCGTCATCGGCAGGGTGAGCCAACCGTACACGCTCCCCGTCAGCCAAGTCTGTTGGCTGGAGTTTTCTTTGAAATAGTTGTTGGCCGAGCCGAATACCGTGCTGTTGACCTGGGTCGTGGTAAATGGCTGAGTGGTATTGTCAGTGAAATTGACCAGCAGCACTGCCGTGTTCTGTGCACCAACCGCGTTGGGCGCGGGCATCGCAAGGACCTGATAGGAACTGGTGCTGGAATCAAGCGCCAGTACGTTACCACTTTGCATCCCTCTCACCTTGATTCTGGTGCCGGTCAGATGGGACGGGGCATGCTTCTTGAATTTCAGCTCAAAACGCTTGCCGTCGTTGGTGCGCAGGTAACGTTTGAAGGAGCTGGTTTTGTCGAGGTTATCCCAGTGGATCACTTCGAGCACACCTTCGCGTTCGACGGCCGAACCGGTTGTTGCAGCAACCTGATTTTGAGAGGTGGTGTTGGTTGATTGGGCAAGGCTTGGGCCAGAAGCCAGCAGCGCCAGGCCCAACAGCAGTCCCGGCATGACGCGGGTAAACAAGCCCCTTTGGCCGCAGTTCGCGGCGGCAGTTCCAAACATGAGGTTCCTTTCTCATTGTCTGGGAAACTCACCTGCCAACCCGACCCGAATGCGAACAAGACGAACCCGCCCTTTCCTGTACAGGAACGTGACCCCCTTTGGCCCCCCTGAGGAAATGACTGAGCAGCGATCGCTTCTTGCTGCGGCCACACCTTATTTATTGCCTTGGCTCCTGTTTTTATAAAGAGAGCCTGGTGTGCGCCAAAACGCTATCAGTCAAGTCATTGCGAATGCCCTGGAACCGGACATCGCCAGTGATTTTTCCCTGATTTCTAATAGATCAGGCCCTCACTATACACACCAAAACCGGGTTGCCGAGGCCGTTTCCCGGCCTCGCCGCCAGATAAAACGGACTCACTATGCCTTTGTTTTAATTAAGAATATGTCATTAACGAAATAAGATAAAACACGGCCAGTTACGGCAAAACTATGGGGTATTTACAACGCTCGCCAAATGGTTCGAAACCGGAGGGAAGATGATGATGAGCTAGGCCGATGAACGGCTGGCGCGAGGGCGGCGGTGCACGGCAATACGGTCTGGAAGCCTTGAATTCACTGCACGGCGGGCGCCTGGGTCTGATCGTCCGCCGCGTCCTCGCTGTCCTGCGCATCGGATGTCGACGGGGTATTTTGGCTGCCGTTGGCAGTGCCTGGCTGCACCAACTGGTAGCTGAATTGCCAGCGGGAATAGCGCTGGGCGCCCTTGAAGGCGGCATCCGGCGCCGCGAAGTTGTCCACCTTGATCGGGGTGCCGCGCGCCAGGCTGTAGACCCCGGCGATGCCTTCGTCCGGCGCCTTGAGCAGCCCCCATTCCTGCTTGCCGGTCATCGGGTCGAAGTAGATCTTGCGCAGATAGCGCTGGGTGGTGGGATAGCGCTTGTCCAGCAGCAGGTCGTCGAGGGTGCGCGGGTAGCGCTTCACCCCGCCGGGAGAGCGCTCGTAATACTGGCGGATGGCTTCGCGGAACTGGTGGCCGACGAACAGCAACTGCTGCTCTTTCTGGCGCCGGATCACGGTGGACCAGACCTCGCCGGTGGCGGCCAGCAAGGCCCCCATGATGGCGACCAGCATCAGCACGCCCAGGTAGGTGAAACCCGACTGGTACCGGCCTGCCGTCCCCCCTCCCCTGGCCCGGGAACCGTTCTTCGGCCAACCTTGCGTCATGCTGTTGCGCCTCGCCATGACTACCACTCGCTATACGCCGTGCCGTCCTGCCCCTTGCCGGGGGCACCGCTCTTCACGTCGTACACCGCGCCCTTGGACGGATCGTCCGGGGGCACCACCACCCAGGTCGTCGGGCTGTCGGTGAACGGGTCTTTGGGCAGGTTGCGCAGGTATTTGCTGGACACCAGCTCGTCGAGGGTATCGGGGTACTTGGCGCGGTCGCCGTAGTACTTGTCGATAGCTTCGCGCAGGGTGGTCAGGTCGCTGTGCAGCACCGCCTCCTTGGAGCGCTCCAGGCTGCTCAGGTAGCGCGGCACGGCAATGGTCAGCAGCAGGGCGATGATGCTCATCACCACCATCAATTCGATCAGAGTGAAGCCGCGTCGATAATGCCGGCGCCCACCGCATCGCTTGTCCTGTTTCATCCCATGCACCCAGCTTGTCGATGGCGCGGTGTCAGCCAGGGCTGGCGCCGCACCGCAGAGTTTGTCGTCCACCCGGTCGCTCCCCGCGCACCGGCCCGACGTCCTTGCCCGAGCGGCGGCGGCTCGGAGGGGTCGCGTCACCACTGCCGGTAGGGAATGCCGTTCAGCCCGCGCGCCTCCGTCTTCGAGTAGACATCGTAGACATCGTCGCCCTCTTCCGGCGCGTCGGCGGGGCTGGCGTAACTGCGCTTGCCCCAGGTATCGGCGGCGGCGACCAGGGCATCGTCGCGGGCCATCGGGTCGCGCGGAATGCGGCGCAGGAAGTAGAACATTTTCTTCTTGTCGGGGTCCTTGGGGTCGGGCACCCCCTCCACCAGGATCTCCAGCGTCTTCGGGTAGCCGGACTCGTCGGCCGCCTTGGGGATACGCCCCTCGTCCACCGCCTTCTTGTAGGCGTCGATGGCCTCCCGAATCTGGGTCAGGGCCAGACGCAGTTCCTGCTCTTTCTCGCGCTGTACCGCGAGTTCGGCCATCGGCACGGCGACGCTGGCCAGCAGGGCGACGATGGCGACCGTCACCATCATCTCGATCAGCGTGAACCCGCCGCTGCCGAGACGAGTGCGGCGCGATGGCTGGATCGGTGTCACCTCATCGCCCTCCTCCGCCCGCCACGCTTACTTGGCCGGTGCGGCCGGGGCCGCTGGCTGGCTGGGCGGCGCCGATTGATACGGCACGATGCCGGGTATCGGCACCATGGCCGGCGCGCTCGGCGCCGTCGGAGCCGGAGCGGCCGGCGCAGCCGGGGCTTCAGCCGGTACGCCCGGAACCACGGGAGATGGTGCGCTCGTGGGTGCTCCCCCCCCCACTACCGCCCCCATGCCGCCGATGCTGCTTTCGGTACCGGCGCGGAATTCCGAAATCTGCCGGTCGGGCAGGTCCAGGTTATGCACGATATGCGGGGTAATCAGCAGCACGATTTCGGACTTGGAACGGGTGTCGTTGTTGCTGGAGAACAGGCGCCCCACGATGGGGAGATCGCCCAGCCCCGGAATCTTGGTGATGGAGCGGCGGTCCTCGTCCTGGATCAGCCCGGCCAGCACCTGGGTTTCGCCATCGCGCAGGCGCAGCGTGGTATCAGCGGCGCGCGAGCCGATCTGATAGGCGGTGCTGGTGCCAAAGTCCACCTGCTTGACGATGCTGCTGACTTCCAGCCCGACGTCGATGGTCACGTCGTCGTCCAGGCCGATGCTCGGTTTCACCTCCAGTTTGACCCCGACATCGAGATAGGACACCGACTGCGCGATACCGGCGTTGACCACGGCGGTACTGGTGAACACCGGCACCTTGTCGCCGATGTGGATCTTGGCCTTTTCATGGTTCTTGACGCGGATGCGCGGGTTGGCCAGCACGTTGGCGTCGGTATCCTGGGCCTGCAAGTGGAGCACCAGGGCCGGGTTGGCGATGAACGTGGTCAGGCCGAGCGGATTGTTGCGCAGGTTGATCACCCCGCTGGCCACCGTCGCCGCCACCCCCGGCGTGACGATCGGCGTGACGGCACCGGTCGTCGGGTTGGTCACGGTGCCGGTCTGCGTGCTGGTGCCGCCGTTCAACAGGCCATACCCCACCTGGCTCGGCCAATCGATCCCCAGGCTCTGCAGACGCGCCCGGTTGACCTCGACCACCTCGACATCCAGGATCGCCTCCGGCTCGGCCAGGTCCTGCGAGGCGATCAGCCGTTCGGCCACCTTGACCGCCTCCGGCGTGTCGCGCATCACCACCAGGTTGCGCTTGTCGTCGACGAACACGTCGCGCGTCTTGAGCAGGGCGCGAATCAGGTTGGCGGTGTCCTTGGCCTCGGCGTTGGCGAGATAGAAATTCTTGATCACCAGCTCCTGGTAATCCTTCTGCTTCGCCGGATTGTTGGGGTACACCATGATGGTGTTGTCGTTGAGGACGCGCCGGTCGAGCTGATTGGTCACCAAGAGCAGCTGGATGGCGTCCTCGATGGTGCTGTTGCGCACGAAGATGGTGGCCTTGAGATCGGGCCGCACGTCCTTGTCGAACACGAAGTTGATGCCGGAGGTGCGCGAAATCACCTCGAACACCGCCTTCAGCGCCGCATCGCGGAACTCCAGCGTGATCGGCCGCGACAGCGCCGACTTGAGCTGCGGGCTGGCCAGCGTGTCGCGCGGCTTCGCCTCGTTGAGCTTGCGCTGCAGAATCCTGGCCTCGCGGTGGCGCGGATTGTCGGCCAGCACCTGCCCCACCAGCGCCATGGCCTGATCCACCGCCCCCTTCTGCTGCAGGGCCCGGGCGTCGTCCAGCAGCTTGCTGTGGCGACGGTCCATGGCCAGGCTGTCCAGCCCGGAGTTGGCGCGCTGGTTATATGGGTCGATCTTGAGGATGCGGCGATAGCCGGCCTCGGCCTCGTCGAAGTTGCCGTTCAGCTGCGCCGTCACCGCCTGCGCCAGCCACTGGTTGACGGTACGCTCGCGCTGGCTGAACAGGTAGGCCTTGTATTCGGCATTGGTGGGGGATTCCTTGACCGCCTGCTCCAGCTGGGCGAAACCTTCTTCCACCTTGCCTTCGGCCAACATCCGCTTGCCTTCGACGAAGGACTTGTTGCTGGCGCACCCGGCCAGGACAGACAGGGCGACCAGCATGAGAAAGAGTAAGCGTTTCAATTTGCTCCCCCTATTTCCAGGGATTGCTGCATGCTCAGCGGCAGGAAAGTGAACGTCATCGTCGGTGGCGCGATGTTGTCCACCCGGTAAACCCCGTCGACGACGTCCCCCGTTTTCAGTGCCAGGTTACGATCCCCCTGCGTCACGAACACCGTGACCTGATTGCCGTCGATCACCTTGCCCAGATAGCTGAACGGCAAGGGCGGTGGCGCGGGCGGCGCCGGCTTGGGCGGCGGCGGCGGCACGAACCAGGTCTGGCGGGCAAAGATATTCTTCACCTCCTTGTCCTCGCCCTCCGCGCCCGCGCTGCGCTGCAGCGTGTCGATGCTCATGGCCAGCAGCACCGGCGCCTGATCCTGCGGCTTGGCGCCGGCATGGCTGCGCGGCTCGACCCCGACCACCGCGCGGGAGCCCTCGTCGCCGCCATCCGGCCACACGGCCAGCAGCAGGGTGAGCGCCAGCGCCCCGCCCAGCAATGCCCAGCGTTGTCGTTGCGACAGCATGCTCATGCCCCCCGTAGCAGCACCACCAGGCGGACCGTGGCGTCCAGCTGCTCCTGGCCGATGTTCTCGCGCCTCAGGCGCAGGTCGGCCAGCACCGCCGCCGGATTGTCCTCTAGCACCTGGGCCAGGAACGCCCGCAAGCGGGTATACGAACCGCTCACCGGCAGGCTGATCTCGTAGCGCCACAAGCGGCCGCTCTTGTCCGGGGAGATCTTGTACTCGCCCTTGGGCAACACCAGCGACTGCGCCTCGGCGGCGGCATAGATCTTCTCCAGCCAGACCGGCGCGCTCTCGCGCGGCGGGAACGACTGGTAGAAACGGGCCAGGCGCAGCTCCGGGCCGAGCTCGGGCTTGCGCGCCGCCTGGCGCAGCCGGGCGATGTCGCGCTCCTGCTCCCGGCCTTGCTGCAGCAAGGCGGCCTCGCGCTGCTGCAGCGGCAGCGTCACGGTGAGGTGAAACAGCCCCGCCCCCAGCACGGTGGCCAGCAATAGCGCACCCGGCCAGCCCAGCTGCCGCAAGGTGTAACGCAGGCGTGGCAGCAGGGTGTTCATGGCTCGGGCTTCCACGCCGCCAGCACCGAGAAGCGGAACGGCTTCTCGTTATCCTGCTGATTGATGTGATGCTCCAGCAGCACCACGCTGCCCAGCCCCGGCTGCTGTTCCAGCCGTTCGATGTAGCTCAGCATCGCCTCGCGCTTCTTCACCTCGGCGGTGATGCGCACGCTGTGCTTGAGCGGATCGGGCTCGACCGCCAGCAGCGCCACGTCGTCGGTCTTGCTCTGCTCCAGCGCGGAAAACAACGCCGGCCAGGGCTGGTTCAGGCTCTGCCAGACCGCGTTGGCCTGGTTGATCGCCTGATCGAGGCCCTTGTCGCGCGGGCGCTCGCGCGCCGGCTGCAGCCGCTGCAGGGTGTGCCGGTTGTCGGCCACCCGCTGTGCCCGGCGCTCCACCTCGTGCGAGACGGAGAGGTAATACCAGGCGCTCAGCAGCAGCACCAACAGCGCCGCCAGCACCATCAGCAGGGCCTTGCCGGCGAGCTTTTCATGCTTGCGCACATAGTCCAGCTCGATCGTGTGCATGTTCACTCTCCCATCAGCGCCATGGCGTACTCGGCGCCGGCCTCCGGCGGCAGTCCGGGCAGGGGTTCCAGTGGCAGCAAGCGGATGGTCGTCCCGTCCGTCTGCGGCCACGCCGCCTCGGGCACCTCGGCCGCGAAGGCGAAGATGTCGTGTGGTGCCCCCCCCGTCTCGAGGCGCAGCAACATGCGCTGCAGCAACTCGGGAAGCACGGTGGCGGCGTCGGTGGGCGGCAGGGGCTCGAACACCAGCCCGCCCCACTGGCCATCGTGGAAACAGGCCAGCCCGATGCGCCCCGGCTCGGTCAGCAGGAAGCAGCCGCTGTCGCTGACCATGCGGCGGCGCCAGTGATTGAAGGCGGCCATCAGGTAGGGCTGTACCGAGTCCAGCTTCACCCCGCTCTCCTGCGCCACCTGATGCAGGGCCAGCAGCAGCTCCGGGTCGATGGCGCTGGCGATCAGCGGCGTGCCGAAGCCGCCGCCGCTCCAGCGGCACTCCCAGCGCTCCGCCTCGTCGCCGTAGACCTGGCGGAAACAATGGTGCACCATCGCCCGCCACTCTTCGTCCGAGCTCAGCTGGTCGTTCCAGGGAATCAGCAGATAACGCACAAAGTGGTTGGAGATCACCAGCGTCGCCGTCGCCTTCTGCCACTCCGGCGCCTTCAGCGCCTCGCGCAACACCGCGACCGCCGCTTGCCAGCCCGCCGCCGCCTCCGGACAAGGCACGATGCACTTGTCGAGCAGGTGCGGACGCAGTCCATGGGAAAACCGCATCAGGATCACCCGGTCCGGACACAGCGCCATCTTGACCCGGTCATTCAACGAAAGTAACACGGTTGATTTCCTGTAAAGTGGTTTCCCCGCGCTTCACCAGCTCGACCGCGGCCTGACGCAGAAAGCGCGTGCCGTTGCGGCGCGCCACCTCCTTGATGTGCCGTATCGGCTCGCGTGCCACGATCAGCTCGCGGATCTCGTCGGTCAGGCGCAGCATCTCGCCGATCGCCTTGCGGCCCTTGTAGCCGGAGCCGCGGCAGTGGCCGCAACCGCGGCCGCGGCGGAACTCGATCGTCGCCGCCAGCTCGGGCGGCAGGCCGGAAACCGCCACCAGCTGGGCGTCGGGTTGATCCGCCTGGGAACAGTACGGGCAGTTCAGCCGCACCAGGCGCTGGGCGAAGATGCAGTTCAACGCCGAGACGAAACTGTAGGGATCGACCCCCATATGGACGAAGCGCCCGATCACGTCGAACACGTTGTTGGCGTGCACCGTGGTGAACACCAGGTGGCCGGTCAGCGCCGCCTGCACCGCGATCTGCGCGGTCTCGGTATCGCGGATTTCGCCCACCAGGATCTTGTCCGGATCGTGCCGCAGGATGGAACGCAGGCCACGGGCAAAGGTCAGCCCCTTCTTCTCGTTGACCTGGATCTGCAGCACCCCCGACAGCTGGTACTCGACCGGGTCCTCGATGGTGACGATCTTGTCGTGCCCGGTGTTGATTTCGGTCACCGCCGCGTACAGCGTGGTGGTCTTGCCGCTCCCGGTCGGTCCGGTCACCAGCACCATGCCGTAGGGGTCCTGGATGTAGCGGCGGACTTCCTCGATGGACGCGGCGTCGAAGCCCAGGTTGTCGAGCCGCAGCCCTTGCAGCTGGGTGGTCAGGGCGCGCCGGTCCAGGATGCGCAGCACGGCGTCCTCGCCGAAGATGCTGGGCATGATCGAGACGCGGAAATCCACCTCGCGCCCCTGGATGGCGATCTTGAAGCGGCCATCCTGCGGCACGCGCCGCTCGGCGATATCGAGATCGGACATCACCTTGACGCGCGACACCACCTGCTCGGCCAGATCGATGCCGTTCAGGCTGCCGACGGCGTCCAGCACGCCGTCGATGCGGTACTTCATCACCAGCCCCGCGCCGTCGCTCTCGAGGTGGATATCGCTGGCCCCCACCTTCAGGGCGTCGTAGATGATGGAGTGCACCAGCTTGACCACCTGGCTGGTGTCTTCACTGATCGACTTGTAGGAAATGTCCTCCACCAGGGAGGTCGCGGCGGCCTGGTCGGCTCCGCCGGCCAGCAACACGTCCACCGCCCGCCACGACGCCTCCTGGCGCGTCAGGAAGGCGCTCAGGTCGGTCCGATGCACCAGACACCAGCGCGCCGGACGTGCGACGACGTGGTCGGCCCAAGCCTGCAGATCGGCGTTGAGCGGATCGGCGAACAACACCAGCAACTCCCCCTCCCCGTCGCGACACGCCAGGCACTCGTGACGCACCGCCTCGGCGTAGGGAATGACGTCGAACGCCGGCTGCAGGGCATCGAGATCGGCCATGGCCAGGGCCGGATAATGGAAGGTCTCGGCCAGACTCAGCACGAAGTGTTCATGGGTCAGGCCGGAGTGCTCTTCCAGCACGTCCAGCGCGGAACGCTCGCGACGGCGCGCCTCCTCGCGGGCCTGCTGCAGCTGTTCGGGCGTGAAGCGGGCCGGCGCCTCCGGCATGGGGGACAGATCGCTGCTCATTGGATACTCCCGGCCAGCTCGAATATCGGCAGGTACATCAGGATGACGACTCCGCCGATCACCAGTCCGATAAAGGCCATCAGCGCTGGCTCGAACAGGCGCGTGAAACGTTCCACCGCCTGCGCCATTTCCTCTTCGTAGAAACTGGCGATGCGCTCCATCATGCCGCCCATCTGACCGGTGCGTTCGCCCACCCGCAGCATGCGCAGCGCCACCGAGGTGGTCAGGCCGTTGCTGCTCATGGCGAGGGAAATCGAGCGTCCCTCGCGGATGTCGCGGGCGGCCTGCAGCAACTGTTCGCGCAGCGAGGCCTGCAGCAGGCCGGACACCATCCCCAGCGCCTGCACCACCGGCGTCCCGCCGGTCAGCAGCATGCCCAGCATGCGGTAGAAGCGGGCCAACTGGTAAATCCGCATGCGCTGGCCGACGGCGGGAATCTTCCACAGCGTCGTGCCGATCCAGCGCTTCACCCCCGACAGCGAGAACAGGTACACGCTCCCCCCCAGCACGGCGAGCAGCGCCAGCAACAGGGTGATGGCATGGGCTTCGATCAGTTGCCCCCAGGCCAGCAGCAAGCGGGAGAACAGCGGCAGTTCGGTACCCATCGCCTCGTAGACGTGAGCGAAGCGCGGCACCACATAGGACAGCAGGAACACCAGCACCAGGCAGCCGACGGTGACCAGCAAGCCGGGGTAGATGGACGCGTTGATCATTTTCTTGCGCACCAGGTCGGCCTGCGTCTGGTACGCCACGTAACGACCCAGCGCGTCTTCCAGATCGCCGGTCTTTTCACTGGCTCGCACCGTAGCCAGATAGAGCGGCGGAAAGATGTCGGGGAACTGCTGCAACGCCACCGACAAGGTCTGGCCTTCGTACAGGCGCTGGATCAGACGCTCCAGCACCCGGCGCGACTCCGGCCGCGGCTCCTTCTCGTTGAGCGCTTCGATCGCCTCGACCAGCGCCAGCCCGGCCTCCAGCAGCGACAGCAGTTCCTGGGTAAACAGCAATAGCTGGAAGCGGCTATGTTTCAGCGTCGGCAGGGCGAGAGACGACGACTTCTGCTTGATCGCCAGCACCGTGTAGCCCTGGCTCTTGACCTGGTTGACGGCCTCGCCGTCGTTGAGGGCTTCCAGCGCCAGTAAGGTCACCTCGCCACTGTTCTTGACCGCTTTTATCTCGAAGCGCATGAGCTGTCGTCCTACCAGTTGCCGATGTCAGCATCCTCGCCGCTGCCACCGGCTTGCCCATCCTTGCCGTAGCTGAACAGATCGTATTCACCGTGCTCACCCGGCTTGCGGTACTGATAGGCGGTGCCCCACGGATCCAGCGGAACCCCCTTCTTCAAGTACGGCCCCTCCCATTTGGGCTCGTCGCTGGGCCGGGTATAGAGCGCATTCAGGCCCTGTTCAGAAGAGGGATAATGGCCCGTGTCGAGGCGGTATTGGTCCAGGGCCTTCTCCAGCGCATCGATCTGCGCACGCGCCGTCTTGACCTCCGCCTTGCCCACCTGGGCGAAGTAACGCGGGGCGACATAGCCCGCCAGCAGGCCGATGATCACCATCACCACCAGCAGCTCCAGCAAGGTAAAGCCTCGCTCCAGGCGGTGTTTCATGACACAGGACACCCGCTCTGCCTCCACGCCCTCGCTCCTTCCAGCCGTCTTGGAGCCTGAGGCATCTTTCAGCGCCCCTCGCTGCTGACACTCCAAGTTTTCACAATTTATTACTACACTAACGACAGAAACCACATTGATCTCGTTATAGGTGCCCCCCTCACTTTTTTCTATAGATGAATTGTGATTTAAATCATTTTTAAAGAAATGACGTTGGATAGCCCTTACTCATTTGACAGAAAGTGCCCTGCCCCTGCCGCCACCCGATTCAGCCGTGCGCCGCCTCCGCCAGGGGCGACAATAACCGGCCCGGGAACGCAACCGGGGACGAATGCCGGCCCGGAAGGCGACACGAGGGCAAAAAAAAAAACGGACCCCGTGGGGTCCGTTCTTCGGCCAACCTCGCAACAGTCTTACAGACCGAACGGGTGACGCATCACGATGGTCTCTTCGCGGTCCGGGCCGGTGGAGATGATGTCGACCGGCGCCTCGCAGATTTCGGCGATGCGGGTCAGGTAGGCACGCGCGTTTTCCGGCAGGTCATCCCACTTCTTCACGCCGAAGGTGGAGTCGCTCCAGCCCGGCATGGTTTCGTAGATCGGCTCGCACTTGGCCACGGCTTCCGAGCCGAACGGCAGGATGTCCACTTCCTTGCCGTCGATCTTGTAACCGACGCACAGCAGGATCTCTTCCAGGCCGTCCATCACGTCGAGCTTGGTCACGCACAGGCCGGACACGCCGTTGATCTGGATCGAGCGCTTCAGCGCTGCGGCGTCGAACCAGCCGCAGCGACGCGGACGGCCGGTCACCGAGCCGAACTCGTTGCCGCGCTTGGCAAGGAAGGCGCCGATGTCGTTTTCCTGCTCGGTCGGGAACGGCCCGGAACCGACGCGGGTGGTGTAGCCCTTGACGATGCCCAGCACGTAGTTGAGCATCTGCGGCGCCACGCCGGCACCCGGAGCGGCCGCACCGGCCACGCAGTTGGACGAGGTCACGAACGGGTAGGTGCCGTGGTCGATGTCGAGCAGCGTGCCCTGGGCACCCTCGAACAACAGCGGCACGTCGGCCTTGTTCAGGTCATACAGCGTGCGCGACACGTCGGCCACCATCGGCTTGATGCGCTCGGCCAGCTGCATGGTGGTTTCCAGCGTGGACGTGAAGTCCACCGGCTCGGACTTGAAGTACTGGGTCAGCTGGAAGTTGTAGTAGTCGAGGTTTTCCTTCAGCTTGGCGGCGAAGAGCTCGGCATCGAACAGGTCGATCACGCGCAGCGCGCGGCGCGCCACCTTGTCTTCGTAGGCCGGGCCGATGCCGCGACCGGTGGTGCCGATCTTGCCGGCGCCCTTGGCCGCTTCACGCGCCTGGTCCAGTGCCACGTGGTACGGCATGATCAGCGTGCAGTTCTCGGCGATCTTCAGGCGCGAAGCCACGTCGATGCCGGCGCTTTCCAGCTCGTCGATCTCCTTCAGCAGCGCCTCCGGCGACAGCACCACGCCGTTGCCGATGAAGCAGTCCACGCCTTCGCGCAGGATGCCGGACGGGATCAGGCGCAGCACGGTCTTCTTGCCACCCACCACCAGGGTGTGGCCAGCGTTGTGACCACCTTGGAAACGCACCACGCCACGGGCGTGATCGGTCAACCAGTCAACGATCTTGCCCTTGCCTTCGTCACCCCACTGGGTACCGATCACGACAACGTTCTTGGACATTGGAAAGAACCTCTTCTCTGTCAAACACTAAAACTCAGTTAAACGGAACCACCTGCCAGCCATCGGCGGCCAAGACCAGCTCGCGGTCGCAATCCAGCGCCACGGCCGATTCCCCCAGGTAATCGATGATGACCCGCTCGCCGCCGGCACGCAGCGCGGCCACGGCGTCACGCGCGGCGGCCAGGTCGCGCGCCTGCACGCGGATGCCCTGCGCGGCGTCGCGCTCGGGCAGGATGCGCACCAGATCGCGCAGGTCGAGACTGAAGCCGGTCGCCGGGCGAGCCCGGCCGAACTTGCGGCCGACGTTGTCGTAACGTCCACCGCGCGCCAGCGCCTCGGACCAGCCGGGGGCGTAGGCGGCAAACATCAGGCCGGTGTGGTAGAAATCGCCGCGCAGCTCGGCCAGGTCGAAGCTCAGCTCCACCTGCCCGTCCAGCGCGTTGGCGATAGCGGTGAGCTGCATCAGCCCCAGTTCCACCTCCGGCAACGACGGCAGCCGGGTGCGCGCCTTGTCGAGCACCTGGCGCGGGCCATACAGCTCCGGCAAGGCGAGGAAGGCGCTCTTGTACGGCTCGGCAACCTCGGCCACCAATTCGCGCACCGTGGCGATGTCCTTGGACTGCAAGGCACCGAACAGCTCGCGCGTGTCTTCGGCCGCGAGGCCCGCCGCCGCGGCCAGGCCGCGGAAGATGGCGATGTGACCGACGTCCAGGCGCAGCTTGTCGACCCCGACCTGGCGCAGCGTGGCCAGCATCAGCTCGATGATCTCGAGGTCGGCCTCGATGCCGGCGTAGCCGTACAGCTCGGCCCCGACCTGCAAGGGTTCGCGCGAACTCATCAGGCCGCTCGGGCGGGCGTGCACCACGCTGCCGGCATAGCACAGCCGGGTCACGCCGGTGCGGTTGGACAGCAGATGGGCATCGATGCGCGCCACCTGCGGGGTAATGTCGGCGCGCAGGCCGAGCTGGCGGCCGGACAGATGATCGTCCAGCTTGAAGGTCTTGATATCCAGCGCGCTATCGCCTTCCGACACCAGGGCATCGGCGTATTCGATCAGCGGCGGCAACACCAGCTCGTAGCCGGCCGTGCGGAACAGCTCCAGCATGGCGGCCTTGGCCGATTCGACCTGGCGCGCGGTGGCGGGCAGGATATCTGCAATATGTTCGGGGAGCAGCCAGTTGCGCATAAGTACTCAGTACAGAATAAAAGGCGGGGGTGGTTGCCCCGCCTTGCCGTCAGCAAACCGGCCGAAAACGTCTCGGCCGGTCACGATTATCGTCAGATTGTTATTTGGCCTTGCCGGCCACCTGCGGGTTCTTCAGGTAACGGAAGAACTCGCTGGACGGATCCAGCACCAGCACGTCGCTCTTGTTCCTGAACGACTCCTTGTAGGCGTCCATGCTGCGCCAGAAGGCGTAGAACTCGGGGTTCTTGCCGTAGGCTTCGGCGTAGATCGCCGCCGCCTTGGCATCACCCTCGCCCTTGACCTGCTGCGCCTTGTTATAGGCTTCCGCCAGGGTCACCTCGCGCTTGCGGTCGGCTTCGGCACGGATGCGCTCGGCCTCGGCGGCGCCCTCGCTACGCAGCTGGCTCGCCACGGTGCGGCGCTCGGACTGCATGCGGTCGTAGACCGAACTGCTGATTTTATCCGGAAAATCGACGCGCTTTAAGCGCACATCGAGAATTTCTACCCCGATTTTACGCGCATCCGCGTCGGCACGCTTGCGAACAACCTCCATGACTTGATCGCGCTGCCCGGAAATGACGTCCGCAACGGTCTTCTGGCCGAATTCGGCGCGCAGGCCGTCGTTGATGGTCTGTCGCAGACGCGCCACGGCCGCCGCCTCGTTGCCGCCGACGCTCTTGTAGAACTGCTCGACGTTGATCACGCGCCACTTCACGAAACTGTCGACCAGCACGTTCTTCTTCTCGCGCGTATTGAACAGTTCCGGCGTCTCGGCGTCGATGGTCTGCACCCGACGGTCGAAATAGCGCACATCCTGCATCAGCGGCACCTTGAAGTGGATGCCCGGCTGCGTAACGATCTTCACCACTTCGCCAAACTGGAACAGCAGGGCGAACTGGCGCTGGTCAACGGTAAACAGCGACAGGCTGGCCAGCAACAGCAGGCTGCCGATCGCCACGACTACAGATACCATTTTTTCCATGGCTTAGCGCTCCGCTCCGAACATGTCACGTCCCCGGGTCACATCCCGTCCTTCCCGCGGCGGAGTAGCCGCAGCGGGCGGTGCGCTCGGTTCGGCACGGGAAGGCGCCGGCGCTGCGGGGGCCGGGCTGGCCGGAGCGGCCGCGGCACCGTTGCCCGGTCCGGTCGACTGGATCAGCTTGTCGAGCGGCAGGTAGAGCAGGTTGCTGCCCCCCTTCTGGTCCACCAGCACCTTGCTGCTGCTGGTCATGATCTGCTGCATCATGTCGAAGTAGAGCCGGTCGCGCATGACCTTGGGCGCCTTGTTGTACTCGGACAACACCTGCTTGAAGCGGGCGGCATCGCCCTCGGCGCGCGCCACGACGCGCTGCTTGTAGGCTTCGGCCTCCTCGGTCAGGCGAGCGGCCAAGCCCTCGGCCTTGGGCACCACGTCGTTGGCGTAGGCCAGCCCCTCGTTGCGCAGCTTGTCCTTGTCCTGGCCCGCCTTGACCGCGTCCTCGAACGCCGCCTGCACCTCTCCCGGCGGCTGCACGTCGTTGATGTTCACCTTGGCGATGTGCACGCCCAGGGCGTAGCGGTCGACCACGCTCTGGATCAGTCGCTGCGTTTCCGCCGCGATCTGGGCGCGCCCCTCGTTGAGCACGAAGTCGACCTTGTTGCGGCCGACAATCTCGCGGATCGCGGTCTCGGCGGCCTGCTTGACGATGTCCTTGGCGTCGCGATCGCCGGTGGCATTGTTGAACAGGAACGCCCTGGCGTCGCGCACGTCGTACTGTACCGAGAGCTGCACATCAATGATGTTCTGGTCCTCGGTCAGCATCAGCGACTCTTCCGGCACCCGGTTCTTGGCGCTGCTGCGGTAGCCCACCTCGATGCTGCGCACCTCGGTCAGATTGACGATCTCCACCTTCTCGAACGGGTACGGCAGGTGCCACTGCAGCCCCGCTTCAGTGGTGTGGTGATAACGCCCCAGACGCAGCACCACGCCCTCTTCGCGCGCATCCACCACGTAAAAGCCGCTGGCCAGCCACAGTGCCACCACCACGCCCAATGCGGCGCCAACGCCCCCCTTGAACGCGGTGCGCGGCTCCGGTGCCTTGCCGGACGGCTTGGCCCCCAGCAGGCGGGCCAGTTTCTGGTTGAGTTTACGGAACAGTTCGTCAAGGTCCGGCGGTCCGTCGTTCGGACGCCGTCCCCACTTGGGATCATGCTGCGACATTATTGTTTCTATCTTCGCTAGAGTGAGGGGGGGCAAGCAGCTGCACCCGTTCAGCAAGAGCCTCGCGCAGGAGTTCCAGGCCGTCCCCGGTCAGCGCCGAAACCCGCACCGCCTGCGGCACGCCGTCGGCGTCGCGCTCGATGAGCGGCTCCAGTCCACGCAGATCGCCCTTGTTCCAGACGATCAGCTGCGGAATCTCGTCGGCGCCGATTTCCTCCAGCACGCGGTTAACCTCTTCGATCTGCATGTCGCGCATCGGGTTGGCCGAATCGACCACGTGCAGCAACAGATCGGCCTGCACGGTTTCTTCCAGCGTGGCGCGGAACGCTGCCACCAGCGTATGCGGCAGATCGCGGATGAAGCCCACCGTGTCGGACACCACGATCGAGGCCTGCTCGTTCAGGTACAGCTTGCGGCTGGTGGTGTCCAGCGTGGCGAACAGCTGGTCGGCGGCGTAGCTCTTGGCCTTGGTCAGCGCGTTGAACAGCGTCGACTTGCCAGCGTTGGTATAGCCCACGATCGACACCGAGGCGATGCCGTTGCGAAGACGCCCGCGGCGCTGCGTCTTGCGCTGCTTCTGCACCTGCTCCAGCCGCGTTTTCAGCAGCTTCACGCGGTTGCCGAGCAAGCGGCGGTCGGTTTCCAGCTGGGTTTCACCCGGACCACGCAGGCCGATACCGCCCTTCTGCCGCTCCAGGTGGGTCCAGCCGCGTACCAGTCGTGTCGCCAGATGCGACAATTGCGCCAGTTCGACCTGCAGTTTGCCCTCATGGCTGCGCGCGCGCTGGGCGAAGATGTCCAGAATCAGACTGGAGCGGTCGATCACCCGGCATTGCAGCACGCGCTCGATGTTGCGCTCCTGACCGGGCGAGAGCTGATGGTTGAAGATCACCACGTTGGCCGCAGTCACGCGCACCAGCGCCGCGATTTCCTCGACCTTGCCCTTGCCTGCAAAGAGGGCCGCATCGGGACGCTGGCGCTTGCCATGGATCAGACCCATGACTTCGACGCCAGCACTCTTGACGAGATCGACGCACTCATCAACGTTTTCCTGGAAATCGGGGTCACCGAAATCCAGGCACACGATGATGGCCTGATCACCTAAATCGGGACGGTCAAACACCTGAGATAACCGGACTCACAAAAAGAAAGGCTGGAAGGCCCCCGTTCATGGGGAACCCGGCCAACCTTTCGGGGTTTGCGTAAGCAATCAAGCGTCTTGCTGCTCGGACTTCTGAGTAGCAGGCTGCTCGTGCGGAATGGATACCGGGCGGGCCGGCACGACGGTGGAGATGGCATGCTTGTAAACCATCTGGGTTACCGTGTTTTTCAAGAGGACCACATACTGGTCAAAAGACTCGACCTGGCCTTGCAGTTTGATACCGTTAACCAGATAAATGGACACCGGCACATGTTCCTTGCGCAGGGTGTTCAGGAACGGGTCTTGTAACATTTGCCCTTTAGAGCTCATTCGTTTTCTCCGAATCGATGATTGTTGTATTGAAAATCTTGTATCAGCCCGACCACTAGAACCAGCTATCTTTCTAGCAGAAAAGCGGCGGGCGTACTACGAACCAGTTTCAACAGACAGGCGAGCTGCGGCGGTGTGAACACCGCCGCAGCCCGGAAACTATTCGGCACCTCTCAGGCCGGAGACTCCCGGCCACACTGCGGCCAACACCGCGACAACCCGGTCCGATACGGCCAGCGACGCGCCTCAAGGCTTGTTGCGCAGCTTGCCCTTCTTGCCCAGCGTCACCAGTTTGCCGGGCTTGCCACCCTTGCTTTCCTTCTCGCTGTCGAACGGGTTTTCCGCCGACTTGAACTGTACCCGCAACGGCGTTCCTTGCAATTTGAACACTTTGCGGAAGGTATGTTCCAGGTAACGGGTGTAACTATCCGGCACCTTGGTCAACGCGTTGCCATGGATCACGATAATCGGCGGATTCATGCCGCCTTGGTGAGCATAACGCATTTTCGGCCGCACCTGCCCGACCCTCGGTGGCGCCTGGCGCTCAACCGCCACCTCCAGCACCCGAGTCAGCTTGGGCGTTGCCAGCTTGACCATGGCGGCGCGGTAGGCTTCGTCGATCGACTTGAACAGGTCGGCGATGCCGCGCCCCTCGATGGCCGAGATGAAATGGAACTTGGCAAAGTCGAGGAAACCCAGCTTGCGCGCGATCTCGCGCTTGACCAGTTCCTTCTGCTCGGTATCGATGTTGTCCCACTTGTTGACCGCCACCACCAGCGCCCGCCCCGCCTCCAGCGCAAAGCCGGCGATGGTGGCATCCTGCTCCGAGATATCGAGTTGGGCATCCAGCACCAGAACGGCCACATTGGCATCCTCGATGGCCTTCATGGTCTTGATCACCGAAAACTTCTCGATGGTCTCGTTGACCTTGCCGCGACGGCGCACCCCGGCCGTATCGATGATGGTATAGGTGTGGTCGTCGCGCTCGAAATCAATGTAGATGCTGTCGCGCGTGGTCCCAGCCTGGTCGAACGCGATCACCCGCTCTTCGCCCAGGATGGCGTTCACCAACGTCGACTTGCCGACGTTGGGGCGGCCGATCACGGCGAACTTGGGATGGCGCACCTCCTTCTCGTCGGTGGCGGCCGGGAACGGCTCGAGTACCATCTCCATCAGCTCGCGCACGCCGTCGCCATGCGCAGCCGAGATCGCCAGGGGCTCGCCCAGCGCCAGCTCGTGGAACTCGGCCCCGGCGATCGACTGGCTGATGCCCTCGGCCTTGTTGACCACCAGGAATACCGGGCGATCGTTCTGGCGCAGGCGATTGGCAATGATCTTGTCCTGCGGCGTGATGCCGGTACGGCCGTCGACCAGAAACACGATGGCATCGGCCTCGTCGACCGCCTGCAGGGTCTGGCGGGCCATTTCGAACAGGATGCCTTCGTCCACGACCGGCTCGAAGCCACCGGTGTCGACCACCAGGTAAGGCTTGTCGCCGACGCGGCCATGACCGTAATGACGATCACGGGTCAGACCCGGCTGATCCGCCACCAGGGCATCCCGGCTGCGGGTCAGGCGGTTGAAGAGGGTCGATTTGCCGACGTTGGGTCGGCCGACCAGGGCTACAGTTGGTTTCATCAAGAGACTGCTTTATTCCAGTGACAGCATGGCCAGGCGACCGTTACGGCCTAATACCAGCGCCGTATCGCCCAGCGATACCGGTTGTCCGGTCAGACGTTCGGTCCCGACCTTGGTGCGACCCACAATGCGGCCGCTGTCAGCGGCGACCAGATGGGCATATCCTTCGCCATCCGTCACCAGCACGTAGCGGCCCAGCATGGCCGGACCCGACACGTTGCGATACTTCAGATCATCCAGCTTCCAGATGTTGCGGCCGGTACTGCGGTCGAACGCCCACAGACTGCCATCATCGCCGGTGACATACACATTGCGCGCATCGACCGCCAGCCCGTGGCTGGACGACACGTCACGCGCCCACAGCAGGTTGCCGCCGCGCGCCTCGAAGCAGGCCACCCGCCCCTGGAACGCCACGGCGCACACCTGGCCGGCGTCGAACACCGGGCGCGACACCACGTCGGTGACGCGTTCCAGTTCGGTGGCCCCGCGCGGACTGGCCACACTGGCCTCCCACAGCACGTTGCCGTTCTTCGGGCTCAATACCACCAGACGGCCACCGGCCTGGCCGGCCAGGATGGCCTCGTCCCCGGCACGCTGCAGCGATCCATTGTTTTCCACCGTCAGCTGCGGCAAGACACGGGACACCGACCACAGCTGCTTGCCGTCGGCCAAAGCGAAGCCGGTTACCCGGCCGTCGTTGGTGCGCACCGTGACCACCTCGCTGCCGGCCTGCGGCGCTTCCAGTGCCAGGCTGGTCAGCGTCTGCTCCCAGCGGACCGCACCGCTGGAACGATCGACCGCCAGCAGGCGGCCATCGGTGGTCGGCACCAGCACCAGCGTGTCGGTCACGCCGGGGCCGGCACTCAGCTCGCGCTTGAGAGCCAGTTCGCTGACCTTGCGCCCGCTCAGGGCGTCGAATACCTCGATGTGGCCACGGGCCTCGGCCACCACCACGTTGCCGTTCTGGTAGACCGGCAGGAAACCGCCATGGGCGACATCGCCGACCGAATCGGACCATTTGAGCTTGAGCGGCTGCTCCACGCGCACCGCCTGCAACGGCGTCGGCTCGACACGTGTGGAGCTGGTAAACCAGCTGGCGCAGCCAGACAGCACGCTGGCGGAAATCAGGGCAGAAACCAGTACACGACAGCGCATCGCTCAGCCTCCCAGGGCATCAAGTTTGGTCTGAATATACTGGCGGTTGGGCGAATCCCCCGCCAGCTTGGCTAAGGCCGAGCGGTACTGGTCACGCGCGGCTTTGCTGTCGCTCTTGGCGGCGTAAACATCGCCTTTCAGGTCGAGAAACAGGGCATCGTAGGCACTGACATGCTCCTGATTCAGCTCGGCAATGGCGGCGTCGTAGCGCTTTTCATCGAGCAGCACCGCCGCCAGACGCAGGCGAGCTACCGCCTGCAAGGCAGGCTCCTTGGCATGCTCCGCGGCCCAAGTCAGCTGCGACTTGGCCAAGGCCAGATCCTGCTTGTCGAAGGCGGTCTTGGCCGCCAGCAAGGCGGCACGGCTGGCGTAGGCGGTGCGCCCGTAATCGCTCTGCAACACTGACATCGAGCTCTTCATCTTGGCCAGGTCGCCCGCCTGCGCCGCGCCCACCACCTCGTCGTAGACGGCCGAGGCCTTCTCGGCCTGCGACTGCTGGTAGTAGGTCCAGCCCTTGGTACCCAGGTAGCCCAGCGCCGCCGCCAACACCGCCGCCGAAATCCACTTGCCCCACTGCGCCCAGAAGGCCTTCAGCTCGTCGATCTGTTCTTGTTCTTGCAAGTCGAACGCCATCGCGTTCCCCCTTATGTTTTCAAGCCTTGATTCGGGTGATGGTTTCGGCCACCGCTGCCAGCGCGACGGTTTCCTGAGTGGCCTCGAGGCGCAACGGCTTGACCACCGCCGTGGCGTTGGCCACTTCGTTTTCACCGACGATCACGGCAAACTGCGCGCCGCAGCCGTCGGCCTTTTTCATTTGCGACTTGAAACTGCCTTCGCCGCAGTGCTGGATCACCGACAGGCCGGCGGCACGCAGGCTGGCCGCCAGCTGCATGGCGTACAGCGGCGCGCCAGCACCCTGCTGCACCAGGTAGACGTCCACGCCGCGGGATGCCGGCAGGCGGTTCTTTTCCTGCAACAGCAGCATCACCCGCTCCAGGCCCATGCCGAAGCCGATGCCGGGAGCCGGCTTGCCGCCGAGTTGCTCGACCAGACCATCGTAACGACCACCGGCACACACCGTACCCTGCGCTCCCAGCTCGGTGGTCACCCATTCGAACACCGACTGGTTGTAGTAGTCGAGCCCGCGCACCAGACGCGGATTCTCCACGTAGCGGATGCCGAGGCCGTCGATCATCGCCTTCCAGCCCTCGTAATGGGCACGCGACTCATCGCCCAGATAGTCGGTGAGACGCGGCGCGGCGTTGCAGATTTCCTGCAATGCCGGGTTCTTGGTATCCAGCACGCGTAGCGGGTTGCTGTAGAGGCGGCGCTTGCCATCCTCGTCCAGCATGTCGTGATGGCGCTCGAGATAGGCAATCAGCGCCTCACGATGTGCCGCACGCTCATCCTTGTTGCCCAGGGTGTTGAGCTGCAGCTCCACGCTGTCGGCCAGGCCCAGGCGCTTCCACAGGTCGGCCGTCATCAGGATGATTTCGGCGTCGATATCCGGCCCGGCAAAGCCCAGCGCCTCGATGCCGATCTGGTGGAACTGACGATAGCGCCCCTTCTGCGGACGCTCGTGACGGAACATCGGGCCCATGTACCACAGACGCTGCGTGGCGTTGTACAGCAGGTTGTGCTCGACCACGGCACGCAGGGTGCCGGCGGTGCCTTCCGGGCGCAGCGTCAGGCTGTCACCGTTCAGGCTGTCGGTGAAGGAATACATTTCCTTCTCGACGATATCGGTCACTTCGCCGATGGAACGCACGAACAGCCGGGTTTCCTCGACGATCGGCGTGCGGATGTTCTGGTAGCCGTAATCGGCCAGCCAGCCGCGCAGGATGTTCTCGAAATACTCCCACTGGTGCGAATCGGCCGGCAGCACGTCGTTCATGCCGCGAATGGCCTGGATCTTTTGCGTCATTGCTCGCTTCTTCTCAGTCTTTATTCGGTTCAGCCGACCGTCTTGATCGGTATCGTGCGCACGGCGGCCTCGCGGCGCTTGGCCCCGCCTTCGCCGTAGCGGGTGCGCACGTAATCGTCGACCAGCGCCTTGAAATCGGCGGCGATGGTATCGCCCTTCAGGGTCACGTTCTTCTCGCCGTCGACATAGACCGGCGCCACCGGCACTTCGCCGGTGCCCGGCAGGGAAATGCCGATATCGGCCAGCTTGCTCTCGCCCGGGCCGTTCACCACGCAGCCCATCACGGCCACTTTCATGTCTTCGACGCCCGGGTATTGCAGGCGCCACACCGGCATCTGCTCGCGCAGATAGCTCTGGATGCTGTCCGCCAACTCCTGGAAGAAGGTGCTGGAGGTGCGGCCGCAGCCGGGGCAGGCAGTCACCAGCGGGGTGAACGAGCGCAGCCCCATGGTCTGCAGGATTTCCTGCGCCACCACCACTTCCCGGTTGCGCGACTCGCCCGGCGCCGGGGTCAGCGAGATGCGGATGGTGTCGCCAATGCCTTCCTGCAGCAACACCGACAGCGCCGCGGTCGAGGCGACGATGCCCTTCGAGCCCATGCCGGCCTCGGTCAGGCCCAGGTGCAGCGGAAAATCGCAGCGCCGGCCAAGATCGCGGTACACCGAAATCAGGTCCTGCACATGACTGACCTTGCACGACAGGATGATCTTGTCGGCCGGCAGCCCCAGTTCCATCGCCTTACCCGCGCTCTCCAGCGCCGACACGATCAGCGCCTCGCGCATTACCGCGTCCGGTGCCAGCGGCTCGGCACGGCGGCTGTTCTCGTCCATCAACCGTACCGCCAGGGCCTGGTCCAAACTGCCCCAGTTGACGCCGATACGCACCGGCTTGTCGTACTCGATGGCGGCACGGATCATGTAGGCGAACTTGTCGTCGCCCTTGGCGCCCTTGCCGACGTTGCCGGGGTTGATGCGGTACTTCGCCAGGGCACGGGCGCAATCGGGATAGTCGCGCAGCAGACGCTCGCCGTTGAAATGGAAGTCGCCCACCAGCGGCACGTTGCAGCCCATGTCGTCGAGGCGTTGGCGCACCTCGGCAACCGCCGCTGCTGCCTCGGGGGAATTCACCGTGATGCGCACCAGTTCCGAGCCGGCTTCGGCCAACTCGAATACCTGCTGGGCGGTCGCGGCCGCATCGGCGGTATCGGTATTGGTCATCGACTGCACCACCACCGGCGCCTCGGAGCCGACAATAACATGCCCCACTCGTACCTGACGGGTGGGGCGTCGCGCGATCAGCACGCTATCCATGTGACAGATTACCTACTTGAGTTCTAGTCTGGCGGTGGTACCGCGAATCTTGCCGGTCATCACCACCGGTTGGCCGTTGAAGGACACATCGACCTGTGTGGCGTTGCCGACCGTGAGCTTGAACGGGGGCTGGCCGACCACTTCTTTGGCGGCACCAGCCTTGAGCGTCTCAAACACCAGTTTCTTGCCGCTGCCATCGATCACCGACACCCAGGCATCCTGCTTGGCAACCAGCTTGACCGTACCCCCCCCCGCCGTGGGCGGCGCGAAGACGGGAGCGGATGCCGGCGCAGCCGCCACGGCGGGAGCCGGCTTCGCAGCTGGGACGGGAACGGGTGCGGGAGCCGTCACCGCAGCCGATGCGTCCTTGATAGGCTCGGCCTCGACCGGGGTCGAAGCCGTCGACTGTTCGGTCAGCATCGGAGCCAGGTCCTGTTTGGCTTCGTCCTTGGCCGGCTCGGACCCTGGGCGGGCAAACCAGAAGGCACCGGCGGCCAAGACGACCACCAGAACCAGCAGGATCGCCCGCTTCCCCAGCAGTCCGGACGTTTCCTCCGGCTCGCTGACCACGGAAGCCGCCTCGACCTCCTTGGAGAGATTCGCCACCTCCTTGACGGAAGAGGGGAACCGTTCCTCCAGCCGAGCCATCAAGGGTGCGGCATCCAGGCCCAGAAACCGGGCGTAATTACGCACGAAGCCACGAACGAAGGCGGCACCAGGCAACGCCTCGAAACGGTCGGCCTCGATCGCCTCCAACTGCTTGAGCGACAGCTTGAGCCGGTCCGCCACCTCACCCAGGCTAAGACCGGCAGCCTCACGGGCCGCCTTGAGCGCCGCCCCGACGCTATCGCGGTCTGGCGGCAGGGTACTATTCTGTTCGGTTTGTGATTCCATCAAAGACCACTCAACAACTCTTGCGTTTCTTTCGAATCGGGATATCGGCTCTTGAGCCTTGCGGCATAGAGATCGGCCTTGCCCTGCTCATTGGTCTTGCGGGCGATTTTCACCCCCAACAACAACACGTCGGCCGGCATCTCGCCAACGTTGTCGGCCAGGCGATCGAAATAGAACGCGGCCAGTTTGGCGTTACCTTGACCAAAGTGCAGCGCCGCCAGTTCCTTGAGCGCGGGCGGATAATTAGGAGAAACGCGCAGGGCCGACAACAGATAGTCGTTGGCCTGGGCTTTCTGCCCCAGCAAGGCACTGCACCGCCCCAGGTTCAGGTAGGCGGTCTGCGGGGTGTCGTACAGCGGATTGGCCAGGGCCTTGGCAAAATAGCCCATGCCGTCCTGAGCACGCCCGTGGTCGCACAGGAATTCGCCGTAATTGTTATTGGCTTCCGGATTGGCGGGCTCCATCGCCAAGGCCTTCTGGTAATTCTGCTCGGCGTCGCCATCCACCTTCAGCAAGGTCAGCACATAGGCCTTGGCTAGGTAAGCCGGCACGTAGCGCTGATCGGCGGCGATGGCCTGATCGGCGGACAGCAGCGCCGCCTTGTAATTACCGACCCGGGAATACTCCACGGCCAGTTGGGTGCGGATCTGAGCCAGTTCGTTGGTCGGTGCGGCAGCAAATACAGTCATGCCAAAAGCCATCAAGCATCCAGCAAGCCACATTTGCCCTTTCTTCATGCCGCACCATCCTCCTCGATTCGGATCCACTTTGTCTTGCGTCGCGTCTTGTCCTGCACCTGCCCCGCCAGCTGGCCGCAAGCGGCGTCGATATCGTCGCCGCGCGTCTTGCGCACCGTCACCACATACCCCGCCTCTTGCAGTATCTCCCGGAAGCGATGAATGGCGTTGTTGCTGGAACGCTCGTAACCCGAGTTCGGGAACGGATTAAACGGGATCAGGTTGAACTTGCACGGCACATCTTTCACCAGCTCAATCAACTGGCGAGCATGTTCAGGTCTATCGTTGACATCGTCAAGCATCACGTACTCGAACGTCACGAAGTCCCGCGGGGCCTTTTCCAGGTAGCGCTGGCAGGCTGCCATGAGTTCGCGCAGCGGGTATTTCTTGTTGATGGGCACAATCACATCGCGAATGGCATCGTTCGGTGCATGCAGACTGACGGCCAGCGCCACCGGGCAGGCTTCGCGCAGACGGTCCATCTGCGGCACCATGCCAGAGGTCGACACCGTGACGCGGCGACGGCTCAAACCGTAGCCGTGGTCGTCCAGCATGATCTGCAGCGCCGACACCACGTTATCGAAGTTGGCCAGAGGCTCGCCCATACCCATCATGACCACGTTGGAGATGACGCGTTCATTCTTCGGCGTCACTCCCATCGCCTTGTTGGCCCACCACAGCTGCCCAATGATCTCGGCGGTCGACAGGTTACGGTTGAAACCCTGGCGACCGGTGGAGCAGAAGGTGCATTCGAGGGCGCACCCCACCTGGGATGATATGCACAAGGTGCCGCGATCATCCTCGGGGATGAACACGGTTTCGACACCGTTGCCGGTGCCGACGTCGAGCAGCCACTTGCGGGTACCATCACTGGAAGCCTGTTCGACCATCAGGTCGGGCACGCGCACCTCGGCCGACTCGTGCAGCTTGCAACGCAAGCTCTTGGCAATGTCGGTCATGGCGTCGAAATCGGCCTCGCCCATCTGGTGCATCCAGCGCATCACCTGCTTGGCGCGGAACGGCTTTTCGCCCATCGCGGCAAAGTGATCGGTCAACTGGGCCAGATTGAAGTCGAGCAGGTTGGTTTTCATGCAATCCTCATTGACAGGGCAGCCGCCATGGCGGCCACCCCGGTACAGCGATACGGCTAATTAACGCGAGCAAACTTCGGAAGCGGCGAAGAAGTAGGCCACTTCGATAGCAGCGTTTTCAACGCTGTCGGAACCGTGTACGGCATTGGCATCGATCGACTCGGCGAAATCGGCGCGGATGGTGCCGGCGTCAGCTTTCTTCGGATCGGTCGCGCCCATCAGTTCGCGGTTCTTCAGGACGGCATTCTCGCCTTCCAGCGCCTGGATCATGACCGGGCCGGAGATCATGAAGCTCACCAGGTCGTTGAAGAAAGGACGCTCTTTGTGCACAGCGTAGAAGCCTTCGGCTTCGGCGCGCGACAGTTGCTTCATTTTGGCGGCGACAACTTTCAGGCCGGCCGACTCGAAACGATCGTAGATCTTGCCGATAACGTTTTTCGCTACGGCGTCCGGTTTGATGATGGACAGAGTGCGTTCAATTGCCATAAAAAATCTCCCTAATTCCAAGACAAATGGCTAAACTAGTTTGCAGCCTAGCCATTCGGGCTACCCAATTCTGAGGAACCCGGTACTTTACCAGCCTTTTCAAGCCTTTGCTGCACAAAATTTAAGCACAATGAGCCCAGACACCCAGACACCCCCTCCGCCCAAAGGCGGCGAAGAAAAAGATATCAGTCGAAAACTGAAGAAGCGCCTGCTCATCGCCGGCGGCCTGGTAGCGCTGGCGCTGGCCGCCATCCCGGTTCTGGACCATTTCGGCAAACGCGACGAAGTCGCCATGACGGCCACCGAACCACAAGGCAGTTCGGGCAAGATCGCCAATGTCGCGTCAGCCCCTGCGACAGAGCCCCCCGCCGCGATTGAAAGCAGCGCACCGGCCGCGATGGAAGCCAGCCAGCCCACGCCGCAAACGGCCCCGGCCAGCCCGACTCCATCGGGCCATATCGCCCCGCCCGCTCCGGACACCAGCAAGACCCCCGGTGTCGCGGCCATCCATGCGAAAGCACCGACCACCCCGCCTCAAGCCAAGACACCGATCATCACTCCCGCTCCAACGGCCAAAACGGCTCCGGAGGCAAAAGAAGAGAGCAAGGAGGAGAGCCGCATACCCCCCCAAGCCTTCAAGCCGCAGCCCCAGAACGAACCTCTCCCCGCTCCTGCGCCCGTCAGCAAGGCCAGACCGGCAGGCTCCTCGCTGGGCTACAAGGTGCAGCTCGGCTTGTTCACAAGCCTGGGCAACGCGCAGAAACTGGTCGAAACGCTCAAAGCCAACGGCATCGAAGCCCATACCGAGACGAAAGTACACGTCGGACCATTCCGCACCCGCGCCGAAGCCGAGGAAACCATGAGCAAGCTGCGCCAACTGGGCTACAGCCCCTTGCTAGCGCCGCTGACACAATAACCCCCGCCGCCAAGAATCACCGGGAAGACACGACCCGCGGCCGACAAACACCGCCCAGGCACCGCCGCGACAACACGCCCCACGGCAGCGGACTCAGGCCAAACAACCGGAAATAAAAAAAGCCTGGCATTGCCGCCAGGCTTTTTTCTATATGGTGCCGGTAAGAGGAGTCGAACCCCCGACCTTCGCATTACGAATGCGCTGCTCTACCAACTGAGCTATACCGGCAAACCAAACTTGGTAAAAAAGCCTTGACGTATACTGCGCATCAAGGCTTTTTCGAATCTGGTCGGGGTGAGAGGATTCGAACCTCCGGCCTCTACGTCCCGAACGTAGCGCTCTACCAGGCTAAGCTACACCCCGATTTCGATTTTCGCGACTCCAAGTTATTCACCGTCAGGCACCGCTTCTGCGATACAATGTTCGGCCTCAGAGGACGCGCATTATCGGGCAAATATGTGGTTTAAGCAACTATCTTTTTATCGTTTGAACGGGGATGCCATCCCCGAAGTGGCGCAACTGACTGATGCACTGGAGAAAAAACCGTTTCTTCACTGCAGCGGCCTGGACTGGTTCAGCGAGGGCTGGGTGACCGCTGCAGGCCACCAGGAGTCGCCGGTGTACAGCGCCCGCGGCTGCCAGCTGGTCGCCCTGAAGCGCGAAGACAAGGTTCTTCCGGCATCGGTAATCCGCGAGTTTGTCGATGCCAAGGTAGCGGAGATCGAGGACAAGGAACTGCGCAAGGTCGGCCGCAAGGAAAAGCTGGCCCTCAAGGAACAGGTGACCGACGACCTGCTGCCACGCGCCTTCGTGCGCAGCCACCGCCTCAACGCTTACTTGGATGGACGCCGACAATGGCTGATGGTGAATTCCGCCACCGCCAGCAAGTCGGAGGCCCTGGTCAGCAAGTTGCGCGAAGCGCTTCCGCCCTTCCCCGCCGCCTTGCCGCGTACCCAGATCGCCCCCCATACCGCGATGACGGCCTGGTTGGCCGAAGGCGAGGCACCGGCCGGTTTCGAACTGGACGCCGAATGCGAGCTGAAGGACAGCAGCGAGAACGGCGCGGTGATCCGCTGCACGCGCATGGACCTGACCGCCGATGAAATCCGCCAGCACATCGCCACCGGCAAGCAGGTGACGCGGGTCGGCCTGATCTGGCGCGAACGTATCCGTTTCGTGCTGACCGACACGCTGCAACTGAAACGCCTACAGTTCCTCGATGTCCTGCAGGAAGAAGCGAGCCAGGCCGGGGACGATCGCGACAGCCTGTTCGAGGCCACCTTCACACTGATGGTGGAAGAGCTGGGTGAACTGGTGGACGAGCTGGTCGAGGCCCTGGGTGGGCTGGAAGAGGCGCAGCAGGCCAGCTCGGCCGCGGCGCCTCCCCCGGCTGCCTCCGCGAGTGCGGCAACCCGCACGGAAGCGGTGGATGTGCCGTGGGAGGAATGAGCGCGTTATAGCCCTCGACCGAAAAGAGCCGGAAATCCGGCTCTTTTTTACTGATAGCCCCCCCCTGGTCAGCTTACCGGGGTATTGCCGCGCCCTCCCATATGACGCAGGGCACGCCGTAACGGAGACATGGGGCAATAGGCCGGTGCCGTGGACGAGGCGAAGGAAGCGCCGACCCGCTTGTGCCTGCCCCAAGGCGGGTCGGCACATTCGCTACGGCCACGCCCTGCCGAACAGATCACGCACGGGCGAGATCCCCCTAAGGGTTAGCGCTACCATGGCCAGAAACAGACGGGGGGACGTGGGCTCCCCTGCCCGTTTCTGCCCACCTTGGCCTTACATGCGCGACTGCTGGTAGTTTTCCAGGCCGGTCAGCTCGATCAGCTTGAGCTGCTGTTCCAGCCAGTGCGCGTGATCGTTTTCGGTTTCCTCCAGCAGCACCATCAGCTCGTTACGCGTGACGAAATCCTGCACGCTCTCGCAGTGTGCGATCACCGACTTGAGCAAGTCGCCCACTCGGTACTCGACCTCGAGATCACTTCGCAGCATGGCCGGCACGTCCTGGCCGACCACGATGGGTACGCGCTTCGCCACGTTTGGGACACCGCCGAGGAACAGGATGCGGGCAATGAGGATGCGGGCATGTCCCAGTTCGTCCTCGCGCTCATGGTCGATGCGTTGGAACAGCTGCTGCAGCCCCTGATCCTTGTACATTTCGGCGTGGATGAAGTACTGGTCGGCGGCCGACAGTTCCTCGGCCAGCAGAGCGTTCAGCAACTCGATGGTTTTGGGGTGACCTTGCATGTGTAGACGTCCTCTGACAGGCAGAGCCGGGGGGCGAGCCGGCGCTTGCCAAAGTGAATAAAATCAGGGCGGATTGTAGGATGACGAAGGCGTATTGTCAGCAAAACACCGCCCCATCCGGACTAGCTCCTCGGTACACTGGCCTAGATGGCGGACGGAAGGGTAAAATCTGCCGATCGTCACTCTCCCCAGCGCCTTCCCGAGCGCCCTTCCGACAATGAGCATCAAATCCGACAAGTGGATCCGCCGCATGGCTGAGCAGGACGGCATGATCGATCCGTTCGAACCGAACCAGATCAAGATCAGCGACGGCCAGAAGATCATCTCCTACGGCACCTCGAGCTACGGCTACGATATCCGCTGTGCCGACGAATTCAAGGTATTCACCAACATCAACAGCACCATCGTCGACCCGAAGAATTTCGACCCGAAGTCGTTCGTCGAAGTGTCGGGCGATGGCTATTGCATCATTCCGCCCAACTCGTTCGCGCTGGCGCGCACCGTGGAGTACTTCCGCATCCCGCGCAGCGTGCTGACCGTGTGTCTCGGCAAATCGACCTACGCGCGCTGCGGCATCATCGTCAACGTGACGCCGTTCGAACCGGAATGGGAAGGTTATGTCACCCTCGAATTTTCCACCACGACTCCACTGCCGGCAAAGATTTACGCCAACGAAGGCGTTGCACAGGTGCTGTTTTTCGAGTCTGACGAGGAATGCGCGGTGTCCTACCGCGACCGTGACGGCAAGTACATGGGGCAAAGCGGGGTCACCCTGCCGAAACCGTGAATACGCCGGTTTTCAGCCCAGCCCTCCCG
>NZ_JBYSWM010000002.1:0-236142 GCF_058781125.1 Pseudogulbenkiania sp. FW507-F1 | reverse complement strand
GGGTGGGGGTGTTGCTGGCCCGGCTGGCCGTGGGGGCGCCGGCGCTGGCGCTAGGCTACGCGCCGAAATACCCACCGAACTTCACCCATTTCGATTACGTCAATCCGGCCGCGCCCAAGGGCGGGCGGCTGGTGCTGCCGGCGCAGGGCAGTTTCGACACGCTCAACCCGTTTACCCTGAAGGGCGACAAGGAGGCGGGGGTCGGGACGCTGGTGGTGGAGACGCTGATGACGCAGGGCGAGGAGGAGCCGTTCACCGTGTACGGGCTGCTCGCCGACGACATCCGGCTCGCCGACGATGGACTGTCGGTGAGCTTCCACCTCAATCCGCGCGCGCGCTTCTCCAACGGCGACAAGGTCACGGCCGAGGACGTCAAGTTCTCGTTCGACACGTTGACGCACGACCCGACCGCCTCGCCGTCGTACCGTTTTTACTGGGCCGACGTGGCGCGCGCCGTGGTGCTGGACGCCGCCAACGTGCGCTTCGACTTCAAGCGCCGCAACGCCGAGTTGCATCTGATCATCGCCCAGCTGCCGGTGTTCTCGCACAAGTGGCTGCCGCCCGGCACCAAGCTGGGCGACCGCGTGCTGCAAGCGCCGATCGGCTCCGGCCCCTACCTGCTGGAACAGTACGATCAGGGCAAGTTCTCCCGCTTCCGGCGCAACCCGGCGTACTGGGCGGCCAACGAGCCGGTGCGGCGCGGCATGTACAACTTCGACACCATCCTGTACCGCTACTACAAGGACGAGACGGCGCGGCTGGAGGCGTTCAAGGCCGGGGAGTTCGACCTGTCGGTGGAGAACGTCGCCAAGCAGTGGGCGCGTGGTTACCTCGGCAGCAAGTTCGAGGATGGCCGCATCGTCAAGAAGACGCTGCCGCACGGCAGCTCGGCGGGCATGCAGGGCTTCGTGTTCAACCTGCGCCGACCGCTGTTCCGCGACAAGCGCGTGCGCGAGGCGCTGGCGCTGGCGTTCGACTTCGAATGGACCAACCGTCAGCTGTTCTACGGCCAGTACCAGCGCAGCGACAGCTACTTCACCAACAGCGAGCTGGCGGCCAAGGGGCTACCGGGGCCGGACGAATTGGCGCTGCTGAACCCCTTGCGCAGCAAGCTCGACCCCGAGGTGTTCGGCCCGGCGGTGGAGCCGCCCAAGGTTGGGGGCCGCTACGGCGTGCGCACCAACCTGCGTCAGGCCCGCCAGTTGCTCTACCAGGCCGGCTGGCGCTACCAAGGCGGGCGCTTGGTGGACAAGCAGGGGCAGCCGTTCGAGTTCGAATTCCTGTCCTACTCGCGCACCTACGAGCGCATCGTCGCCTCGTGGCAGAAGCATCTGGCCAAGCTCGGCATCACGCTGACGGTACGCGTGGTCGACCCGGCCATCTACCAGCGCCGTCTCAACGATTTCGACTATGACACCACGGTGGTGGTGTACGGCGCCAGCCAGAGCCCGGGCAACGAGCAGTTGGGCTATCACGGCAGCGAGGCGGCGCGTACGCCCGGTTCGAGCAACTGGGCCGGCGTGGCCGACCCGGCGGTCGACGCGCTGTTGCAGAACTTCCTGCACTTCAAGACGCGCCGCGACCTGATCGCCGCCAGCCGGGCGCTCGACCGCGTGCTGCGCGTCGGCCGCTACGTGGTGCCGAACTGGCACATTCCCTACCACCGGGCGGCATGGTGGAACCGCTTCGGCCAACCTTCCCGCCTGCCGCGCTACTACGACGCCACCAGCTGGGCGATCGAAACCTGGTGGGCCAAACCGCAGGAGGCACGCTGATGTGGCATTACATTCTCAAGCGCTTGCTGCTGATGATCCCGACCCTGGTGGGCATCCTCGCCATCACCTTCGCCATCATCCAGTTCGTGCCCGGCGGGCCGGTGGAGCAGATGGTGCAGCAGCTGACCCATGCCGGCGTCGCCGGCGAGGCGGCGCAGGGCGGCGGCAACAGTCCGTTCAAGGGCCGTGCCGGGCTGAGCCCGGAGGAGCTGGCCGCGCTCAAGGCGCAGTACGGCTTCGACAAGCCGGCGTTGCAGCGCTTCGGCGACATGCTGGTGAAGTTTTCCCGCTTTGACCTGGGCGAGAGCTTCTTCCACCACGAGTCGGTGTGGGCGTTGATCGTGTCCAAGCTGCCGGTGTCGATGAGCATCGGGCTGTGGAGCTTCTTCATCACCTACTTGGTGTGCATCCCGCTCGGCGTCAGCAAGGCGGTGCGCGACGGCTCGCCGTTCGACCTGTTCACCAGCACGGTGATCCTGGTCGGCTACGCCATTCCCGGTTTCGTGTTGGGGGTGGCGCTCTTGGTGTTGTTCGGCGGCGGCAGCTTCTGGCAACTGTTCCCGCTGCGCGGGCTGGTCAGCGAGAATTGGGCCGACCTGGGGCCGCTCGACAAGGTGCTCGACTACCTGTGGCACATCACGCTGCCGGTGACCGCCTCGGTGGTGGGCAACCTGGCGGTGATGACGATCCTGACCAAGAACGTGTTCCTCGAGGAAATCCGCCGCCAGTACGTCTACACGGCGCGCGCCAAAGGCCTGTCGGAGCGGCGCATCCTGTATAAGCACGTGTTCCGCAACGCGCTGATTCCGCTCATCACCGGTTTTCCGGCGGCGTTCATCGGCGCCTTCTTCAGCGGCAGCCTCCTGATCGAGACGCTGTTCTCGCTCGACGGGCTGGGGCTGTTGTCGTACGAGTCGGTGATCCGCCGCGATTACCCGGTGGTGATGGGCTCGCTTTACGTGTTCACGCTGATGGGGCTGGTGGCCAAGCTGCTGTCGGACCTGTCCTACGTGCTGGTCGACCCGCGCGTCAGCTTCGAGGAGGGCGGGCAATGAGTCTGACCCCCGGCCAGCGCGCCTGGCGCCGCTTCAAGGCCAACCGCCGCGGCTACGTCAGCCTGTGGCTGTTCGCCATCCTGTTCGTACTGACGCTGGGCGCCGAACTGCTGTCCAACGACCGGCCGCTCGTGGTGCGCTACCAGGGCGAGTTCTATTACCCGGTGCTGTTCGAGTACAACGAGACGGTGTTCGGCGGCGATTTCGATACCCCGGCCGACTACCTCGACCCCTACATCCGCGACCGGCTCTCCGCCAACGGCAATTTCGCCGTGTTCGCGCCCAACCCCTACAGCTACAACACGCTCAACTATTTCGCCAAGGCCCCCAACCCGGCGCCACCGTCTTCGGCCAACCTGTTCGGCACCGACGACCGCGGCCGCGACGTGCTGGCGCGGCTGATCTACGGTTTCCGGCTGTCGGTGCTGTTCGCGCTGGCGCTGACCGTGGTCGGCACGCTGGTCGGCATCGTGCTGGGCGGGCTGCAGGGCTATTTCGGCGGCCGGCTCGACCTCACGCTGCAGCGCGTGATCGAGATCTGGGGCAGCCTGCCCGAGCTCTACCTGCTGATCATCCTGTCGTCGTTCTTCAACCCCAGCCTGACCTTGCTGCTGGTGCTGCTGGCGCTGTTCGGCTGGATGGGGCTCGCCGACTACGTGCGCGCCGAGTTCCTGAAGAACCGCCAGATGGACTACGTGCTGGCGGCGCGCTCGCTCGGGCTTGCCGATCGCCAGATCATGTGGCGCCACGTGCTGCCCAACAGCCTGACGCCGGTGCTGGCCTTCCTGCCGTTCCGCGTCAGCGGCGCCATCCTGGCGCTCACCAGTCTCGACTTCCTCGGCCTCGGGGTACCAGCCAGCACGCCGAGCCTGGGCGAGATGCTGGCGCAGGGCAAGGACAACCTCGATGCCTGGTGGATCGCACTCTCCACCTTCACCGTGCTCACCGTCACGCTGCTGTTGTTGATCTTCATCGGCGAGGGGCTGCGCTCGGCACTCGATACACGCAAGGGCTGACATGGACCAACTGCTGTCGGTAGAAAACCTGCACGCCGGTTTCGGCTCCCGCGTCGCGGTGCGCGGCGTGAGCTTCACCGTGCGCGCCGGGGAAAAGGTGGCGCTGGTGGGCGAATCCGGTTCCGGCAAGACCGTCACCGCGCAGGCGCTGATGCGCCTCAATCCGGACGTGACGCTAACCGGTGCTGTCCGTTTCAATGGGGAAGAGCTGCTCGGCGTGCCCGAACGCCGCCTGCGCCAGCTGCGCGGGCGCGAGATGGCGATGATCTTCCAGGAGCCGATGTCGGCCCTCAACCCGGTGTACACCATCGGCAACCAGATCATCGAGACCCTGAGCCAGCACTTCGGGCTGGCGCCGCGCGCGGCGCGGCAGCGGGCCATCGAACTGCTGGCGCGTACCGGCATCCCCGACCCGGACATCAAGGTCGACGCCTATCCCTTCCAGCTCTCCGGCGGCCAGCGCCAGCGCGCCATGATCTCCATGGCGCTGGCCTGCCAGCCCAAGCTCCTGATCGCCGACGAGCCCACCACCGCGCTCGACGTCACGGTGCAGGCGCAGATTCTCGCCCTGCTCGACGAACTGCAGCGCGACCTCGGCATGGCGGTGCTGTTCATCACCCACGACCTCAACCTGGTGCGGCGCTTCGCCGACCGCGTGGCGGTGATGAAGGACGGCGAAGTGGTCGAAACGGGCACAGTGGCCGAGGTGTTCGGCCAACCCGCGCACCCCTACACGCGCGAGCTGCTGGCGAGCCGTCCAGACACCCTGGACGACGCTCCCGGCCAGGCCGCGCCACGGCTGCAGGCCGAGTCGATCCGGGTCGCCTTCAGCCGCCGCCGCGGCTGGTTCGGCAAGACCGTCACCCCGGTGCTGCACGGCATCAGTCTCGGCGTCCCCGCCGGACGCACCCTCGGCATCGTCGGCGAGTCCGGCTCCGGCAAGACCACGCTCGGGCTGGCGCTGATGCGGCTGATCCAGGCGGAAGGGCAGGTCACGCTCGACAGCACCCGGCTCGACACGCTCAGCGGGCAGGCCCTGCGCGCCTCGCGTCGCGACTACCAGGTGGTGTTCCAGGACCCGTTCGCCTCGCTGTCGCCGCGCCTGACCGTGGGCCAGATCGTCGGCGAGGGCGTGGCGCTGCATTTTCCCGAACTGGATGAGACGGCGCGACGCCAGCGTGTGCTCGATACCCTGACCGAAGTCGGGCTGGCCGCCGACAGCGTTGACCGCTACCCGCACGAGTTTTCCGGCGGGCAGCGCCAGCGCATCGCCATCGCCCGCGCCCTGGTGCTGCGCCCCAAGCTGATCCTGCTCGACGAGCCGACCAGCGCGCTCGACGCCACGCTGCAAAAACAGGTGCTGCAATTGCTGCGCCGGCTGCAGCACAAGTACGGCCTGAGCTACCTCTTCATCAGCCACGACCTGGCGGTGATCCGCGCCGTGGCGCACGAGGTGCTGGTGCTGAAGGACGGCAAGGTGGTCGAATCCGGGCCGACGCGGCGCGTGTTCGAGGCTCCCAGCCAGCCCTACACCCGCGATTTGCTCGCGGCGGCCCTGCTGGGGACTTGAAAGCACGGTGCCCAGCCTCATTATTATTGGCATGAAGCCGGTAGGGTTGCCCCTGGGGTCCGTGCTTGCTACCATCCCTTGTGCCATGCCGTTTGCCGGCAACAAGACAAAACCATCGAGAGGAAGATATGAGCGATCTGATCCAGCACGTGACCGACGATTCTTTTGAGCAGGACGTACTGAAGGCCCAGGGCCCGGTGCTGGTCGATTACTGGGCCGAGTGGTGCGGTCCGTGCAAGATGATCGCCCCTATCCTGGACGAAGTGTCGAAAGAGTACGACGGCCGCCTGAAAGTGGTGAAGCTGAACATCGACCAGAACGAGCAGACTCCGCCGAAATTCGGCATTCGCGGCATCCCGACGCTGATGATCTTCAAGGACGGCAACGTGGTTGCCACCAAGGTCGGCGCGCTCGCCAAGAGCCAGCTGACGGCGTTTATTGACAGCCACATTTAAACCGCCTATCCTTCTGTCAAATTCTTCACCAGCGGGCGACATCACTGTCGCCCGCTCCGTATCCGCTTCACACTCCTTGTCGAGCACTCCCGCTTAATCCGTATTCGAGTCGACCACGGCTGCCATGCACTTATCTGATCTAAAACACCTTCCTGTTACCGAACTCGTTGAGAAGGCCATTGCCAACGAGATCGACGGCGCCAACCGCCTGCGCAAGCAAGACCTGATTTTTGCCCTGCTGAAGAACCAGGCCAAGAAAGGCGAGAGCATTTTCGGAGACGGTACGCTGGAGGTGCTGCCGGATGGTTTCGGTTTCCTGCGCAGCCCGGATTCCTCGTACCTGGCCGGCCCGGACGACATCTACGTCAGCCCGAGCCAGATCCGCCGCTTCAACCTGCATACCGGCGACTCGATCGAGGGCGAAATCCGCACCCCGAAAGACGGCGAGCGCTACTTTGCGCTGGTGAAGGTCGACAAGGTCAACGGCGGCCCGCCGGAGAACGCCAAGCACAAGATCCTGTTCGAGAACCTGACGCCGCTGTTCCCGACCGAGCGTCTGGTGCTGGAGCGCGACATCCGTGCCGAAGAGAACATCACCAGCCGCGTGATCGATCTGATTGCGCCGATCGGCAAGGGCCAGCGTGGTTTGCTGGTGGCTCCGCCGAAGTCCGGTAAAACCGTGATGCTGCAAAACCTGGCGCACGCCATCACCGCCAACCATCCGGAAGTCGAGCTGATCGTGCTGTTGATCGACGAGCGTCCGGAAGAAGTGACCGAGATGACCCGCTCGGTGCGCGGCGAAGTGGTGTCGTCCACCTTCGACGAGCCGGCCACCCGCCACGTGCAGGTTGCCGAGATGGTGATCGAAAAGGCCAAGCGCCTGGTCGAGCACAAGAAGGACGTGGTCATCCTGCTCGACTCGATCACCCGTCTGGCGCGTGCCTACAACACCGTGATCCCGGCCTCCGGCAAGGTGCTGACCGGTGGTGTCGATTCCAACGCGCTGCAGCGCCCGAAGCGTTTCTTCGGTGCTGCGCGCAACGTGGAAGAGGGCGGCTCGCTGACCATCATCGCCACCGCGCTGATCGATACCGGCTCGCGCATGGATGACGTGATCTATGAAGAGTTCAAGGGTACCGGCAACATGGAGATCCACCTCGACCGCCGCATGGCCGAGAAGCGGATCTTCCCGGCGATCAACATCAACCGCTCCGGTACCCGCCGCGAAGAGCTGCTGATTCCGCAGGACCAGCTGCAACGCATCTGGGTACTGCGCAAGCTGCTCTACCCGATGGACGATCTTGAGGCGATGGAATTCCTGCAGGACAAGATGCGCGCGACCAAGAACAATCTCGCGTTCTTCGATTCGATGCGTCGCTGAAGCGGCCGCCATTCACCAGCAGCGCCGGGCTTTCGAGTCCGGCGTTTTGTTATTGAGCAAAGCCATGGAACTGAGTCGTTTTGCTTCCATGCCGTGGTTTGCCGGCATCGGCACCGTGGCCTTCGCCTTTTCCGGCTACCTGGTCGGGGTGCGCAAGCAGCTCGACCTGCTGGGCATCCTGATCGTGGCGCTGTTGACCGCCATCGGCGGCGGCATCCTGCGCGACGTGCTGGTCAGCCGCATCCCGCTGGTGTTCTATGATTACACTAACCTGATCGTCATTGCGGCGACGCTGCTGCTGTCCTGGCTGGCAGGCCTGCACCGGCGCGAGAGTGCCACCTTCGGCCGCTTGTTCCTGATCGCCGATTCGATCGGCCTGGTGGCATTCAGCATGAGCGGCGCCCAGGTCGGCCTGAGCCTGGATCTGAATGCCTTCGGCGTCGTGCTGTTGGGCTTCGTCACCGCCGTGGGGGGCGGGGTGGTGCGCGACATGATGGTCAACGATATCCCCTTCATCCTGCACCGGGACTTCTACGGCATGGTGGCGATTCTGATTGCCGCCGCCCTGTTTGCCATGGATGCCTTGGGGGCTGTGAACGTTTTGACGCTGCAGCTACTCTTTATTGTGGGGTTGGGTGTGCGTCTGCTGGCGCACTGGCGCGAATTGGCCCTGCCCAAGGTTCGTAGCGGCAGACGCAGGGGGTGAGTGAGATGTTTCCGAGCGATGTGGAGGACGCCAGGCAGTGGATCCGGTCCCGCCTGGAGGGCGACTGGGAAACCGTCGTGGGCGGCGATCTGCCGCAGCGGTCTGCAACCGGCGCGGAGCGCCCAGCCGCGGTGCTGGTGCCCTTGGTGTGGCACGCCGCGGCGCCTGCGGTGTTGCTGACTCGGCGTAACGCCACACTGTCGACGCATGCCGGGCAGGTGAGCTTTCCCGGCGGCAAGATCGATCCGCACGACCCCAGCGCGGTGCATGCCGCGCTACGCGAAGCGCGGGAAGAGGTCGGGCTGGCCGAAGCCGGCGTCGAGGTGCTGGGTACCCTGCCGGACTACATCACCATCACGCGCTTCCGGGTGACGCCGGTAGTCGGCCTGCTGGTGCCGCCCTTGGCGCTGGCACCCGAGCCGTCCGAGGTGGCCGAGGTCTTCGAGGTGCCTCTCAAGCTGGTGCTCGACCCGCGCCAGTACGAACGGCACAGCTACGTGCGCGACGGCATGGCCGGCGTCTACCTGTCCCTGACCTACGGCCCGCATCATATCTGGGGCGCCACCGCGGCCATGCTGCGGCAGCTGTCTGCCATCCTCAACCCCGGCGCGGCAGCGCTCTGATCTTAAGCCTGTAGCCCAGACGTCGTTCTCGACGTGGAAGGAGCCGGTGTCAGTACGGGGCGGCCGGAGCGCAGGAGCCGGAATGGACACAGGGTCCATGAAGACCCTGGTCAGCGAATCTCGATTGGAGAGTTCGCTCGCTCAGAGTGCCACCCGCCCCAGGATCACGCTCGCGTAGCCACGTTGAGAGCGGCGTCTCAGAGTTGAAAGCGCATCGACAGGTCGATTGCCTCGACGTCCTTGGTCAGCTTGCCGACCGAGATGCGATCGACGCCGGTTTCGGCTATCGCCCGCACCGTCGTCAGCTCGACCCCGCCCGAGGCTTCCAGTTGGGCGCGCCCGGCGCTCAGGCGTACCGCTGCGCGCATGTCGTCCAGCGACATATTGTCCAGCAGCACCAGCTTGGCGCCGGCTTCGAGCGCTTCGTTCAGCTCTCCCAGTGTTTCTACTTCCACCTGCACGCTGACGCCGGCCGGCGCCAGGCGGCAGGCCTGCTCCAGTGCCTGGCGGATGCCGCCGGCGGCCATGATGTGGTTCTCCTTGATCAGGATGCCATCGTAGAGGCCGATGCGCTGGTTGTCGCCGCCGCCCACGGTGACGGCGTATTTCTGCGCCAAGCGCAGTCCCGGCAGCGTCTTGCGGGTGTCGAGGATGCGCGCGGCGGTGCCGGCCACCACGTCGACGTAGCGCCGGGTCTGGGTCGCCACGGCCGAGAGCAACTGCAGGAAGTTGAGCGCGGTGCGCTCGGCGGTGAGCAGAGAGCGCGCCGGGCCGGCAATCTCGCACAGTACGGTATTGGCCGTGACGCGCGTGCCTTCCTCGACTTTCCAGTCGATGCGGCAGCGCGCGTCGACTTGGCGGAAGGTTTCCTCGAACCAGGCCTGCCCGCAGACGACGGCCTCCTCGCGCGCTAGCACCGTGGCCCGGCCGCTGGCGTGGTCGTCGATCAGCATGGCGGTCCAGTCGCAGCCGCCGATGTCTTCGGCCAAGCTGAGGCCGACTTGTTGGGCGATGAGGTGATGAGGGGGCAGGACTGGCATCGGGCGTTCTCCGCAAAAAGCGTATTGTAGCGGTCCGCCGGGGTGTTGTGGCGGCAGCGGGTCGGCCGCGTCTGGTATGATGAAGTAATTCTCCTCGCCGTCATCGCCATGTCATGAATCTGCCCGCCGCTTTCTTTCCCCTCTGGGTGCAATGGTCGACCCTGCTGGCGGCGTTGGGACTGCTGGGGTGGGCGGCGAGCCGCGTGCGCTGGCGGGAGCTCGACCACGTCGCACTCAACGCCTGGCTCGGCGCCTGCGTGCTGACCATGGCGATGTGGATGATGAAAGGCGGCCTCAAGCCCGGGCTGTCCTTCCACCTGCTGGGAGCGGCCATCCTGACCTTGATGATGGGGCACTGGCTGGCGCTCCTGGCGCTCGCCATCGTGCTGGCGGGTGTGACGGCTTACGGTGCCGGTGACTGGCTGGCGCTGGGGTTGAACTTCTGGCTGATGGCGGTGCTGCCGGTGACGCTGGTGAGCACCGTGCTGCGCCTGGCGCAGCGCCTGTTGCCCCCCAACCTGTTCGTCTACGTGTTCGTCGGCGCGTTCCTGGCCGGTGGTGCCAGCCTGTTCGCCACCGGGCTTGCCGGCATCGCGGTGCTGGGGATGGCGGGCGCCTACCCCTGGGACGAGCTGCTGTCGGAGGCGCTGCCGTTCTACTTCCTGCTGTCCTGGTCCGAGGCCTTCACCTCCGGCCTGATCATGGCGATACTGATTGTGTATCGGCCGCGCTGGGTGGCGACCTTCGACGACAGCCGCTACCTCGACGACAACTCCGACCCGGGAGCCTGAGCATGCTGCCTCGCCTGTCGCTGCGCTTCATTCCGGTCTGGTTGCGCAATTTCCTGGTGTGGAAGAAGCTGGCGGCGCCGTCCATCCTCGGCAACCTGGCCGACCCGATGCTGTACATGCTGGGCCTGGGTTTCGGTATCGGCAGCCTGCTGCCGTCGATCGGCGGCGTGCCGTACATCCAGTTCCTGGCCGCCGGGACGGTGTGCTACAGTACCATGAACAGCGCGACCTTCGAGGCGCTGTACTCGGCATTTTCGCGCATGCACGTGCAGAAGACCTGGTCGGCCATCATCAACGCGCCGTTGACGGTGGACGACGTGGTGCTGGGCGAGTGGCTGTGGGCGGCGTCGAAGAGCGTGCTGTCGGGGCTCGCCATCCTGCTGGTGATGGGGCTCCTGGGGTTGATCAAGAGCCCGCTGGTACTGTGGATCGTGCCATTGATCGCGCTGTCCGGGCTGGCGTTTGCCGGCATGGGGCTGGTGGTGACGGCGCTGAGCCCGAGCTACGACTTTTTCATGTATTACTTCACGCTGGTGGTCAGCCCGATGATGCTGATTTCCGGGGTGTTCTACCCGGCGGAGAACCTGCCCGGCTGGATTCGCGCCGTGGCCGAGGTGCTGCCGCTGACCCACGCCATCCGTCTTGCCCGGCCGCTGGTCAATGCGACCGTGCCGCCGCTCATCTGGCCCAGCCTGCTGATCCTGCTGCTCTATGCTGTCGTGTCGTTCTCGCTGGCGGTGATACTGACGCGGCGACGGCTGCTCAAATAACACCTGCTAGACGAGTTCACCACCGCGCCGTCGCCGTGCGTAAGGGGGCTCACAGCACCAGCGGTTCCGGCTCCAGCTCCACGCCGTAACGTTCCTTCACCGTGGCCTGCACTTTCTGCGCCAGGGCCCAGACTTCCTTGCCGCTGGCGTGGCCGTAGTTGACCAGCACCAGCGCCTGGCGCGCGTGTACGCCGGCGTCGCCCTCGCGGTAGCCCTTCAGTCCGGCACGGTCGATCAGCCAGCCGGCGGCGAGCTTGGTCTTGCCGGCGCCCGCCGGGTAGTGCGGCAGGTCGGGGTGATGCGCCAGCAGGGCTTCGGCCAACCCCGTGTCGATGATAGGGTTCTTGAAGAAGCTGCCGGCGTTGCCGAGCTGGGCCGGGTCGGGCAGCTTGGCCGTGCGGATGCGGATCACCGCTTCGCTGACGTCGCGCGGCGAGGCGCCGTCCGCCTTGCCCATCGCCGCCAGTTCCTTGCCGATGTCGCCGTAGCCGGTGTGCAGCGTCGGCCGCTTGCTCAGGCGGAAGCGCACCGCGGTCACCAGCAGGCGGCCGTTCGCTTCGTGCTTGAACACGCTGTCGCGATAGCCGAAACGGCACTCGGCATTGGAGAGGATGCGCTGGGCGCCGTTGTCGTGCAGGTCGGCGCAGACCACCGCGGTCAGGCAGTCCTTGGCCTCGACGCCGTAGGCGCCGATGTTCTGGATCGGGCTGGCGCCGACGGTGCCGGGAATCAGGCTGAGGTTCTCGAGTCCGGCCCAGCCCTGCGCCAGCGTGTGCTGCACGAAGCCGTGCCAGTTCTCGCCGGCGGCGGCCTCGACCACGACCTCGTCGGCGTTCTCGCTCAGTACCGTGATGCCGCTGAGCGCCACCTTCACCACCAGTCCCGGGTAGTCGCCGGTGAACAGCAGGTTGCTGCCGCCGCCCAGCCACAGCACCGGTCCGCGCCGGTACGGTTCGCTCGCCAGCAGTTCGGGCAGCCGGGCCAGGTCGTCCAGCTCGCAGAACGTCGCGGCGCGCACGTCCATGCCGAAGGTGTTCAGCGTTTTGAGGGGGTGGTCATGAAGAAAAACAAGGCTCACGGCGGTTCAGCTTTCGGTGTGTTGACGGACCAGGCGGCGGCGACTTTCGCGCGACAGGTAGCCTACCAGCAAAAACGCCGCCACGCTCAGGCTGAATACCAGCGCCGCCCAGAAGCCCTCGATGCCCATGGGCAGGGTGAGAAAGGGCAGCGGCCAGTCGGTCAGCCCCAGCACCATGCCGAGACTCAGACCCAACCCCCAGAACGACACCACGTGGATGATCATCGGCGCCGTGGTGATCTTATAGCCGCGCAAGGCGCCGGAAGAAATGCACTGGGTGGCGTCCGTCAATTGGAACACCGCGGCGAAGACCAGTAGCCCGGCGCCGATACGGATCACTTCGGGGTCGGTGGTGTAGAGGCGGATGATGTCTTGGCGCAGCGTCAGCATCAGCAGCATGGTTCCCCCGGCCAGAACCAGCCCGGTCAAGAGGCCGGTGCCGGCGGTGAAGCGCGCCCGGCGGTAATCGCCGGCGCCGACCGCCTGGCCCACGCGCACCGACATCGCGGTGGAGATGCTCTGCGGCAGCATGTAGATGATGCTGCTGACGCTCAGCACCGCCTGGTGGCTGGCCACCACCGTGGTGCCGAGCTTGGCCACCAGGAAGGCGATGAACGAGAACAGGCTGACCTCGAAGAAGAACGACAGCCCGATCGGCAAGCCCAGTTTCAGCATGGCGCCGTAGCGCGACCAGTCCGGCCAGCTCCAGCGGCCGGTGAAGGCGTAGGGACGGAAATGACGGTGCAGCGCGACGTAGCCCAGCAGCGCCAGGAAGTTGAACCACAGCGCGGCGGCGGTGGCCCAGCCGCAGCCGGCGCCCCCCATCGCGGGCAGGCCGTACAGGCCGTGGATCAGGGCGTAGTTGAGCGGGATGTTGAGCAGCAGCGCCGCCACGCCGACCAGCATGATCGGCTTGGGCCGGTTGAGGCCGGAGGCGAAGGCGTGCAGGGCGCGCTGCATCAGGGCGGCGGGCAGCCCTAGCGCCACGCCGTCGAGAAACAGCATCACCTTGTCCTCGACGTCATTCGACAGCGTCAGGCTGTCGCGCAGCCAGGGTTGGCCGAAGATCATCAGCGCGCTGCCCGCCAGGCCCAGGAACAGGCAGAACCACATGCCCTGGCGTACCGTCTCGCCGATGGGCTCGCGCTCGCCGGCGCCGAACTGGTGCGCGATCAGCGGGTTGAGCGCGGTGGCGATGCCGACCAGCGTCACGTACACCGTGATGAAGACGCTGGAGCCCAGGGACACCGCGGCCAGGTCGTTGGTGCTGACGCGGCCGGACATCACGGTATCGACGAAGCCCATGGCGACGTGGGCGATCTGGGCCACCATGATGGGTAGCGCCAGGGCGAGAATCTGTCGGGCTTCCGCGACGATTTTGGTGCGCGGTTCCCGACTCAGTCCGAATAGCATGGCGGGGCCGGAGGGATGAAAACCGGTCAGTATACGGTCATCCCGCCGGGGCGTCGTTACAGCGTTGAGACACTGCGTTACGCGAAACGGGCCGGCGGATGACAGCGCAGGTCGCAGCTGATGACGAGGGCGCTGCCGAAACGGGCGTTGATCGCCAGGGCGTCGGGCAGGGTGACGTCGACCAGTTCCAGCAGATGCTCCCGCCGGCGCAAGGGGTAGCCGTGCTGGCGCGCGAACTGCGACAGCTGCTCAAGCGTGGTCAGGTGATCGCTGTGGACGGCGCTGGCCACCAGCGTGCCCTTGAGCGTGGATTGGGTCGGGGCGGTGTGGCCGGCGTCGTAGGCGAAGTCGCGGCAGCTGTCGTTCTGGCAGTCGTACATGGCGTATTCCTTCAGGTTGGGCGCTGTGGCGTGCCCGGAACCTTGCCAGGCGACGCTTTAGCAGGATTTTTGAGCGCCCTGCAAGTTGTCATTAACTCGGCGCTAATTACGGTATGGCGGATTGCTACGGCGGGCGGGGAGGGGCGGCAGGCAAGAAAAAACCCGCTTGCCAGAGGCCAAAGCGGGTTTTGTCGCACGCTTTAGCTGGAATTTATCGGCGCCCCGCAAGCTGTATCAAATCGGCGCATGCAAAAAGACTACCCGGCGTGCGGGCGGGTGTCAACCCTGGGGCGATGGCCATGCGGCGAGGAAGTCACGCCAGTGCGGCGCGGCCTGTTGTCCGATCCAGCCGCGTGCCTGCGCCACGCTGTCATGGTAATCGGCGGCGCCGAGCGTGCCCTGTACCAGGCGGTCGCGCAGGAATAGCAGGTAGGTGGCCATGGCTTCGATATCGCAGCGCGCCCGGATTTCGCCAAGACGGCCCGCCCGGTAGGCCTCCCACGGTGTGCCGCCCGCCACCACCGGCAGGGCGGGAAAGCCGCACAGCCTGGCCATGTCGTCGAGCGGGACCGTGGCGTAGGGCAACGGCGCGAGGCCGCTTTGCGTCGTATCCTCGGCGGACCAGTACGGCGGCAGGGCGATGCCGTTGATCAGGGCGCGGTAGCGCAGCAGCGGCAGGGCGAACGCCGCGCCGCTCCAGCTGGTGACGCAAGGCGCATGCTGCGCCACCTGGTCGAACAGGGCCCGCAGCAGCGCGGCCTCGTCGGTGTTGGCGTCGCCGCCGGTGTGGCAGGCGATCTCCTCGCCCAGTCGCAAGGTCCAGGAGATGGCAACGATGCGCTGCAGGTGAAGCGGCATGCCATCCTCGCCGCTGCGGGCGCGCTGGCGTTGCAGGGCGAATTCGGCGACGTCACTGTCGGCAATGTCGGCGGCAAAACCGTACAGGGTGCGGATGCCGGCCACGTCCGGAATGGTGGCGAGGGCGAAAGCGAGAATAGGGGTCACGGTGGGGCCGGCCTGCAGCAATGGAAACGGCTGAATTCTAGGTGGGCGGGACGGTCAGGGCAATCGCCGGCTGGGGCGGCCTTGCCGGGTACGGTCCGCCGTCATCGTGCGCGGTGTGTTTTCCCCGTCGTTTCAGGCTATAATCGGCGCCTTGAATGCGACGCTTTTCGGCGTAATTCCATACTCTCTCACCATTTCCCCGATGATCCGCAAGCTAATTCGACGAGTACTCGAGCTGCCCGCAGGCGTAGTAGGCAAGCGTCGCGTCAAACCGCGCGTTATTCCTCTTTCCCAACACGGAGTGCGGCGCGACCGGCTCAGCCATGCCGCGCTGAAAGTGACCTCCCGTCTGCAGGAAGCCGGCTTTACCGCGTACGTGGTAGGGGGCGCCGTGCGCGATCTCTTGCTGGACGTCAACCCCAAGGACTTCGACGTGGCCACCAGCGCCACGCCGGAGCAAGTGCACCATCTGTTCCGCCGCTCGCGCATCATCGGCCGTCGTTTCAAGATCGTGCACGTGATGGTCGGGCCGGAGACGATCGAGGTCACCACCTTCCGTGGCGGCAGCATCGACGACACCAACGAGACCGGCCGCATCATGGCCGACAACTCCTACGGCAGCCAGGAAGAAGACGCCCACCGCCGCGACTTCACCGTCAACGCGCTGTTCTACGATCCGTCCGACGAGTCCATCGTCGACTATCACCACGGGGTGAAGGATCTGCAGGCACGCAAGCTGGTGATGATCGGCCAGCCGGCGCGCCGCTACCAGGAAGACCCGGTACGCATGCTGCGCGCCGTGCGCCTGGCGGCGAAGCTGAATTTCGAGATCGACGAGAATACCCGCAAGCCGATCCGTGCCCACGCCCACCTCTTGAAGAAGGAGCCGCCGGCGCGCCTGTTCGACGAAATGCTCAAGCTCCTGATGTCGGGCCAGGCCTATTCCTGTCTGTGCAAGCTGCGCGAGGAAGGGCTGTCGCGCGGGGTGTTCCCGCTGCTCGACGCGGTGCTCGACGAAGAGGGCAAGGATGAGTTCCTGAGGCTGGGCCTGCAAAGCACCGATGCGCGCATCCGCGAGGACAAGCCGGTGTCGGTCGGTTTCCTGCTAGCGACGCTGCTGTGGCGCCAGGTGTCGCAGCAGTGGACGACACGGCTCAAGGACGGCGAACGGCCGGTGCAAGCGTTGTTCGACGCCATCGCCGAGGTCGAGTCGCTGCAGGACAACGAATTTGCCATTCCGCGCCGTTTCAGCGCCACCATGCGCGAAATCTGGCTGCAGCAGCCGCGTTTCGACAGCCGTAGCGGCCAGCGCCCGTTCCGCTTCCTGGAACAGCCGCGCTTCCGCGCCGCCTTCGATTTCCTCTCGTTGCGCGCCCAGGCGGGCGAGGTGCCGATGAGCCTGGTGCAGTGGTGGGACGATTTCCAGCACGCCGATCACGACGAACGCCAGGAACTGATTGCCAACGTGCGCGAAGAGGGCTCGTCCAGCGGCGCCCCGGCCAAGAAGCGCAAGCGTCGCCGTTCCAGCCAGCGTCGTCGTGAGGGCGGCGAGCAGGGCGTCGAATCGTGAGCCGGGCGTACATCGCGCTGGGCAGCAACCTGGAGCAGCCGCAGCAACAGGTCCGCGCCGCCTTCGCGGCGCTGGGCACCATCCCCGGAGTGAGTCTGCGGCGCACCTCCTCGCTGTATCGGACCACCCCGGTTGGCTATCTGGATCAGCCCGACTTCATCAACGCGGTCGCCGAGCTGGATACCGACCTTCCCCCGCTGGCCTTGCTGGACGCCCTGATGGCGCTCGAAGAGCACTTCGGGCGGGTGCGCTCGTTCCGCAACGCTCCGCGCGTACTCGACCTCGACCTGCTGATGGTGGAGGATGTCGAGCTGGAGTCCGAGCGTCTGACCTTGCCGCACCCGCGCATGCACGAGCGCACCTTCGTGCTGGCACCGCTGGCCGAGTTGCAGCCCGATCTCGCAGTGGGCCGGCATGGCCGCGCGGACCGGCTGCTGGCCGGGCTGGATGCATCGGGCGTGGAGCGGCTGGAAGGCTAATCAGTAGGGGGGGGTATGAGCCAATTGCGTTATGTGGTGGTGGAAGGGCCGATCGGGGCCGGCAAGTCGGCGCTGGCGCGCCGCCTCGCGGACTACTGGGGGGTGTCGTTGTTGGCCGAAGAGCCCGCCGCCAACCCCTTCCTCGGACGTTTCTACCGCAATCCGCAGCAGCATGGCCTGGCCACCCAGTTGTCGTTCCTGCTGCAGCGCGCCGATCTGGCCGCCGAGATGCAGGACGGCCCGCTGCGTACTGCGCCGCTGGTGTCCGATTTCCTGTTCGAGAAAGACGCGCTGTTTGCCCGCGTCAACCTCGACGAGCCGGAGCACGCCCTCTACCAGCGCCTGACCGACCGGTTGCTGCCGGCGTTCCCGGTTCCCGACCTGGTAATCTACCTGCAGGCGTCGGAAGACGTGCTGCTGTCTCGCGTGGCCAGCCGCGCCAAGGAAACCGAGTCGGCCTTCCCGGAGGGCTACCTCAAGCGCGTGCATGCCGCCTACAGCGAATTTTTCCACGGCTACGACGCCGCCCCGCTGCTGATCGTCAATACCGATCACCTCAACCTGGTTGATGGCAGCGACGATTTCGAGCTATTGTTGCGCTGCATCAGCGAGATGCGCGGTCAGCGCAGCTATTTCAACAAGAGCGTCTGATCGTCTGAAACAGCCGGGCGTGGCGGCCACGAGCAGTCGGCGTCGGCGGCTGTTTTCCCAAGCCACGAGGAAGAAGACAGTGAAAATCAACGTCAATACCCTGTTCAAAATGGCCGCCGAAGGCCAGAAGATCACCATGCTCACCTGCTACGACACGAGCTTCGCCACGCTGCTGGACGATGCCGGGGTCGAAATCCTGCTGGTGGGCGACTCGCTGGGGATGGTGATCCAGGGGGAGGACTCGACGCTGCCGGTGACCATGGAGCAGATGGAGTACCACACCCGCTGCGTGGCGCGCGGCGCAAAAAATGCCCTCGTCTTGTCCGACATGCCGTTCGGCAGCTATCAGGAAAGCCCGCAGCAGGCCTTTGCCAACGCGGCGCGGCTGATGCAGGCCGGCGCCCACATGGTCAAGGTCGAGGGCGGCGCGTTCATGGCGGAAACCACCCGTTTTCTGGTCGAGCGCGGCATCCCGGTATGCTCCCATATCGGCCTGACGCCGCAGTTCGTCAACAGCTTCGGCGGCTACCGGGTGCAGGGCAAGAGCGAGAACGATGCCGAGCGCATCCTGCATGATGCGTCTGCCCTGGCCGACGCCGGTGCCAGCCTGGTGCTGATGGAGTGCGTGCCGGCCGCCCTGGCCAAGCGGGTGAGCGACAGCATCGCGGTGCCGACCATCGGCATTGGCGCCGGGGGCGACGTTTCCGGGCAGGTCCTGGTGCTGCATGATATCCTCGGTGTCTACCCAGGGCGCAAAGCCCGTTTCGTCAAGAATTTCATGGCTGGTGCGGACAGCATCCAGGCGGCGGTGGCGGGCTACGTCACTGCGGTCAAGGCACGTTCGTTCCCGGCGGAAGAGCATTGCTTCTGAGGCGTACCAGCCTGTTCAGGGTCTGTCGCGAGCGGCCCTCAGCGGGGTGAAGAGCAGCACAGAAACCGGAATGTACAGGGGGACATGAGGATTTGATCGCTGAGCGAAAGATTCGCACGCAGTGCGCATGAGCCCCGATCAGGGCCGCGCAGCAAGACTATGGGCAGGTTCTAAGGAAGGAAGATGGAAGTCATTCGTAATATCGCCGCGCTACGAGCCTGGCGGCGCCAGGCCGGCAAGGTGGCGTTCGTGCCCACCATGGGCAATCTGCACGAGGGCCACCTGGCTCTGGTGAAAGAAGCGCGCCAGCGCGCCGACAAGGTGGTGGTGAGCATTTTCGTCAACCGCCTGCAGTTCGGTCAGGGCGAGGACTTCGACGCCTACCCGCGTACTTTCGATGCCGACAGTGCCAAGTTGCGCGATGCCGGTGTCGACGTGCTGTTCTTCCCGATCGAGCAGGAGTTGTATCCGCGCATCCGCCAGGACTTCAACGTCGAGCCGCCGCATATCCAGAACGAGCTGTGCGGCGCCTTCCGTCCCGGCCACTTCCGCGGCGTGGCCACGGTGGTGACCAAGCTGTTCAACATCGTGCAGCCCGATCTGGCCTGTTTCGGCAAGAAGGATTACCAGCAGCTGCACGTGATCAAGGCCATGGTGGACGATCTCAACCAGCCGGTCGAGGTCGTGCCGGTCGATACCGGCCGCGCCGAGGATGGCCTGGCGCTGTCGTCGCGCAACGGCTACCTGAGCGCCGAGGAGCGTGCCGAGGCGCCGCGCCTGTACCGTCACCTGGCGGCGATTCGTGACCGTCTGCTGGCCGGGGAACAGGATTACGCCAGCCTGGAGGCGGCGGCACGCCAGGATCTGGAAGCACATGGCTGGCGCGTCGACTACGTCGAAGTGCGTCAGGCCGACACCCTGGAGATCGCCCACGCCGGCGAGAAGCGCCTGGTGGTGCTGGCCGCGGCGCGTCTGGGCAAGACCCGCCTGATCGATAATGTGGAAGTGCTGCGCTGAGCGCGGCGTCATTGCTAGCAAGGAACGGAATTATGCAGCGCAGCATGCTGAAGTCGAAACTCCACCGCGTGACCACGACCCACGCCGAATTACACTACATCGGTTCGTGTGCCATCGACGAGAACCTGCTCGAGGCGGCGGATATCCGCGAGTACGAAGAAGTGCAGATCTGGAACGTGACCAATGGCGAGCGTTTCGCTACCTACGCCATCAAGGCCGAGCGGGGCTCGGGGGTGATTTCGGTCAACGGTTCCGCCGCGCGCCGCGCCGCGCCGGGCGACCTGCTGATCATCGCCTCGTTCGCGACCTACGAAGACGTCGAGCTGAAGGATCATGCACCGAAACTGGTGTTTGTCGACGGCAGCAATCACATTACCGAACTGGCGGGGTCGACCCCGGTCCAGCCGGCCTGAGGATTCTTCGGGACAAGACAAAGCGGACTTCGGTCCGCTTTTTTTATGGGTAAAGCGAAATGGGGCAATTTGAAATTCGCCGTCCGGGTGCCATAGTGACAGAGTGGAGTATTGCCGGCTGCGCTCGGGACGGCCTGCCCTGACGCGCGATGCCGAAACGGGAGGGCCTGCATGGCGCATTTGAGAGGCAGTTGCTTGTGTGGAGCCATTTACTACTGCGTGTACGGGGAGCCGAGTTTTGTCACGCATTGCCACTGCTCGGCGTGCCGCAAGGCAAGCGGAGCACTGTTCGTGACCTGGTTCACGGTGCGTGAGTGCGAGGTGGAGTGGCACGGCGAACCGCTGATGCACTATCACTCGTCGTGCCCGGTGGAGCGCGGTTTCTGTCCCCATTGCGGCACGACGCTGACCTATCGGCACGAGGCCGATCCGGACAGCATCGATATTACCCTGGCTTCGCTGGATCAGCCGGAACGCGTTATGCCGGAACACCATACCTGGTGGCAGGAACATGTGCCGTGGGTCGAACCGGAGGTGTGGGCCGGGCTGCCGCATTATACCCGGGCCAAGGCGGGCAATTGATGGCGTCAAAAAGCTTCGGCCAACCTATAAAGGTTGGCCGAAGCGTTTGGGGCAGGGCGTGGGGCCGGGTCAGAGCAGGGCCCGATCGGCCACGATCACGCCGTCTTCATCGGCGTAGAGCCAGTCGCCTGGGCTCAGGCTGACGCCGCCGAAGGTGACGGCGAGGCCGCGCTGGCCTTCGCCGCGCTTCACCGATTTGCGCGGGTGGGTATCCAGCGCCCGGACACCCAGGGGCAGGGCGTTGAGTGCCACCGAATCGCGGATGCAGCCATACACCACGATGCCGGCCCAGCCGTTCTTCACCGCCAGCTCGCCGATCTGGTCGCCGACCAGGGCGCAGCGGCGGGAGCCGCCGCCGTCCACGACCAGCACCCGGCTGTTGCCCGGCTCGCTTAGCACCTCGCGCACCAGGGTATTGTCCTCGAACACCTTGAGTGTCTCGATCTGGCCCTGGAAACGTGGGCAGGCGCCAAAACGCTGGAACATCGGCTCGAGCACGCGCACATCGTTTTCGTGTTCGTCGCACAGATCGGTCGTCAGAAAAGTCATGCTTTCTCCTTGTGGTGTGTTGTGTTGATGGGGCGCCTGCCACCGTGCCCCAGATTCGGCGTGTCACCGCCTGGCAGGGACTGACGGGGCAAAAAAAACCGCCCCGGAGGGCGGCTTGGTCGATCAGTCGAGGCGCAGCGGCACGAACAGCGTGTTGTCCTGTCGCCGCACCAGAAGGGCAATGCTGCCGCCGGCGTTGGCCAGGGCGTGTTCGAATCCCTTCACGTCGAGCACCTGGCTCTGGTTCAGGCCGATGATGATGTCGCCGTGCTGCAGGCCGGCGCGTGCCGCCGGACCCTGGGCTTTCTGGATCAAGAGGCCGCCAGGCAGGCCCAGTTCGGTTTTCTGGGCGGCGGTCAGTTCGGTCAGCGTCAGGCCCAGCTTGTTGAACTGGAAGCTTTGCGGAGCCGGTTCTTCCTGCTGGGGCTGCGGCGCGTTGGCCGCTTCGTTGGCGAGTTCACCCAGCACCACCGGGACGTCCTTTTCCGCTCCCTTGCGCCAGACGCCGAGCTTGATCTTGGCGCCCGGCTGCAGGCCGCCGACCAAGATCGGCAGGTCCTTCGAGCTTTCCACCAGCTTGCCGTTCATGTGCAGGATGATGTCGCCGACCTGCAACCCGGCCTTGGCGGCCGGACCGTTGGGTTCCACCCGTACCACCAGCGCACCGTTGGGCTGTTTCAGGCCGAAGGACTGCGCCAGTTCCTGGCTGACTTCCTGAATGTGCACGCCGAGCTGGCCCCGGCTGACCTTGCCCTTGGTCTTGATCTGCTCGGCCACGTTGATGGCGATGTCGATCGGGATGGCGAAGGAGATGCCCATGAAGCCGCCGGAGCGGCTGTAGATCTGCGAGTTGATGCCGACGACCTCGCCACGCAGGTTGAACAGCGGCCCGCCGGAGTTGCCCGGATTGATCGCCACGTCGGTCTGGATGAAGGGCACGTAGTTTTCGTCGGGCAGGCTGCGTCCCTTGGCGGAGACGATGCCGGCGGTGACGGTGTTGTCGAAGCCGAACGGTGCGCCGATGGCGGCGACCCACTCCCCAACCTTGAGCTTGGCCGGATCGCCGATCTTGGCCACCGGCAGGCCGGCCGCCTCGACCTTGAGCACGGCGACGTCGGTGCGCTTGTCGAGCCCGACCAGCTTGGCTTTCAGTTCGCGTTTGTCGGTCATCACGACCTTGATCTGCGAGCCGCCCGCCACGACGTGGGCGTTGGTCAGGATGTAGCCGTCATCGCTGATGATGAAGCCAGAGCCGAACGACACGCTCTCGCTCGGGGTCTGATCCTGCTGCGGCGGCTGGTTCGGCATGAAGCGACGGAAGAAGTCGTAGAGCGGGTCGTCTTCGGGGATCGGGAAGGGCAGCTCGTTCTGGGCCGCGGCCGCTTCGAGCTTGTTGGCCTGAATGTTTACCACGGCCGGCCCGTCGCGCTCGACCAGCTGGGTGAAGTCGGGCAGCAGCATGGCCACCCGCCCGTCGGACTGGGCGGGAATCGCTACGTTGGGGTTATCGCCTTTGAACAGGCGTTCGATCTTGTCGCAGCCAGCAAGCAGCGTCACTGCCAGGGCGGCGCTGACAATGGTGCGGAAATACGGAGTCACGGAACATCCTTTCTGGTAGTGACAGAGCGGAACTCGGGTCGACTTGTCATTTTTCAAGCCTCGGCCACCTGTTCATGGCCACGGAGTCCGCGCTCCCGCTTTCATCATACCGTTTTTGCAGGGTATTCACAGAGATCGACGATAGGACAGCGTTCGCATTCAGGCCGGCGGGCCTTGCAGGTATAGCGGCCGTGCAGGATCAGCCAGTGGTGGGCATCGACCAGGTATTCGGCCGGAATGACCTTCATCAGCTTGTCTTCCACCGCGCGCACGTCCTTGCCGGGGGCCAGGCGGGTGCGGTTGGCGACGCGGAAGATATGGGTGTCCACCGCCATGGTGGCGTGGCCGAAGGCGGTGTTGAGCACCACGTTGGCGGTCTTGCGTCCGACGCCGGGCAGCGCCTCCAGCTCTTCGCGGGTTTGCGGCACTTCGCCACCGTGCTTTTCCAGCAGCAGGCGGCAGGTGGCGATGACGTTCTTGGCCTTGGTGCGGTAGAGGCCGATGGTCTTGATGTACTCGGAGAGCCCTTCTTCGCCCAGCGAGAGCAGGGCCGCCGGGGTGTTGGCGACCGGGAACAGCAGGCGTGTGGCCTTGTTGACGCCGACGTCGGTGGCTTGCGCCGACAGTACCACGGCGATCAGCAGCTCGAACGGCGTGCGGTATTCGAGTTCGGTGCGCGGCGCGGGGTTGAGCTCCTTGAGGCGGCGAAAGATCTCACGGCGTTTGGCGGCGTTCACTGCTTGTCCTTGTCGGCATCTTCCTTGTCGGCATCTTCCTTGGCGGCGCGCAGGGCGGCGGCGCGTTCCATCGCCTTGCGGATCAGCTCGTTCTTGTCGACGGCGGAAGTCTGCGGCGCCGCGCTGGTCGTACCGGACGCCGCTGCCGGGGCCGGGGCCGGGGCCGGCGCGTTCACCGCGGCGCGCTCTGCCAGCCGTTGCGCTTTTTCGGCCTGGTCGCGCGCCTTGCGTGCCTGGTGCTGCTCGTAGCGCTTGCGCGCCTGCTGGGCGCGCGCCATGACGTGTTCGCGCTTGCCGTCGTCCGGGTCGTCCACCGGCACCAGATCGATGCAGTCCACCGGACAGGGGGCCACGCACAGTTCGCAGCCGGTGCATTCGTCCGCGATCACGGTGTGCATCAGCTTGGCCGAGCCGACGATGGCGTCCACCGGACAGGCCTGGATGCACAGGGTACAGCCGATGCAGCTGTCTTCCTGAATCACGGCGAGCGCGCGCGGCTTGGGCTGCGGGCCGTCGGCGGCGAACGGGATGACGGGCTGTCCGAGCAGTTCTGCCAGCGCCCGGATGCCGTCCGCGCCGCCCGGCGGGCAACGGTTGATCGGGTCGCGTCCTTCCGCCAGTGCCTCGGCATAGGGCCGGCAACCGGCGTGGCCGCACTGGCCACACTGGGTCTGGGGCAGGAGGGCGTCGATCCGCTCGACGAGTGTGATCACGGGCATGCTGTCGGAGTCCACATCAAAACCGTTTATTATCCGTCCTCCAGGCGGCAGCTTCAATGCCTGCGCCGTGACGGTGGGCACATGGCCCGCCCTCCCGCCGCTCAGAACGACAGACGGGTCTGCAACACCAGCTCGCGCGGTTCGCCGACGTTGACCTGCAGGTTGCTGCCGCTGGTCGAGGTGTAATAGGTCTTGTCGAACAGGTTTTTGACGTTGAGCTGCACGTCGAGCCTGTTGCCACTCAGACGGGTTTGCCAGGCGACGAAGGCATCGGCCACGGTGTAGGCGTCGAGTGCGAAGCTGTTGAGCGCATCGCCCTGGCGCTTGCCGACGTAGCGTGCGCCGCCGCCGACGCGCCAACGGTCGCCGTTGCCGGCCGGCATGAAGTCGTAGGCGAGGAAGGCCGAGGCGGTGTGGCGGGCGACGTTGAACAACTGCTTGCTGACGTAGGCGGCCTGGTCGTCCAGCACCTCGGCGTCGGTGTAGGCGTAGCTGCCGATGGCGCTCAACTGGCGCGTGAGCTTGCCGCTGACGTCGAGCTCGACACCTTGCGAGCGTACCTTGCCGACTGCGCGCGAGACGTCGTTCTCGGTCACCAGCACGTTGCGTTTGACGATGCGGTAGAGCGCGGCGGTGGCCGAGACGCGCTCGGTTTCGAGCTTGACCCCGCCTTCGTGCACCACGCCGCGTTCCGGCTCGAAGGGTCCGCCTTCGTTCACCGAGCTGTTCGGTTTGAACGACTCGCTGTAGTTGGCGTACAGCGACACGGCCGGTGTCGCCCGGTACACCATGCCGGCCTGCGGCAGGGCCACGTTGCCGCTCGCTTCGCCAGTGATGGTGAACGGCCGGCCGGCGCCATCGCTCTGGCGGTAGTGCTGGTAGCGCAGGCCGCCGACGGCGATCCACTGCTCGTTCAGGTGCAGCGAATCCTTCACCAGCACCGCCTCGGTCTCGACCTTGCTGCGCACGTCGCTCTTGCTGGCGCTGACCGTGCTCGGGTAGGCGAGCTGGCCATAGTCCGGGTCGAACACGTTGAAGCCGCCGACAGTGCTGCCGCGCAGCGCGTCGCCCTTGCTCTGCCGGTTCTGCTCGAGGTCCACGCCGAACAGCAGTTCGTGGCGCAGGTTGAGCCAGTTCACGTCGCCCAGCAGGTTGGCCGAAGCCAGCAGATTGGTGTCATCGAAGGCGCGGTTGCCGTCGGCGCTGCGCCGCAGGATGCCGGTGCTGGCGTTGTAGGACACCGGGCGCGCCTGGTTGTCGCTGTAGCGGTGGTTGTTCCAGCCGGCATTGAAACGTGCGCGCCAGCTGTCGTCGAGGTCGTGCTCGACTTCGGCGGTCATGCTCTGCGCGGTGCCTTGCGCCAGGTTCCACGCTTCGTCGAGGCGGCGTTCGCGCGGGATGGTGATGGGCTGACCGTTGCTGAACACCGTGCCGCGGTCGTAGGGGACGGAATAATCCAGGTATTCGTAAGCCACGCGGGCGCGGGTGCCGCCGTCGCGCCATGCCAGCGACGGGGCGATCAGCTTGCGCCGGGTGGTGCCGAAGTTGCGCCAGTAGTCGGCTTCCTCCAGTTCGCCGATCAGGCGGTAGGCCAGGCCGCTGTCGCCGATCGGTCCGGTCAGGTCGACGTTGCCGCTGCCTCCGCCGAAGCTGCTGCTGGTCAGCGTCACGCTGCCGGCCTGCTGGTACTGCGGTTTCTTGGTGACGACGTTGATCACGCCGCCCGGTTCCTGGATGCCGTACAGCAGCGAGGCCGGGCCTTTGAGGACCTCGACCTGCTCGGTGGTGGCGCTGAAGTTGCGCGGCAGGGTGGAGCGTACGCCGTCGCGTAAGATGGAGCCGTCGGCACGGCTGCCGAAACCGCGCCGGATGAAGCTGTCCCAGGTGTTGGCCAGGGTGTTGGTCTGGGTCACGCCGCTGACGTTGGCGAGCGCTTCGTCGAGCGAGGTGACCTGCTGGTCTTGCAGCACCTGGTGAGGCACCACGTTAAGTGCCTGCGGGGTCTCGATCAGCGGCGCCGGGCTGCGCGTGGCGCTGCTGCTGATGCGAGGTTGATAGTCGTTGCCGGCGGGGGTGTCGGCGCTGACTTCGACCACGGCAAGTTCGGTGGTGTCGTTCTGGCTGGCGTAGGTGGGGGCGGCGAGGGCGAGGCTCAGTGCCAGTAGCGAGGTATCGGTTTTCTTCATTGTTGCGGGGGCTCGGGGCGGAAACGGTCGGCAGGACTTGGCCGAGAATGGTGTGGTTCGGCTAGTTAATGATAAAGATTCTCATTATAATTGTCGTTTTGCATCAAGCCAATAGGCCCGGCCTGGCGCCGGGGCCGACAAGGACACACCATGAAACGCGTAATCATCCTGCTGCACCGCTACTTGGGGCTCGCCTGTGCGCTGGGCGCGCTGATACTGGGCCTCAGCGGTGGCCTGCTGGTGTTCAAGAAAGAGCTGTCGACGCTCAGCGGTGAGCGGCCGGTGGCGGTGAACGGGCCGTTCGTCGGCTACCAGGCGCTGTACCAAGCTGCGGAATCGCGCCATCCGGGCGGCAGCGTCAACCTGCGTTTCGGCGAGGCGCCGGGCGAGCCGGTGCAGGCACGCATCCGTGGAGCCGGCGAGGAGCGCTTGCTGTGGCTCGACCCGGTGACGGCCGAGGTGGTGAGCGATCGTGCTCCCGGCGAGGGGCTGTTCAGCTGGCTGCGGGAACTGCACGAAACGCTGTTGATGGACGACGCCGGCGAAACGCTGGTCGGCATCATCGGCATCGGCCTGCTGCTGATGGTGATCAGCGGCCTGATCTACTGGTGGCCCAAGGACTGGAAGCGGGCGTGGCGCGTGCGCACCGATAAGGGTGTGCGCATTCTGGTGGGCGATCTGCACCGCGTCGCCGGTGCGGCCTTGTCGCTCTTGCTGCTGATCAGTGCGCTGACCGGCGTGCTGCTGGTGTTCTCCAAGCCCCTCAACGGCTGGATCAACGCGCTCTACGACGCCAAGCCGGCCAGGAGCGCCAAGGTGGTGCCGGGCGAAGCGCACCTGCCGCTCGACCAGTTGGTGGCCAAGGGCAACGCGGCGCTGCCCGGCGGCCGGCTGGTGGACGTGCGCGTCGACGCCAAGGCCGCCAAGCCGGTGGTGCTGAGGAAGCGCCTGCCGGGTGAGATTCAGCCCAACGGGCGCAGCATGGTCGAGGTCGACCCGTACCGCGGCGAGGTGTTGACGGTGCGTCCGGTCGACCAAGCCGAGCCAGGCATCCGCCTGACCACCTGGGTGTTCGCCTTCCACGTCGGCTCGGTCGGTGGCCTGCCGCACCGCTTGCTGATGCTGGTAACCGGCCTGGGGCTGGCCTTGCTGGGCGGCTCGGGCGTGTACCAGTGGAGCGCACGCGAGTGGAAGCAGAGGCGGGCTATGCCGAAGCGCCTGGCGCCGCGCGCGGGGTGAGCGTGACGTGATGCCCGCGCGCTTTCGGTGGGCGTCCCGTTCGGCCTTGGGGGCGGAGTGAAGAGGGCGCTTCACGTTATGCTCCCGCCGACACCTCCGCTGGACCCGGTACGTCCTGCTTCGAGATTTCCCTTCGGAAACGGCGGCCGGCGCTCGCTCCTGGCGCCTGGAATACCGCCTCGGGATGGTCCTGCGTCCTGTGCTAGCCCTGATGAGAAAAATCAGCAGGCGCGGCGCGGCAGGAAAATCTCCGCGATCATGCAGCGCGCACCGCCGCCGCCCAGCCGCTCGATGGTATCGATCGGGGCCTGGGCGACCCTGGCGTAGGACGAAATGGCGGTTTGTTGCTCTGGCGTCAGCGAGGACCAGGCCTGGCGCGACAGGGCGAACACCGCTTCGCCGTCGCGGGAGGAGAGTTCGAGCATGTTGCCGGCGAAGTGCTCGAGCTGATCGTAGGAAATATCGATGATCTCTTTGCCGCTGGCGGTGAGCGCCTGTGCCAGGGCGGCTCGTTCGTTCCGATCGCGGATCGATTCCAGGCACACGACGGCGAGTGTTTTGCCCACGCACATCATCACGTTGGTGTGGTAGATGGGCTTGCCGTGGCGATCGACCGAGTGAAACCAGAGCGACTGGTAGCCGATGGTTTCCGACACCGCCTTCATCACCATCTCGCTGCTGCGCGACGAGAAGCAGACGTAGGCCATCTTCTGGTCGTGGTCGAAAATCATGGTGCCGGTGCCTTCGTGGTACTGACCGACCCTCTCGAAGCCGCTCAGATCAATGACATCCTCGACGGCGAATACCTGCGTGATCTTTTCCAGGACCTTGTTGTTGCGCTCCAGGCGGCGGTTGAGGGCTTCCATCGGGTAGAGCAGCACCTTGCCGTCGGCGTGCAGGCTGATCCAGTTGTTGGGGAAGATCGAATCGGGCGTGTGCGGATCGACCGTGTCGTCGATGACCAGCACGTCGACGCCGCAGCGGCGCAACTCACCCACGTAGGCATCGAACTCGGCGAGCGCATTTTGCTGCGCTTCCTGGTGGTCGATGTCCGATTTCTGAAAGGCGTTCGAGGACGACGTTTGCGGATTGGACAAGAATCGCGCCGGGCGGATCATCAGAATAGTGCTGGTGGTTTGCATGCTGCTTAATCGTCCTTGCAGGAGGGTGGAGTAAGGGGCCATTTTTATGGTCTCGGGCCGACATCGTTGGCGGCTCCCGAGCAATGTCGATCTCGGTGTTGCCGCTATTGTGGGCCGCTGTCTTGTTGGCAAAAAGTTGGCAAACTTCGCAAATTCTCACTATATTTTGCAAATTGATATATTGAATTGGCGTTTTGTTAATGAATGACACGGATCGACAGTTGCTGGCCTTGCTGAGGGACGATGCGCGCATGTCGGTGACGACGCTGGCGGAAAAGCTGAGGGTGTCGCGGGCGACGGTGCAGAGCCGGATCAACAAGCTGGAGGAGACGGGGGTGATCGTGGGTTACACCGTCCGGCTCAAGCCGGAGGCGGAAACCCATCGTATCAGGGCGTGGATGGGCATTGCCGTTGAGGGCAGCAAGGCGCCGTCGGTGCTGCAGGCGCTGCGCGGCGATCCCAACGTGCAGACCCTGCATTCGACCAACGGGCGCTGGGACATCGTGACCGAACTGCGCGCCGATACCCTGGAGCAGTTCGACCGCGTGCTCGGGCGCATCAGGCTGATTCCCGGCATCGCGTCGACCGAGACCAGCATCCTGCTGTCGACGCACAAGGTGTAGCGTTGCCGTGAGCCAAGGTCGCCGCAACGAGGGCGGATTTCCCCTGTTTGGGCGGCTGACAGTGGCCGAAGAGGGCGCCCGCGTTCGTCGGGCCCGGTGACGCTATTCCGTTGGCCGCGAGGCCAACGGTGAATGACCCGCGCGCGGCCAGGCCGGCACAGGGGTTGGCCGAAGCTCATGCCTGACGTTTAGGGGGAAGGGGCGCGAGCGGGGTGCGCAAAAAAAAAAGCCCGGCGGGCGCCGGGCAAAGTCCTGTTTCACACAGACAGATACATCAGGAACAGGTAGTTGGTATCAAGACACGGTTTCCTTCAGCTGGCCGAGGATCTGCGGGTTCTCCAGCGTGGAGACGTCCTGCACGATTTCCTCGCCCCGCGCCAGCGAGCGCAGCAGTCGGCGCATGATCTTGCCGGAGCGGGTCTTGGGCAGGTTCTCGCCGAAGCGGATGTCGTCCGGCTGGGCGATCTTGCCGATTTCGTGGGCCACCCAGCTCTTCAGTTCGGCGGCGACCTTCTTGGCTTCGTCGCCTTCCGGACGGGCGCCCTTCAGGACCACGAAGGCCACCACGGCTTCGCCTTTCACCTCGTGCGGCTTGCCGACCACCGCGGCTTCGGCCACCAGCGGGTTGGCAACCAGCGCCGATTCGATTTCCATGGTGCCCAGGCGGTGACCGGAGACGTTCAGCACGTCGTCGATACGGCCCATGATCCAGAAGTAGCCGTTTTCGTCACGGTTGGCGGAGTCGCCGGCGAGGTAGTACTGGCCGTTGAACTCTTCCGGGAAGTAGGTCTTCTTGAAGCGCTCCGGGTCGTTCCAGATGGTGCGCACCAGGCTCGGGAACGGCTTTTTGATGACGAGGAAGCCACCGCGGCCCGGTTCCACCTGGGCGCCGGATTCGTCGACGATGTCGGCCATGATGCCCGGCAGCGGCAGGGTGCACGAGCCCGGCTTGGTCGGTACGGCGCCCGGGGTCGGGGCGATCATCACCGAACCGGTTTCGGTCTGCCACCAGGTATCGACGATCGGGCAGCGGCTGCCGCCGACCACTTCGTAGTACCACATCCAGGCTTCCGGGTTGATCGGCTCGCCCACGGTGCCCAACAGGCGCAGGCTGGAGAGGTCGTGCTGTTTCGGCAGATCGGCACCCAGCTTGATCAGCGAGCGGATGGCGGTCGGCGCGGTGTAGAAGGTGGTGACCTTGTGCTTCTCGATCATGCTCCAGAAGCGGCTGGCATCCGGGTAGGTCGGCACGCCTTCGAACACGACCTGGGTGGCGCCGTTGGCGAGTGGACCGTAGCAGATGTAGGAGTGGCCGGTGATCCAGCCCACGTCGGCGGTGCACCAGAATACGTCGTTCGGTTTGTAGTCGAACACCCAGCGGAAGCTGTTGGCCGCACCCAGCAGGTAGCCGGCGGTGCTGTGCTGGATGCCTTTCGGCTTGCCGGTGGAGCCGGAGGTGTAGAGGATGAAGAGCGGGTCTTCCGCGTTCATCCATTCCGGCTCGCAGGCTTCGGACTGGCCTTCGACCAGCTTGTGCCACCATACGTCGCGGCCTTCGGTCCAGTTGGCGCCGCCGTTGGTGCGCTGGTAGACGATGACGTTCTTGACGCTGGAGGTGCCTTCCATGGCCAGCGCTTCGTCGACGGTGGCCTTGAGCGGAACGGTCTTGCCACCGCGCAGGCCTTCGTTGGCGGTGATGACGGCCTTGGCGCCGGCATCTTCGACACGGTCCTTCACGGCGCCGGCGGAGAAGCCGCCGAACACCACGGAGTGGATAGCGCCGATGCGGGCGCAGGCCTGCATGGCGACGATGGCTTCGATCACCATCGGCATGTAGATCACCACGCGGTCGCCCTTCTCGATGCCGAGGCTCTTCAGGCCGTTGGCAAACTGGCAGACGCGGCGGTGCAGTTCGGCGTAGGTGACGCGGGTGACTTCGCCGTCATCCGCTTCGAAAATCAGTGCGATCTTGTTGGCATTGAGCGGCAGATGGCGGTCGAGGCAGTTGTAGGAGACGTTCAGCACGCCGTCGTCGAACCATTTGAAGAACGGGGCGTTGCTGTCGTCGAGCACGCGTGAGAACGGCTTCTTCCAGGTGATCTGTTCGCGAGCCAAGTCCCCCCAGAACGACAGGTAATGATCGTCAGCCTGCTCGCACAGCGCGTTGTAGGCTTCCATGCCGGAAATGCCGGCCTTGCGACGGAAGTCGTCGGAGGGCGGGAAGCTGCGGGTTTCTTTCAGGATCGATTCGAGGGTGGACATTGTGTTCTCCTTGTAGCGTGCCGGATGCCGCACCCTGGCGGGTGCGGCGGGCATGAGTTGCAGATTAATGCTTGGACGCACCGGTGGCGCCGATGCCGGTCATGGCACGGACGTACTGGGCGTCGAACTTGGCTTTTTCTTCGCTGGCCTGCTTCGAGTTATCCAGCACCGAGAACAGCCAGGTGAAGGCGAAGGCCAGGGGCATCGAGAAGATGGCCGGGTTCTTGTACGGGAAGATGGCGGCTTCGTGCTTCATCACGTCGACCCACACTGCCGGGCCCAACACGATCAGCAGCACCGCCGAGATCAGACCGATAAAGCCGCCGATCACCGCGCCGCGGGTGGTCAGACCTTTCCAGAACATCGACAGGAACAGGATCGGGAAGTTGGCCGAAGCGGCGATCGAGAACGCCAGACCGACCATGAAGGCGATGTTCTGCTTCTCGAACAAGAGGCCCAGCACGATGGCGACCACGCCCAGGACCACGGTGGTGATCTTGGAGACGCGGATTTCGTCGGCTTCGTTGGCCTTGCCCTTCTTGATCACCGAGGCGTACAGGTCGTGCGATACCGCCGAAGCACCGGACAGGGCCAGGCCGGCTACCACTGCCAGGATGGTGGCGAAGGCGACCGCCGAGATGAAGCCCAGGAACAGGTCACCGCCCACGGCGTTGGCCAGGTGGATGGCTGCCATGTTGGAGCCGCCCACCAGCTGGGTCACTTCCTTGCCGTTCTTCACAATGGTTTCCATGAAGTGCGGCTGGTTGAGCACCAGCATGATGGCGCCAAAACCGATGATGAAGGTCAGGATGTAGAAGTAGCCGATGAAACCGGTGGCGAAGAACACCGACTTGCGGGCTTCCTTGGCGTCGGACACGGTGAAGAAGCGCATCAGGATGTGCGGCAGGCCAGCGGTACCGAACATCAGGGCGAGGCCCAGCGAGATCGAGTCGATCGGGTCGGCCTTGCCCGGGGACATGATGGCGATGCCCTTAGCATGGATTGCCGTGGCTTTCTGGAACAGTGCTTCAGGGCTGAAACCGACCGAGGACATCACCATGAACGCCATGAAGGTGGCGCCGCACAGCAGGATGACGGCCTTGATGATCTGCACCCAGGTGGTGGCCAACATGCCGCCGAAGGTCACGTACAGCACCATCAGCACGCCGACCAGTACTACGGCGGACGAGTAGCTCATGCCGAACAAGAGCTGGATCAGCTTTCCGGCACCGACCATCTGCGCGATCAGGTACAGCGCCACCACGACCAGCGTGCCGGTGGCGGCGAAGGTACGTACCGGCATCTGCTGCAGGCGATAGGAGGCGACGTCGGCGAAGGTGAACTTGCCGAGGTTGCGCAGGCGTTCGGCGACCAGGAACAGGATCACCGGCCAGCCCACCAGGAAGCCGATGGAGTAGATCAGGCCATCGAAGCCCTTGTCGAACACCATGGCGGAAATACCGAGGAAGGAGGCGGCGGACATGTAGTCGCCGGCGATCGCCAGGCCGTTCTGGAAGCCGCTGATGCCGCCGCCGGCGGTGTAGAAGTCGCTGGCGGAGCGGGTACGGCGTGCGGCCCAGTAGGTGATCCCCATGGTGAACGCGACGAACAGGAAGAACATGATGATGGCGTGCCAGTTGGTCGCCTGCTTCTCTACGTCACCTTCGATGGCGCCGCTGGCAAACGCCAGTGCCGGTGCCAGCGCGAGGCCGGCCAAGGCCAGGGTGGTCAGGGGTTTTTTCATTGTTTTGCCTCCTCAACGATTTCCTGGTTCAGTTGGTCGAATTCGGTGTTGGCCTTGCGCACGTAGACGCCGGTCAGAACAAATGCCGACAGAATGATCAGTACGCCGATCGGAATGCCCACGGTGGTCACGCTGCCCTCACTGAGCGGCGTACCGAGCACTTTCGGGGCAAACGCCAGCAACAGTATGAATCCGTAGTAGATCACCAGCATGACTGCGCTCAGCGTCCAACCCAGGCTCGTCTTCTTGTGAACGAGCTCTAAAAATTTGGGGTTGGATTGCACGCGCTTCAGAACATCTTCGTTCATTGCATCCTCCTTTGTGATGGCGATCCGTCGACCGCTGTTGCAACCTTACGAGGAGCGCTGGAGAGCGGCTAATCGCTTTTTCTGATCAGGAAAATTTGTTGAGTGGATGTTGCGACGCAAAAATTAAATAAAAACAAACACTTAACCTTGAGCAAATGCTTGGTTTGCCTCGTGGGAGGGGCGTGATCGTTTTTTTTGATGGGGGAAATTAGCCGGAACGGTGTGGCGTAAAAAAGGCCATGGAAAACAAGGGGCTGGGAATGGCTGTCATAGCTTTAAGCCATTTTGCAATCGGGGTTATCCCGGTGTTGCGCCGATGCGCACGGGGGCTTGTCTCGTCTTTCCGATGGATCAACAATAGGTTCCCCGCCGGGTCGGGGCCATAGAAAAACACAGACAGCCCGGTGCTTGCGAACGAGAGCTAAATGGAAATCTATCAGTTGCGTACCTTTGTCACGGTGGCCCAGCAGGGCCATCTGACGCAGGCGGCGGAGTTGCTGCACCTGTCCCAGCCGGCGGTAACGGCCCAGATCAAGGCGCTGGAGGAGGAGGTGGGGATGGCGCTGTTCGAGCGCACCACCGGCGGCGTGATGCTGACGCGGGCGGGGCAGGAGCTGCTGCCGCGCGCGCAGTCGATTCTCGAATCGGCCAAGGACATCCTCAATCACGCCCGCCACCTCAAGGGGCAATTGTCCGGCAAGGCGCTGATCGGGGTGTCGCTGACGCCGGAAATCCTCAAGCTGGGGGCGTGGGTGGCGCGCCTGACCGAGAAATACCCGTTGCTCGACCTGCGCCTGCAGCACGGCGTGACCGGCGGCATTCTCAACCTGGTGCGCAAGAAGGAGCTGGATGCCGGCTTCTATCTGGGCAAGAACCCCTACATCAACGTCAATACGGTACTGCTGACCGAATTACCCTTCGTCATCGTGATGCCCAAGGGCTGGGAGAGCCGGGTCGATATCACGGTGCCCAAGGAGCTGGGCAAACTGCCCTGGGTCGGGATTTCTCAGTTCTCAAGTCTTTGCAAGATCACCTCTGAAGTATGGCGTGAACTGAACATTTCGCCGAAGAAGGTCGCCGAATGCGACCATGTGAACACCATCCTCGACATGGTCTGTGCCGGTGTCGGGCTGGCGCTGGCACGTGCCGATGAGGCGCAGGCGGCCGCCGACAAGGGGCTGGTGACCATCGTGCCGGGCATCTGCAAGCTGGCCGAGCTGCAGTTCGTCTATCCTGCCGACCGCGTCGGCGATCTGATTCTCGACGTATTGCTGGAAGAACTGGCGGCGGTCTGGCAGCTTGCACCGTCGTCCCCGCATTGATGATTCCCTCCTGGGAGGCTGGCATGACCTATCAGTTGATGGCCGGTACGCTGGCCGCCTATTTCAAGGCTCTGGAAGCCAGCCAGCGGCGCTGGCTGGACGCGCAGCGCGACGTTTACCAGAGCTGGTCGGCGGTGTTGAAACCGGCCTACCCCCTGGCCGAGAACGAAATCCAGCGCCGTCTCGACAGCGCCTTGCTGGCCGGGGTGTCGCTGAGCCAGGTGCCGTTCGATTCGCAGCATCGCCTGATGCAGGTGACCGAGAAATGGGTGGCGGCGTTGAACCGCACCGTGCTCGACAAGCTGGAGCACGACAGCCTGCACCCTTCCATGGCGGTGGTGCGCCAGGCGCTGCAACTGAGTGATGTCTCGTACGGGGCGTTGTCGAAGGCGTCGCGCCAAGTGGGCCATTTCGCTTCGACCAGCTTTTCGTCGGCGACGGTCAAGGCGGCGCACGATATGCGCCACGCCTGGAAGCTGCGCTGACGCGAGCGCCGCGCCCGGCTCGGGGCGTCAAAAACCCTCTTGCTTGTCAGGTGTTTATCGCGCGCCCCAATGTTTAGAATGGGGCATGAACGCTTTTTCCTCACTCGGCTTCGGCCAACGTTTCCAGACACTTCCGCCGGCGTTCTACCGCCGCGTCGATCCTACCCCCTTGCCCGACCCTTACCTGGTCGCCGTCAGCCGTCCGCTGGCGGCCGAACTCGGCGTGGCCGGCGAGTCGCTGCTAGCTGCCGACGCCGTCGGTGTGCTGAGCGGTTCGCTGCTGCGCCCCGATATGCGACCGGTGGCGGCGATCTATTCCGGCCACCAGTTCGGCGTCTACGTGCCGCAACTGGGCGATGGCCGCGCCTTGCTGCTGGGGGATACCAAGGCGCCGGATGGGCGCCTGATGGAGTGGCAGATCAAGGGCGCCGGCCTGACGCCGTTCTCGCGCATGGGCGACGGGCGCGCGGTGCTGCGCTCCAGCATCCGCGAGTTCCTCTGCTCCGAGGCGATGCACCATCTCGGCATCCCCACCACGCGGGCGCTGGCGATCATGGGCTCGGATGAGCCGGTGTACCGCGAGACCACGGAAACCGCGGCGGTGGTGACGCGGGTGGCGGAAAGCTTCCTGCGTTTCGGCAGCTTCGAGCTGTTCTACCACCGCGGCATGCATGACGAAATCCGCGTGCTCGCCGACTACGTCATCCGCCACCATTACCCGGCCTGCCAAGAGGCCGCCAACCCTTATCTGGCGCTGTTCGCCGAGGTGACGCGGCGTACCGCCGAACTGATCGCGCAGTGGCAGGCGGTGGGCTTCTGTCACGGTGTGATGAACTCGGACAATATGTCGATCCTGGGCCTCACCATCGACTACGGTCCGTTCGGCTTCATCGACGGCTTCAACGCCGCGCATATCTGCAACCACTCCGACCATGCCGGGCGTTACGCCTACAACCAGCAGCCGCAGATCGGGCTGTGGAACCTGCACTGCCTGGCCTCGGCCTTGCTGCCGCTGGTGAGCGAGGAGGAGCTGGTGGCGGTGCTCGGCAGCTACCGCGACACCTTCGAGGCGGCGCACCTGATGCGGCTGCGCGCCAAGCTCGGCCTCACGGCCGAGCACGACGACGATGCCGACCTGATCAACAGCCTGTTCCTGACGCTGCACGCGCACCGCACCGACTTCACTATCTTCTTCCGCCGCCTGGCCGGTTTCCGCCAGGACGACGCCGTGAACGCGCCGGTGCGCGACCTGTTCGTCGAGCGCGAGCAGTTCGACGCCTGGGCCCGGCGCTACCGCGAGCGGCTGGCGTGGGAGGCCAGCGTCGACGCCGAGCGTGCCGTGCGCATGAACCGCGTCAATCCCAAGTACATCCTGCGCAACTACCTGGCCGAGGCGGCGATCGCCAAGGCGCGTGACGAGCGCGACTACAGCGAGATCGAGCGTCTGGGGCGCTGCCTGGAAAAACCGTTCGACGAACAGCCCGAGTTCGAGGCGTACGCCGGTTTTCCGCCGGAGTGGGCCGAGCAGATCAGCGTCAGCTGCTCCAGCTGAGTCGATGGCGTGTCGTGCCGGGCTGGTCCGCCGCGGTGGCGGACGGGCTTCGGCCAACCTTGGCTCGTGTTGACGGTGTCGACGCGAACCATGCCGAAGGCATCGATGTCCAACCCTCTAATGTCCCTGCGCGAGCGGGCGCTGTCGCCGTGCCTCATCGCCAGCGCGCGGGGCGATGATCTGAATCGAGGAGTCGTGATGCGGCCAAGCCGTTTCATTGTGGTGGCGTCCAGCCTGCTGCTGTTGCTGCACGCCTATATCGGCGTGCGCTTGCTGCCCGACCTGCCGCTCGGCCCGGTGGGGCGGGGGCTGGGGGTGCTGGCGCTGACGTTGTCCTGCGTCTTGATGCCGCTCGGCCTGATGGCGCGGGGTATCGAACGCCAGCCGCTGGCCGACCGCCTGGCGTGGGCCGGCTTGCTGCTGATGGGCGTGTTCTCGTCGTTGCTGGTGCTGACGTTGTTGCGCGACATCGCGTTGGGCATCGCCGCCCTGGCACTGCCGGCGGCGGAGCTGCCAACGCTGGTGCGCGACTCGGCGCTGGCGGTGCCGTTGCTGGCGGGGCTGGTCAGCCTGGTCGGCCTGGTGAACGCACGCCGCCGCGCCCGCGTGGTGGAGGTCGAGGTGCCGCTGGCCGGCCTGCCTCCCGCCCTCGACGGCTTCACCATCGTCCAGATCAGCGATATCCATGTCGGTCCCACCATCAAGCGTGGCTATCTGGAGGCGATCGTCACGGCGGTGAACGGGCTCGAGGCCGACATGGTCGCGGTGACTGGCGACCTGGTCGACGGCAGCGTCGAGCAGCTGGCGCCGCATACCGCGCCCCTGAGCCGGCTCACGGCACGGCACGGCGCCTACTTCGTCACCGGCAACCACGAGTACTATTCCGGCGCCGCGGCCTGGGTCGAGGAACTGCGCCGGCTGGGGCTGAGGGTGCTGGAAAACGAGCACGTGGTGCTGTGTCATGGCGAAGCCGAACTGGTGGTGGCGGGCGTCACCGACTACGGCGCGCATCATTTCGACCCGGCGCAGCGCAGCGACCCGCACGCCGCGCTCGAGGGGGCGCCTGAGGCAGCCGGTGCGCGCATCCTGCTCGCCCACCAGCCGCGCAGCGCACCGGCGGCGGCGGCCGCCGGTTTCGACCTGCAACTCTCCGGTCACACCCACGGCGGGCAGTTCTGGCCGTGGAACCTGTTCGTGCGCCTGCAGCAGCCGTACACCGCCGGGCTGCATCGCCTCGACGCGCTGTGGGTGTATACCAGCCGCGGCACCGGCTATTGGGGGCCGCCGAAACGCTTCGGCGCGCCGTCGGAAATCACGCTGGTGCGGTTGGTGGCGGCGCGGGAAGCCAGCCGTTAGCAACGCTGTCCGATAAAACGATGGGGTGTCTCCTCCGCCCCAAATCGGCTTCATGCACGGTTTGGCTTTGCGCAAGTGGCAGCATTGTCACCCGAAAGTAGAGATGGCATTGCGCACGGTGGCGTGGGAGGGGGAAGGCTTGTTCCCATCCCGATTAAGAAACACGGGAAAACAAGGAAGCCTCCACCTGAGCACTTCAGGCCATTTCCTTCACGCAACGGGTATCACAAAGTACGATCAAATGAGATGGGGCATTAGATGCTGAAGCAGAACGAAATAAGCATGGTCTTTAACTATCGCTGGCTTTACGACACTGTACGTCAGCGTTTTGACTCTGACGAGGCCATGGAGGCTTTTCTGCCCAAAGCGCTCACGCCTGAAGAGCTAAAGCATAAGGGCGATGATCGCTATCTTTCTGCCATGAGCCAGCGGGTATTTCAGGCTGGCGTGCAACACTCGGTGGTCGATGCCAAGTGGCCTGAATTTGAAAAAGCCTTTTTGGGCTTTGCCCCCGAGCAAATGGTGTTGCTCAGTCCGGAACATATAGAAAGTCATATGAAAAATGACCGGATTATCCGCGATCGTACCAAGCTAAAAACTATTCCAAACAATGCCCAGTTTATCTTGGATATCCGCCAGGAGCATGGCAGCAGTTTCGGCGCGTTCATTGCCGACTGGCCGAGTGCCAACATCGTTGGCTTATGGCGTTTGTTGGCCAAACGTGGCTCTCGCCTGGGCGGCCGCTCGGCCGCCGGATTTTTACGCTTGGCCGGGAAGGACACTTTTTTATTGACCAGTGATGTGATTGCACGCCTGATGGCGGCAGGCATTATTGGCCATGAGCCCACCAGTCAGCGCGATCTGCAAATCGTACAGGATGCTTTCAATGAGTTGCAGCAAAGCTCCGGAAGGCAGTTGTGCCAGCTATCGGCTATGTTGTCGTTGAGTATTAATCCGCGGTTTTAGTAAGACCATCACGCTTCGACGTTTTGTTGGCGGCGCCTAATCCAGCGTGCGGCGGAAGGTTTTCAGCCCCACCCCCAGCACTACCGCCATGAACGCCAGGATCGGCCACACCTGCGGCCATAGCAGGCTCACGTCGTTGCCCTTGAGCAGGATGCCGCGCACCAGCACCAGGAAATGGGTCAGCGGCAGGCAGTTGCCGATGACCTGGGCCCACTCCGGCATGCCGCGGAACGGGAACATGAAGCCCGACAGCAGGATCGACGGCAGGAAGAAGAAGAACGTCATCTGCATCGCCTGCAGCTGGTTGCGCGCAATCGAGCTGAAGGTGATGCCGAGCGTCAGGTTGGCGCAGATGAACAGCAACACCACGGCGTAGAGCAGCACCAGGCTGCCCAGCATCGGCACGTCGAACACCCAGCGCGCCGCCAGCAGCACCAGCGACACCTGGATCAGCCCGATCAGGATGTAGGGCACGATCTTGCCGGTCATCACCTCGAGCGGTGTGGCCGGAGTGGCGAGCAGGTTCTCGAAAGTCCCGCGCTCGCGCTCGCGCGTCATGGCGAGCCCGGTCATCAGCACCATGGTCATGGTGAGGATCACGCCCATCAGCCCTGGCACGATGTTGTACGCGGTGATCCCTTCCGGGTTGTAGCGCTTGTGCAGGCGCAGCTCGATCAGCTGTTTTCCCGGCGGGTGGAAGCCGGGCAGGTCCGGGGTGAACACCTCGTTGCCAAGGTGGTTGAGCACGGAAATGGCGCTGCCTGCCGCCACCGGGTCGGTGGCGTCGGCCTCGACCAGCAGGCTCGGCTGCTCGCCGCGCACCAGCGCGCGCTGGAAGCCGGGCGGGAAGGTGACCACGAACTGCACGTCGCCGCGGTCGAGCAGGCGCGCGGCCTCCGCCTCGCTCTCGACGCTGCCCACCAGGTCGAAATAATCGCTGTTCCGCATCGCGGCGAGGTAGGCGCGCGCGTACGGGCTGGCCTCGGCCATCACTACTGCCGTCGGCAGGTGCTTGGGGTCGGAGTTGATGGCGAAACCGAACAACAAGAGCTGGATGATCGGGATGCCGATGATCATGCCGAAGGTCAGCCGGTCGCGCTTGAGCTGGATGAATTCCTTGACGACGATGCCGAGCCAGCGCTGCAGCGAGGGGCGGGACAGGGCAAAGCGCTTCATGACGCGGCCTCGAACGGGTCGGGGCGGTGGCGCATGAGCTGGATGAAAACGTCTTCCAGCGTCGAGTCGACCTGCGCCAGACGCAGCCCATGCTCGCGGCAGAAGCGCTCCAGCGCGGCCTCCAGCAGCGCCGCGTCGGAACCGCTGACGTGCAGGCGCGTCCCGAAGCTCGCCACCTGTTCCACCCCCGGCAGTTGCCGCAGCGCTTCTCCCAGGCCGGTGACGTCGGGGCCGCTGAGCTCCCAGGTGGCCAGCTGCTGCGCCGCGATCACTTCGCTGGCGGTGCCGGCGGCGAGCAGGTTGCCGTATGAGAGGTAGGCGAGGCGATGGCAGCGCTCGGCCTCGTCCATGTAGTGGGTCGACACCAGGATGGTGATGCCGCTCGCCGACAGGCGGTGGATTTCCTCCCAGAAGTCGCGCCGCGCCTTGGGGTCGACGCCGGCGGTGGGCTCGTCGAGCAGCAGCAGCCGCGGTTGGTGCAGCAGGCAGGCGGCCAGCGCCAGGCGCTGTTTCCAGCCGCCGGACAGGGTGCCGGCGAGCTGGTGGCGGCGTCCGGCCAGGCCGAGATCGTCCAGGGCGCGGTCCACCGCTTCGCGCCGGCCGCGCATGCCGAACATGCGCGCCACGAAGTCGAGGTTCTCGGCGATGGTGAGGTCGTCCCACAGCGAGAATTTCTGCGTCATGTAGCCGACTTGGCGCTTGATCTCGGCGCTTTGCGTCAGCACGTCGTAGCCCAGGCAGCGCCCGCTGCCGCTGTCCGGCGTCAAGAGGCCGCACAGCATGCGGATCGAGGTGGTCTTGCCGCTGCCGTTGGGGCCGAGAAAGCCGTAGATCTCGCCCTCGCGCACCTGCAGCGACAGGTCGCGCACCACATGCTTGTCGCCGAAATGCTTGTTGAGGCCGCTAACGTCGATGGCGAGTTCCATGTCACCTCCCGACCAGGCTGACGTCCACCGGCAGCCCCGGACGCAGCGCGGCGGCCTGCTGCGGCGCCGGGTAGGCCTCGACGCGGAACACCAGTTTCTCGCGGCTGCCGCGGCTGTAGATCACCGGCGGGGTGTACTCGGCTTGCGCGGCGATGAACGCCACGGTGGCGCGGATCGGCGCCGGGCAACCGTCGCAGCGTGCTTCCACCGCCTGGCCCGGGCGCAGTGTGCCGACCACGCTTTCCGGCACGAAGAAGCGCAGGCGGCGGCGGTTGTCCGGCAACAGGCTCGCCACCGGCTGGCCCGCCGGCACCCATTCGCCGGGGCGGTAGTAGGTCTCGACGATCTCGCCCGCGGCCGGGGCGCGCACCGCCTTCTTCTCGACTTGCCAGCGTTTCTGCTCCTGCTGCGCGCGCGCGGCTTCGAGCTCGGCGCGCGCGCCGCGCACCTCGGGCGGACGGCCGAGGGTGATCTGCGCGCTTTTCAGCTGCTGGCGCAGCGCGTCGGCCTGGGCCACGGCCTGGTCGTGGGCGGCGGTGACCTCGTCGAGCTTGGCCTGCGAGATGAAGCCCTGGCGTGCCAGCGCCTGTTGCTGGCGCAGCTGGGTGGCGGCCAGGCGCAGGGCGGCTTCGGCCGACTGCAGCTGGGCCTCGATCGCGGCGATTTCCGGCGGGCGGCGCGGTTCCTGCAGGTTCTGCAGCTTCTGTTCGGCCGACTGCACGCGCGCCTCGGCCTCCTGCAGCCCTTGTTGTTCCGGGTCGGGGGCGATGGCGAACAGCGCGCTGCCGGGCTGCACCCGGCTGCCGCGCGCGGTGTCGAGCGTCTGCAGGTAGCCGGCGGCGGGGGCGGCGAGGTAGAGGTAGTCGCCCTCGATATAGCCCTGGTAGGCGTGGCCGGTGTCCTGGTTGCAGGCGGTCAGCAGCAGGGCGAGTGCCGTCGCCGCCAGGCGTGGCCCGCCCTGCCCAAGCATCCTCATGGTGGTTCCTTCTCTCGATCGGCCAAGGTGGATACCGCCAGTTTATTACTTTGTCGTGCTCCTGATCAGGGGAATCGAGCGGGCCGGGGCGCGGCGTCAGGCTGGCGAGGCGGCGCAGGCCACTTGCTGCGCCAGGAAGTCGAGCCGGTTGTGCTCGCAGCACAGCACGCGGCCGTCACTGAACACCGGGCGCGTCAGCCCGCTCAGCACGTTGCCGCTGGGCATTTCCAGCGCCAGCCGCGCGCCGCGTTCGTAGGCGTGGCGCACGGCGTCGTGCCAGCGCACCTGGCGCGCCATGTTGAAGGCGAGGTCGTCGCGGATGGCGTCCACCTCGAATAGCACGCGGCCGCGGCTGCCGCTGAGGTAGAGCGGGCCCGGGCGGCGCAGCGGGTATGCGGCCAGCGCTTCGGCCAACTGCGCCGCCGGGGGGGCGAGCAGCGCGCAGTGCGAGGGCACGCTCATCGCCAGCCGGCGCGTCAGCGTGGCGCCGGCGCGGCGGGCGCACTCCATCAGCCGCTCCAGTGCGCTGTCGGCGCCGGCCACCACCAGCTGCGTGGGGGCGTTGAGGTTGGCGAGATGGAGCGGCGCGGTGGGCGTGTGCAGCGCCGCGATCAGCGGCTCGAGCTGCGCCACGCCAAGCCCGACGATGGCCGCCATGCCGTAGCCCGAGGGATAGGCCTGTTCCATCAGCCGGCCGCGCAGCGCCACCAGTTGCAGGGCGGCGTCGAAGTCGAGCGCCCCGGCCACCACCGCCGCCGGCCAGGCGCCGATCGACAGGCCGGCCACCATGTCGGGGCGGGCGCCCTTGGCGGCCAGCACGCGTGCCATCGCCACGCCGGCGATCAGCAGGCAGAGCTGCACCGCGACGGTGGAGGCGAGCGCGTCGGCATGGTCCAGCTGCAGCGGGTCGCGGCCGAGCACGGCGTGCGCCCGCTCCAGCGTGGCGCTTGCTGCCGGATGATCGGGCAGGGCGTGCAGCATGCCGGGCCGCTGCGAGCCCTGGCCGGGAAAGGTGAACAGTACGCTCATGGGGTGGCTCCTTGCGGTGCGGGGAGATGCCACGGGTCGCGCACCAGGCGGGGGCCGTGGTCGGTTTTGAGCAGCAGGCGCGGGGCTTCGGCCAACCATTCGTTCAGGGCGAAGCCGCCGAGGCCGGTGTCGATCTGGATGTCGAGGCGGCACGCCACCCGGCCTTGCAGTGCGCGCAAGGCCGCGCGTTGCGGCGGCGTCAGCGGGGTGGCGGCGCGCAGCAGCAGGTCGAGGTCGCTGTCCGGGCGCAGCACCGGCAGGCCGCTGGCGAGCGCGAAACCGACGCCGCCGCTCGGTCCCCAGGGCAGGCCGATGGCGTCGAGCTGTGGCGCCAGGGTGCGCAGGGCCGCGATGGCGGGGCAGGGGGCGAGGTGGCTGTCGCGCCACGGTGCCTGCTGCGCCAGCGTTTCCGGGGTGAGCACCCGCGCCACGGCGTGGTGTGGCGCGTGGGTGGCGTGGCGCTGCGCGCGCCCGCGCCCGCGCAGCCCGACCGGCAGCCTGCCGTCGGCGCCGGCCGGGGCGCGCCGCACCACCAGCGGCGCGCGCGCCAGCCAGTCGGCGCCGGCCCAGTCGGGCAGCGGGGTGTCTGGGCACAGCGCGGCCGGATCGGCGAGCCACAGCAGGTCGTGCGGGCGTGGGGCGGGAGTGTGCGTCATGTCGTGTCCTGTGGCGGCGACAGCAGGAAAAACGGCGCCCCACGGGGCGCCAAACTCTTGCCGCCGTGCCGGCCGGGCCGGCGTGACGGCAGGAGGATGCCGGGTCAGCCCACCACCGCCTTGGTGGCGAGGAACAGCAGCGAGGGGCCGAGCAGGCAGCCCAGCCCGGTGTGGAAGGTGGCGACCAGCGCGCCGTACGGCACCAGGCGGCGGTCGGTGGCGGCAAGCCCGGCCGAGACGCCGCTCACCGTGCCGGCCAGGCCGCCGAACACCATCGCGGCGCGCGGGTTGTTGAGCCCGAGGAAGCCGGCAGCGAACGGCGTGCCGACCATCACGATGATGGCCTTGATCAGGCCGGTGGCGATGCTCAGCGCGATCACGTCCGAGCTGGCACCGAGCGCCGCGCCGGTCACCGGGCCGACGATGTAGGTCACCGCGCCGGCGCCGATGGTGGCCATGCTGACCGGGTCGGTGTAGCCGAAGGCGTAGGCCAGGCCGGCGCCGACGATGAACGGCAGCACGGTGCCCAGGAGCAGCGAGACGGCGCCGATCAGACCGGCCTTGCGCGCCTCGGTCACCTGCACTTCGAAGGCGGTGGCGACGATGGCGAAGTCGCGCAGCATGGCACCGCCCATCAGGCCGATGCCGCCCAGCAAGGGCAGGTCGGCGAGGCCTTTCTCACCGCCGGTGAGCACGCCGCCGTAGTAGGCGAGCACCAGGCCGATCATGATGGCGATGGCCGAGCCGTGTACGCGGCCGAAGGTCAGGCGGCGCGACAGCCAGGCCGACAGGCCCATGATGATGCCGACCAGGGCGAAGGCGGCGACCAGTCCGTTGTGATGCAGCATTTTTTCGAGCATGGACAACATGGCGGGACTCTCCTGTTCAGGCAATCTGGTCTTGGGTGGCGGCCGGGAGCGGCTCGTGCTGTCCCAGGCGGTTGATGGCGGCGATGCAGCAGGCGCAGACCAGCACCGCGCCGACGGCGGCGAGCAGCGCGACCGGGCCGCCGCGCAGGGCGGTCACCACGTTCTGCTGGGCGGCCATCGCCACCACCACCGGGATGTACATGGCGCCCCAGAAGCCGACGCCGGCTTCGGTTTCCTTGGGCAGCAGGCCGCGCTTGTGCAGCCACAGCCGCGAGCTGATCAACAGCAGCATGGCGATGCCGACGCCGCCGACGTTGGCCTTGACGCCAATCGCGCTGCCGAGCAGATCGCCGAAGAACAGGCCTGCCAGGTGGCAGAGTGCAAGTAGGGCGGTACCGTAAATGACCATGGTTGAATCTCCTTATGTAGATGGATGTTGCAACTGCCTGGTTTTTGTTTTGTCTGGGTACGGCTTCAGGGTACGGCGGATACGACATGATGCAATGAATCAACTGGTTGGGGACGATCTCCTCCGGGTGCGGGCGCCGCCGGGGCGCCCTGACTGACGTCAATGGTGGATGTTCCGGTGTCAGGCGACGTTCCACTGCGCGCGCAGGCGCTCGCGCACCGTGAGCGAGGCCTGGCGCGGCGCGGCGCCGAGACGGCCGGCGAGCCCGCGCGACGGCTCGGCGGCGATGTCGGCCAGCGCGGCGGACAGCGCGCTCTCGACCGTATCGAGGTCGGCGCTGCCGGGCGCGGCGGCGTTCTCCACGCGCAGCAGGCGCCACAGCAGGCCGAGCGAGGCGAAGTTGGCGATGTCGTAGGCCATCGGCGGCACGCTTTCGGCCAACCTTTCCAGCTCCTCCACCGAACGCTGCGTCACGCGCGCCGCGGCGGCCTTGCCCATGGCGTGCACCATCACCCCGGCGTCGTCCAGCGCGATCAGCCGGTTGGCCTGGTAGCCGTGGGCCAGAAACGCCCCGGACATGGCCTTGCCGACGATCAGCCCGAGCACCGGGTGGCCGGCCAGCCGGGCGCTGGCGTAGGCATCGGCGGCGGCGGCGAGCGCCAGATGGATGCCGTAGGCTTCCTCGCGCCGGCCGTAGGCCTGGCTGGCGACGTCGATCACCGCGACGATGGCGCGCTTGTCGTCGCGGCCGGCGTCGGCGTCGATCGCCTCGCGCACGGCGCGTGCCAGCTGCCAGCCTTCCACCAGGCCGACTTCGCCATTGCGCACCCGTGGGAAGCGGTTGTCCGGGTCCGGCACCACGGCGAGATAGCGCGCCGGCCGGCCGGCCAGCTCGGCGTCGACCACCTGCAGCGCCGCCGGGTAGCCGGCGACACGCGGGGCGTGGCGGGTGAGCGCGGCGAGCCAGACGGCGCCGCGGCTCTGGATGGGGTGTTGGTTCATGCTTGGTCTCCCTGGGCGTAGATGGCGCGCACGTCTTCGGCGCTGGCCTGGCGGCTGGCGTCGACTTCGGCCAACCTGGCGAGGTAGTGCGCCACGCGCTGGCTGCGCGGCGCGGCCGGCTGGCCCTGGTGCAGCCAGGCGATGGCCTGGGCGCGCAGCGCCGGGGCATGGTCGTCGAGGCAGGCATCGGCCAGACCCGTCGCCACGCGCTGCTCGCCGCCGGTCAGGCTCCAGATGAAGGGCTTGTCGCGCGAGTCGTATTCCTCCACCCCGGCTTCCTGCTCGATCACCGCCGGGCCGTTCAGCCCCAGCCGCGCCTCGCGGGTGACCAGCAGGTAGCTGCACAGCGCGGCGGCGATGCTCATGCCGCCGAAGCAGCCGACGGTGCCGGCGCTGATGCCGATCACCGGCTGGTAGCGGCGCAGCTCGACGATGGCGGCGTGGATCTCGGCGATGGCGGCGAGCCCCAGGTTGGCTTCCTGCAGCCGCACCCCGCCGGTCTCGAACAGGATCAGCGCGCAGGTTGGAATGCCGTGGCGGTTGTCCTCGGCGGCCAGTTCCAGCGCGCCGGCGATCTTGGCGCCGGACACCTCGCCCATGCTGCCGCCCTGGAACGCGCCTTCGATCGCCAGCACCAGCGCCGGCCGGCCGTCTAGCGTGCCCTTGGCCACCACCACGCCGTCGTCGGCCTGGGGGACGATGCCCTGGCGCGCCAGCCACGGCGAGGTGAGGCGGTCGAACGGGCCCAGCAGCTCGCGGAAGCTGCCGGCGTCGAGCAGGGCGCGGGCGCGCGCTCGGGCGTCGCGCTCGATGAAGCTGTCTCGATGAATCAGGTCGGATATCGTCATGTCGTCCTCACTCGCGCTCGTCCAGGGACTCGAACGCCTGCTCCAGGCGCAGCCGCACCACCGCCGGAGTGGCGCCGAAATCGTTGATCTCGATCGCGGCGGCCGGCCACAAGCGGGCGCCGAACAGCCGGTCGAGCTGGGCCTGCCACACCGGCCCCATGCCGTTCACCGAGGTGGTGACGCTGACCTGCAGGGAGCCCGCCGGGCGCGGTTCGAGCAAAACCTCCAGGTCGCCCGAACCGACCACGCCGGCCAGGGCTCGGCCCGCAGCGGGGATGCCGGCGGGGTAGTCGAATAGGTGTTTTTCCATGATGCTTTCCTTGTCAGGGCCGGCCGTCGGGTGCCGGCGCTGCGTTATTCAGTCGGTCGAGAAACAGCGCGGCGGCCAGCAGGTCGGCCGAGCCGCCGGGCGAGACGTTGAGCGCCAAGAGCTCGGCGTCGAGCCGCGCCAGCGCCTGGCGCCCGGCAGGGGTCGCGCTGCCGCCGGCGTCGAGCACGCGCGCCGCGCCGGCCTGCACCGCGTCGAGCGCGGCCGGTCCGCCGCGCGCCAGCACGCAGGTGTCGTCGAGCAGGCTCATCAGCGCCAGCAGCGCGTCGAGGCGGGCGGCGTCTTCCGCCACGCCGGCGGCGCGAGCCTGCCACAGGGCGGGCAGCGCCACCTCGACCACGTGCGGGAAGCCGGCTTCGGCCTGGCCGCGTGCGCCGCCGACGCCGTAGTCGAGTCGGGCGCGTTCGCCCTTGTGCCCGGTGCGGCGCGGGGCGTGGCGGTCCGGCGTATTGGCCAGCACGGCGGCGCGGAGTGCCACCTGCTGTGGTGCGCAATCCGCCGGCGTCTGCGTGGCGGCGGTGACCAGCAGCCCCAGCGCCCAGATCGCGCCGCGGTGGGTGTTGACGCCGCCGGTGGCGGCGAGCATCGCCGCCTCGCCGTCGCGGCCGAGCCGGCCGATGCGTTCGCGCAGCGTGACGGCTTCGGCCAACGTGGCGCCGGCCTCGGCCATGGCCTGGAAGGCCGGGCGCAGCGCGTGCGCCGAGCGGCACATCAGCGCCCAGTCGAGGTCGCGGTGCGCGCCGCGTCCGCGCACGTCGACCAGCCCCGGCTTGGGTGAGAGCGTGACCTCGTCGATCAGCGCCGTCACCACCAGATCGGCCAGCCGCGCGGCGTGCCCGGCGTGCCAGAGGTGAGTGGCGCGACGTTCGGTGAGCAGGGCCGCGTCCATCACCAGCTCCTGAACTTGGCCGGAGGGTTGTAGAGGCCGCCGGACCACTCCACCAGCTCGGCGATACTCTTGGCCGCCAGCAACTCGCGGCTCGCCTCGCTACGGCGGATACCGAGGTCCTCGGGCAGCGCGATCAGACCGTCGCGGCGCATCCGGTCGGTGTGCTTCGGGTCGTGGCGCAGGCCGATGCTGGTGACGCCCGCCACCGCCGCGATCATGGCGCGGCGCTCCTCCAGCGAGCGCGCCTTGTAGAGGTAGGCGATGCCGTCCTCGGTCAGCAGGTGGGTCACGTCGTCGCCATAGATCATCACCGGGGCCAGCGGCATGCCGCTCTTCTTCGCCACCTCGACTGCGTCCAGTTGCTCGACGAAGGTCGGCTTGCCGCCCTCCTGGAAGGTCTCGACCATCTGCACCACCAGCTTCTTGCCGCGCTCCAGCATCGTCACCGGCTCGGTCATGTCGAGCCAGGCTGGGGTGGCATGGCGCCGGCCGCGCGGGTCGTGGCCCATGTTCGGTGCGCCGCCGAAGCCCGCCAGGCGGCCACGGGTGACGGTGGAGGAGTGGCCGTCGCCGTCCACCTGCAAGGTGGCGCCGATGAACAGGTCGACCGCGTACTGGCCGGCTAGCTGGCACAGCATGCGGTTGGAGCGCAGCGAGCCGTCGCGCCCGGTGAAGAACACGTCCGGCCGCGCCGCCACGTAGTTCTCCATGCCCAGTTCGGTGCCGAAGCAGTGCACGCTCTGAACCCAGCCGGTTTCGATCGCCGGGATCAGCGTCGGGTGCGGGTTGAGCGTCCAGTTGCGGCAGATCTTGCCCTTGAGGCCGAGCCTCTCGCCGTAGGTCGGCAGGATCAGCTCGATGGCCGCGGTGTTGAAGCCGATGCCGTGGTTGAGCGACTGCACGTTGTGTTTCTCGTAGATGCCGCGGATCGCCATCATCGCCATCAGCACGTGCACCGGCTTGATCAGGCGCGGATCGCGCGTGAACAGCGGCTCGATGTAGAACGGCTTGTCGGCCACCACCACGAAGTCCACCCACGAGGCCGGGATGTCGACGCGCGGCAAGTCGGTCACGTCGTCCACCAGCTCGTTGACCTGCACGATGACGATGCCGTCGCTGAAGGCGGTCGGCTCCACCAGTGCCGGGGTGTCCTCGGTGCTGGGGCCGGTGTAGACGTTGCCGTGGCGGTCGGCCATGAAGCCCGCCACCAGCGACACGTTGGGGATCAAATCGACCACCAGCCGCGAATACAGCTCGATGTAGGTGTGGATGGCGCCGACTTCCAGCCGGCCGTCTTCCAGCAGCTGGCTGATGCGCAGGCTCTGCGGCCCGGCGAAGGAGAAATCGAGCTTGCGGGCGATGCCGCGCTCGAACAGGTCGAGGTGCTCGGGGCGGCTCACGCTGGGCATGATCATGTGCAGGTCGTGCAGCCGCTCCGGATCGACGCGGGCCAGCGAGCGCGACAGGAAATCCGCCTGCTTCTGGTTGTTGCCTTCCAGCACCACCCGGTCGCCCGGGGAGAGCAGCGCTTCCAGCGCCGCGACGATGTCGTCGCTTGGCAGCACCACGCCGTCGGTCAGGTGGCGCACGCGCTCCAGGCGGCGGCGCTTTTCTTCGCGCCGACGGTTCCACTGCGCGGGGGGAGAAATCTCGGTTTGCATGGACACTCCGCAAATCGGTTGGACGTGCGGCTACCTTATGCCTCGCCCGAGCACGCTTCAATCAACCAAGATGATAGCTTGTTAACTTTAGGTTAATGAATTAGGGTGGCGGCTGGCATGGCTTGGCCACGGCGTGGCCGGACGGAGGAGGGAATGGAGATCGACGAAGAAATCACGCTGAAGAAGCTGGAGGTGTTCCTGTCCTTCATGAAGCTCGGCAACATGGCGCGCGTGTCCGAGGCGCTGGGGCAGAGCACGGTCAGCGTGCACCGCGCGCTGCACTCGCTGGAGGAGGGGTTGCGCTGCCCGCTGTTCAAGCGCGACGGGCGCAAGCTGATCCCGCTCGCCACCGCCTACACCTTCGCCGAGTACGCCACGCGTGCGCTGCGCGAGTGCGAGGAGGGTGTACGCAAGACGCGCGAGGCGGCCGGCTTCACCGCCACCCGGCTCAAGATCGGCGGGCTCTATTCGCTCACGGTGCGCACCATCCCGCAGCTCCTGGTCGGGTTGAAGACGCGCCGCCCGGAACTCGACGTCGACCTGACCTTGGGCTCCAACCGCGAGCTCTTGCACAAGCTCGACGACGGCCAGCTCGACGCCATCGTCATCGCCCTGCACGAGGCGCCGCGCCAGAGCGAGCTGGTGGCGGTGCCGATGTTCGACGACGACATCCTGTTCGCCGCGCCGCTCCACTCCCGCTTTGCCGGGCACGAGCGCATCGACCTGCAGGAGCTGCGTGGCGAAAAATTCGTGTCGCTGGGCGAGGACTTCGCCACCTACCAGGATTTCAGCCACGCCTTCGAGCTGGCGGGCTTCCTGCCCGAGATCGCGATGCGCGTCGGCGACATTTTCTCGCTCACCAACCTGGTCAGCGGCGGCATCGGCTACGCCCTGCTGCCGGGGCGGGTGGCGCATTTCAGCCCGCAGGTGCAGCTGATCCCGCTCGAGGCGCGCTACGCCATCAGCCAGCGCATCATGCTGCTGCTGCCGAAGAACCGCGAACGCGACCCCAACCTCCTGGCGCTGGCCGCCGAATGCCGCATGGTAGGGCGGCGCTGACGCGACCCGGCGCCGCCAATAACAAAAAAGGCTCCCCGCAGGGAGCCTTGGTCATGCTGGCGGCAGCCGGGATTACGGCCACAGCACCAGATGAGTGAACGGCGGCAGGTAGGCCATGGCGCTCACCACCAGCCCCACCAAGCCGGCCAGCGCCAGCGAGTGCAGGAACACGTAGCGCAGGATCACGCCTTCCTTGCCGTAGTACTGGGTGGCGGTGGAGGCGACCACGATGGACTGCGCGTCGATCATCTTGCCCATCACGCCGCCGGCGGAGTTGGCCGACGCCATCAGCACCGGCGACAGGCCGAGCTGCTGCGCCGAGGCTTTCTGCAGACCGCCGAACAGCACGTTGGCGGCGGTGTCCGAACCGGTCAGCGCCACGCCCAGCCAGCCCAGCAGGGTGCCGAAGAACGGGTAGAACATGCCGGTGTGCGAGAACGCCAGGCCCAGCGTGATGTCCACGCCGGAGAAGCGGGTCAGGTAGCCCAGCGCCAGCATGGCGACGATGGTGACCAGCGAGTAGCGCAGCGACCAGAAGGTCTGGCCGTATACCTTCACCAGCTCGCTCGGACGGTAGCCCATCAACAGGCCGGACAGCAGCGCGGCGACCAGGATGCCGGTACCGGTGGTGGAGAGCAGGTTGAGCTTGTAGATGGCCGCTTCCAGGTGCGGCTCGGCCACGACCGGCGGCATCTTCTGCACCAGGTTGTGCAGGCCCGGCCACTGGATGTCCAGGGTGAAGATGGCGTCCAGCACCTTCTTCACCGACGGCGAACCCCAGGCGAACACCATCACCGACAGGATGATCCACGGCAGCCAGGCGCGCAGTACTTCGCCGCCGCTGTAGCCGTGGCTGCCACGCTTGGCGGTGCCGGCTTCTGCGGCGGCAACCTTGGCGCCGCCCATGGTGCCGAAGGTCGAGGTGAACACCTCTTCCGGGTGCCATACCTTGAGGAATACTACCAGTGCAGTGATCGAGCATACCGAGGCGATCACGGCCACCAGTTCCGGCCCCATCAGGTTCGATACCAGCAGTTGCGGGATGGCGAACGACAGACCGGCAACCAGCGCAGCCGGCCAGATGCGCAGGGTGTTTCTCCAGCCGCAGAAGGCGATCAGCAGCCAGAACGGCACGATGACGGCGAAGATGGTCATCTGGCGGCCGACCATCGACGAGATCGACATCACGTCGAGCCCGGTCACCTTGGCCAGGGTGTTGATCGGGGTGCCCAGCGCGCCGTACGCCACCGGAGCGGTGTTGGCGATCAGCGACAGGCCAGAGGCGGCCAGCGGCGAGAAGCCCAGACCGATCAGCATGGCGCCGGTCACGGCCACCGGGGTGCCGAAGCCGCCGGCGCCCTCGAAGAACGCGCCGAAGCAGAAGGCGATCAGCAAGAGCTGCAGGCGGCGGTCGTTGGTGACGCTGGTGATGCTCTCGCGCAGCACCGTGAACTGGCCCTTACGCTCGGTGAGCTGGTACAGGAAGATGACGTTCAGAATGATCCAGCCGATCGGCAGCAGGCCGTTGGCCGCGCCCATCAAGGTGGCGCTCATCGCCATGTCCACCGGCATGCCGAAAATGCCGATCGCCACCAGCAGCGAGGCCACCAGCCCCATCACGGCGGCGATGTGCGCCTTGATATGGAAAATGCCGAGAGCGCTGAGCAGCACGATGACCGGCAGCGCAGCGCACAGAGTCGACAGCCAGGGGTTGCCCAGCGGATCGTAAACCTGAGACCACATGATGTTCTCTCCTGATTGTTTTGGTTGAGGGCGGCACCGGTCGTCGCCGGCGTTGGCCCTTTTGAGCGTTGTTATCCAGAAAGACTGGACCGTGCTCGAACTCTAATCAGGACGGAACGCGTCGTCATTTGGGGCTTGCCCTTGCGGGTTTACCCTCGAATGGCATGAAAAACAGCAAAAAGGTTGGCCGAAGCCCGTGTCAGACGGGGCTTCGGCCAACCTTTGGAAGGGCGGTGGAGCGGGCGGAGGAGGGCGTCGCGAGCGGCCTCTTGGTCCGGGACGCGCCGCGGAGCTAGCCGCCCGCGCCCAGCGGGTGCGCCGACAGGCCGCTCGCGTCGAGCCTGAGGTAGCCGCCACGCTCGCCGTGCCAGTCCGCGATCACCCAGCGTTCGGCCTGGTGCGTGCCGTCGCCGTGGCGATGCACCGCCGGGCGATGGGTGTGACCGTGAATCAGCGTCGGCCAGCCGTGCGCCGCCAGCAGGGCCTCGATGGCGCTGTCGGTGACGTCGGAAATCGCCGACAGGCCGGTGCTGGCCTTGCCCGCCTCGCTCATGCCGCGCGCCTGGCGCGCGATGGCGTGGCGTTCGGCCAGCGGCCGCGCCAGCATCGCCTGCTGCCACTGCGGGTTGCGCACCATGGCGCGGAACTGCTGGTAGGGCGTGTCGTCGCTGCACTCGGCGTCGCCGTGTACCAGCAGGTAAGGGCGGCCGTAGGCCTCGATCAGCGCCGGCTCCTCGAGCAGCGTGGCGCCGCTGGCGCGGGCAAACCCCTCGCCCAGCAAAAAGTCGCGGTTGCCGCGCAGCACGTAGAGCGGCGTGACGGCGGAAAAGTCGCGCAGCAGCGCCAGCGCCTCGTCGATGAACGGCGAGCGGTCGTCGTCGCCCACCCACACCTCGAACAGGTCGCCGAGAATGTAGAGCGCGTCGATCTTGCCGCGCCAGTCCGCCAGCGTGGCGGCGAACAGCCGGTTGAGCGCGGGGACCTCCTCGCTCAGGTGCAGGTCGGAAATGAAATGGATGGCCATAAGCGAAAAAGGCCGCCCTGCGGCGGCCTGGTAGTAGCTAACTCAGATGATTTCAGCCTTGGTGATCAGCACCGCATCCACCGGCACGTCCTGGTGCATGCCGTGGCGGCCGGTCTTCACGCCCTTGATGCGGTCGACCACGTCGGTGCCCTCGACCACCTTGCCGAACACGGCGTAGCCCCAGCCCTGCGCGCTTTCCGACTTGAAGTCGAGGAAATCGTTGTCAGACACGTTGATGAAGAACTGCGCCGACGCCGAGTGCGGGTCCGGGGTGCGCGCCATGGCCACGGTGTAGGTCTTGTTGGACAGGCCGTTGTTGGCCTCGTTCTTGATGGTGTCGCGCGTCGGCTTCTGCTTGAAGTCGGCGTCGAAGCCGCCGCCCTGGATCATGAAGCCGTTGATCACGCGGTGGAAGATGGTGCCGTCGTAGTGGCCGTCCTTGACGTACTGCTCGAAGTTGGCGGCGGTGATCGGCGCCTTCTCGGCGTCCAGTTCCAGCACGATATCGCCGAAGGTGGTGGTCAGTTTGATCATTAGTCTTGTCCTAATCAGGGTTTCAGGATGGCTTTCTGGATGACGATCGGCTCGAACGGCGCGTCGCCCATGCCGTTCAGGCTGCCGGTGCGGGTCTTGGCGATGCGGTTCACCACATCCATGCCCTTGCTCACTTTGCCGAACACGGCGTAGCCCCAGCCTTGCGGCGTGGGCGATTGGTAATTCAGGAAGTCGTTGTTGGCGACGTTGATGAAGAACTGCGCGGTGGCCGAGTTCGGATCGTTGGTGCGCGCCATGGCGATGGTGCCGATGTCGTTCTTCAGGCCGTTGTTGGCCTCGTTGGCGATCGGCGCGCGTGTCGGCTTCTGCTGCAGCTTGGCGTCGAAGCCGCCGCCCTGGATCATGAAGCCGTCGATCACGCGGTGGAACACCGTGCCGTTATAGTGGCCGGCCTTGACGTAGGCGACGAAGTTGTCGACCGTCTTCGGCGCCTTGGCCGAATCCAGCGTGATCTCGATATTGCCCTTGTTGGTGATCAGTTCCACCACCGGCGCCGCCAGCGTGGTGAAGGGCAGGGCCGCGAGGGCCAGACAGGTCAGCAGAGATTTCATGATGTTCCGTTCCGGGAAGAGTCGTGCCATTGCGTGGCGCGCCATGCAGGGGGAGTCGCGCCCTCGATCCTGACAGTTTACCACGTGCCTTATCCGATGCCTGCCCCCGCCGTCCGGCCCGGCGCGAGCCCGGCCTAGGCCGCGCCCAAGTGCAGGCGCAGCGCCAGGTAGACGCCGGCAATGGCCAGGGTGGCCACGGTGACCGGCACCCCGACGCGCGCGTAGCCGCGCCAGTCGATGTCGATGTGGCGTCGCGCCGCGGCGTCCACCACGATGATGTTGGCGATGCTGCCGACGATCAGCAGGTTGCCGGCCAGCGTGCTGACCAGGGCGAGCAGCGTACCGGCCATCGGATGATGGGCCAGCGGCAGCAACAGCATCACGGCGGGGACGTTGGAGACGATGTTGGAGAGCAAGAAGGTCACCCCGAACAGCGAGCCCAGCTGATCCAGGTGCACGCCGGCGGCGGCGAGGAAGGCGATGGCGTGCGCCGTGACCCCGGTGCGCTGCAGCGCGTGGTTCACCACGAACAGGCTCATGAACAGGATCAGCAGCTCCCAGTCCACCAGCCCCAGCATCTTGCGCGAGTGCAGCTTGCGGCTCATCAGCAGCAGCCCGGCGCCGATCAGCGCCATGTGCTCGCGCGGCCACGGCGCCACCAGGAACGCCACCAGCAGCGCGCCGGCCACCGCCAGCCCCTTGCCGGTCTGCCAGGCGTCGAAGGCAATCGCCTCGGTGCGTGCCTCGTGCAGGGTGTCGGGCGGGATGAGCGCCGCGCCGTCCGTCCAGCGCCCACGGGTCTGCCAGGCGATCAGCCCCCAGCACGCCAGCAGCCCGACACTCACCGGGAGGATGGCGTCGAGGAAGTAGCCGTCGAATGACAGCCCCAGGGTCTGGCCGATCAGCATGTTCTGCGGGTTGCCGATCAGCGTCGCGGCGGAGCCGATGTTGGCGGAACAGGCCAGCGCCAGCAGGTAGGGTGTCGGGGCGAGGCGGCGCTTCTGGCAGGCCTCGATCAGCACCGGGGCGACGGCGAGGCAGACGATGTCGTTGCTGAACACCGCCGACAGCGCCGCCACCACCACGACCAGGACCCCCAGCAGCCCGGCCGGACCCAGCGCCAGCCCCGCCAGCTTGTGCGTCACCCAGTCGTAGAAGCCGCCGAGACGCATCTGCGCCGACACCACCATGAACGAAAACAGCAGGATCACGGTGGGCAGGTGCACGGCGGCGACCGCCTCCTCCAGGCTCAGCGCACCGACGCCGATCAACGCGATGGCGCCGAGCAGGGCGACCCCGGTGCGGTCCAGTTGCAGGAAGGGCAGCCCGCCGAGAATCATCCCGAGGTAGACGATGAGAAAAATGACGACGATGGTGGTGATCATGATGCGTTCGCGGCCTCGGCCGGTACCTCTAGCGGGGGGTGACAGGATTATGGGTGGGGTTTCGAGCCGGTGCCAGCGATTGCCGCCGGCGCGGGTACCTCGGGCGGGCAGCCGAGGCGTCGTTTGCTCCAGGCCAACGAGCCCGAAGGGGGAGGGCATCGCCCCACGGCGACGCTAGCCGAAGCCGGTACCGCCGCCCTGGCACGGCGCACGCGAGACGGGGGGTGCGATCCCGCCTGCGGCCGTCCAGGCGCACGCCGCCATGGCGACGAGGCGACCCTCGTTCCGGAAGCCGGCATCCGCGTCGAGCCGTGAGGCCGCCGTGGCCCCGCGCATTCTAGCGACAAGCGGGTGTCTCTCCAACCGGGCGCCGCAGCAAGACCGATTTCCCCTCCGCCTGGCCGTGTTGGCCGAAGACGCCAACGCCCCGGACGACGCCTGGGGCGACGAGGCGTCATCGAGCCCGTCCTGGATAGATCCCGGGCAGGGCGAGAGGCAGGGCCTTTCCGTTGTCACGGTGCCTGCTACGGCGAGGGGGCGCCGGGAAGGCTCGGGCCGCCGTGCCGATGCGCTATAAAATACATGAACACGTATTGATATGTTTGCGTCCCTTCGTCGCGGAGCAGGCCGATGCCCCATTCCCATCACGACCACCAGCACGGTCATGACCACCATCACGACCACGCCCATGTGCCGACGGTCGGGGACGACAATCAGCGCAAGGTGCTGATCGCCTTCCTGTTCACCTTCGCCTTCATGGTGGTGGAGGTGGCGGGTGGCCTGCTGTCCGGTTCGCTGGCCCTGCTCGCCGACGCCGGCCACATGCTGACCGACGCCGCCGCGCTGGCGCTCGCCTACGGTGCCTTCCGCTTCGGCAAGCGCGCCGCCGACACCAAGCGCACCTTCGGCTACCTGCGCTTCGAGGTGATCGCCGCCCTGATCAACGCCATCACCCTGTTTGTCATCGTGCTCTGGATCGTCATCGAAGCCATCGACCGCTTCCGCCATCCGGGGGCGGTGCTGGCGGGGCCGATGTTCGGCGTCGCCACCATCGGGCTGCTCGTCAACCTGCTGGTGTTCTGGATTCTGAGCCGTGGCGGCAGCGAGCACGTCAATATCAGGGGCGCGGTGCTGCACGTGCTGGGCGACCTGCTGGGCTCGGTCGCCGCCATCGCCGCCGCCGTCGTCATCTACTTCACCGGCTGGACGCCGATCGACCCCCTCCTGTCGGTGTTCGTCGCGCTGCTGATCCTCTACAGCGCCTGGTCGCTGCTGCGCCACTCGCTGCACATCCTGCTCGAAGGCGCGCCGGAGCACGCCCAGCCGGATGCCATCGCCAGCCATCTGCGCCAGACCGTGCCGGAGCTCGCCAACGTGCGCCACGTCCACGTCTGGTCCATCACCTCGGGCCGGGTGCTGGCCACGCTGCACGTCGAGCCGCGCGCCGAGGCCGATCCGCGCCGGCTGGTGCAGGCCGTCGAGGTGGAGCTGGTGGCGCGTTTCGGCATCGCCCATGCCACCGTCGCCATCGACTGGCCCGAGACCGAAGCCGGCGCCTGCCACCTTGGACCCCATGACGACACGGTCCACCCCGCGGGCCACGCCGGGGCCGAGCATGAGCACGACGGTCCGGCCCATCCCGGGCCTTGCCAGCAAGGACGCCAGCCGTGAGCCGGCTCGCCCGGCCTTCCCCGGCCGACATCGCCGTGCTGGCGGAAACGTTCCGGTTGCTGGGCGACCCGACGCGTCTGCGCATCCTGTTCTTCTGCCTCGACGCACCACGTTCGGTCGGCGACATCGCACAGAGCCTCGAGCTGTCGCAATCGCTGGTCAGCCACCACCTGCGGCTGCTGCGCGGCGCCCGGCTGGTGCGCGGTCAGCGCCGGGCCAGGCAAGTCTTCTACCAACTGGCCGACCTGCACGTCAGCGACATGCTGGCCGACATGGCGCACCACGTGGCCGAGGAGCACGCCGAGAAATGAGCGGGCCCCGTTCCGCCGAAAACCCTCTTGCATCCGGGGGCATTTCCCTCGTAGGCTGGTATTCATGACAATTCATTGATCGCCTGCCATGCTGAACCTCAGCTTTCGCCCCCGCCTGATCGATGCACTCAAGGGTTATCACCGCGAAGTGTTCCGGCACGATGTCCTGGCCGGGTTGACGGTGGGGATCGTGGCGCTGCCGTTGGCGATGGCGTTCGCCATGGCCAGCGGGGTGACGCCGCAGGCCGGCATCTTCACCGCGGTCATCGCCGGCTTCCTGGCTTCGCTCTTGGGCGGAACCCGGTTCTCGGTGACCGGTCCCACCGGCGCCTTCATCGTCGTCATCTACGGCATCGTCGCCAAGTACGGCGTGGCCAACCTGCTGATCTGCACCTTCATGGCCGGCATGATGCTGGTGTTGATGGGGCTGATGCGGCTGGGGCAGGTGATCAAATTCTTTCCGATGCCGCTGATCACCGGCTTTACCAACGGCATCGCGGTGCTGATCTTCCTCACCCAGCTCAAGGACTTCTTCGGCCTGCCGGTGGCGCAGATGCCGGCCGGTTTCTTCGCCATCGTCGCCACGCTCAGAGCGCGCCTGGCCGAGTTCGACGGCATGACGCTGGCGGTGTCGGGGGCCTCGCTGGCGCTGATCCTGCTGTGGCCCAAGCGGCTCAACAAGTTGCTGCCGTCGCCGTTCGTGGCCTTGCTGCTGGCGACCATCACGGTGGCGCTGTTCCATCTGCCGGTGGCCACCATCGGCAGCAAGTTCGGCGGCATTCCGCAGGGGCTGCCGGCGTTCTCCGGCCTGGCGCTGGACTGGGCGACGCTGTCCGAACTGATGACGCCGGCCTTCACCATCGCGCTGTTGGGCGCCATCGAGTCGCTGCTGTGCGCGGTGGTGGCCGACAGCCTCACCGGCGACAAGCACGACGCCAACCAGGAGCTGATCGCGCAGGGCATCGCCAACATGGTGGTGCCGTTCTTCGGTGGCATCCCGGCCACCGGGGCGCTGGCGCGTACCGCCACCAACATCAGCAACGGCGGGCGCACCCCGGTGGCCGGGATGGTGCACGCCGCATTGCTGTTGCTGGTGATCCTGGTGGCGGCGCCGCTGGCGTCCTACATCCCGCTGGCGGTGCTGGCGGCGATTCTGGTGGCGGTGGCGCTGAAGATGGGCGACTGGGATATCCGCAAGGCGGCGCAGTTTCCGCGCCACGACACCGCGGTGCTGGTGGTGACCTTCCTGCTCACCGTCGCCTTCGATCTCACCATCGCGGTGGAGATCGGCCTGCTGATGTCGGCGGTGTTCTTCATCCAGAGCATGGCGCGCAATACCAGCGTGCAGCGGCTGCGGCCGGAGCATGCCCAGCTGTTCGAGCGCCATTCCATCGCCGGCAAAGCGGTGCCGCCGGGCTGCGCGGCGTTCCGGGTGGAGGGCGCGCTGTTCTTCGGTGCCGCCGATACGGTGGAGCAGGTGCTGCACGACGCGCCGGACGCGCGCGTGATCATTCTGCAGCTGCACCGGCTGGTGCTGCTCGACACCACCGGCCTGCTGGCGCTGTCGGCGCTGCGCCAAAGGTTGGCCGAAGAGCGGCGCACGCTGATCCTGTGCGGTGCCGGGGCCGAGGTGATGGGGTTGCTGGTCGGCTCTAGGCTGGCGGCGGAAATGGGCGAGCGCAACATTCAGCCCGATCTCGCCACGGCGCTGATGCGCGCCGAGGAACTGCTGACCAGCGGGGTGGTGTGGGCGTAGAAAAAGCCTTGATTGATCGGATATTGTTTATTTTTGTGCCGACAATTTTTGATTTGTAGCAATTAATTTAATAAAAATGACGAATCCAGGGCGCTTGTGAGGAGGCGCTGGTGTAGACTTGCGCTGCTGTCGTAGCGGGTAAGGTGCTGCACCGTGCCCCGGTGCCGCCGGCGGGCGACGACGGTGGCCGGCAGGCCGTTCTGCCACTCCCCTGCAAGGATTCATCATGGAGCACCCGCAGCGCGTGGCGCGGCACACCCTGTTCGAAGACGTTCAGGCGATCGTGATCGGCACGCTGTTCATCTCGCTCGGCGTCGCGCTGTTCGCCCAGGCCAAACTGCTGACCGGCGGCACCGCCGGCCTCGCCTTCCTGATCCACTACGCCACGCCGCTGAGCTTCGGCCAGGTGTTCTTCGTCATCAACCTGCCGTTCTACTACCTCGCCATCAAGCGCATGGGCTGGCGCTTCACGGTGAAGACCTTCTGCGCCGTGCTGCTGCTGTCGCTGTTCTCCGAGCTGCAGTCGCACTTCATCCACATCGACGGCCTCAACCCGTTCTACGCCGGCGTGGTCGGCGGCCTGCTGATGGGCGCCGGTTTCCTGATGCTGTTCCGCCACCAGGCCAGCCTGGGCGGCATCAACATCGTCACGCTCTACCTGCAGGACAAGTACGGCATCCGCGCCGGCAAGCTGCAGATGGCGATCGACGTCAGCATCGTCAGCGCGGCGCTGTGGGTGGTGAACCCGCTGGCGGTGCTGGTGTCGGTACTGGGCGCGGTGGTGCTCAACCTGATCCTCGCCGTCAACCACAAGCCGGGCCGCTACCTCGCCGCCTGAGCGCCCGCCGCGCACCGCTGCCCGGCGCTCGCGGGGCCTGTTCGGTGGCGCGGCCGAGCACTTGCAGCGACCCGATGCCGGCTAGGTTTTTCCTTTCCTTGCCGCTTGGCGCTCCCTCAGCGCGCCAGGCTGGGCAGCAGGCTGAAGCCGTTGCGCGAGCCGGTGGTCACGTAGCCGACCAGCTGGCTGTCGCGATGGGCGAGCGCGGTCAGTCCGTCGTCCCCCTCGCTGATCTGCCAGTCGAGGGCGTTGCCCTGGGTGACCCCGGCCAGCTGGATCGGGTAGCGCGGCGTCTTCACCGCCACCGGCAGGGGGCCGAAGCGGACCGGTGTCGGCGTGCCGGCCAGCGTGCTGGCCAGCGCGTTGGCCGACAGCGTGATCGGCTGCAGGTAGGGCAGGATCTGCCCCTCGATTTCGGCGCAGTCCCCCAGCGCATAGACGTGGGGTTGCGAGGTGCGCAGGTAGGCGTCGACGACGATGCCGCGCCCCGTCTCCAGTCCGGCCGCCAGCTCCAGCCGCGGCTTCAGGCCCGCCGCGCAGACCACGGCGTCCACCGCCAGCGTGTCGCCGTCGCTCAGCGTCACGCGGTAGCCTTGCTCGGCCCGCTCGACCCGTTCCACCCCGGTGCCGAAGCGCAGCGTGACCTGGTCCATGACGTCGTGCAGGCGTTGGCTGACCACCTCGGGCACCAGCCGCTCCAGCAGGCGGCTGCCGATGTCCACCAGCGTGACGCGCTTGTGCTGGGCGATGTCGTGGGCGATTTCGGTGCCGATCAGGCCGCCGCCGATGACCAGCACGTGCTCGCTCCGGTTGAGCCGGTCGAGGTAACGCCGGTACTGCTCCAGGTTGTTCAGGGTCAGGATGTCCTGCGCCGCGTCGCCGCCGACGGGCGGGACGAAGGGCTCGGCCCCCACCGCCAGCACCAGGTCGCTGTAGGGAATCTGCGCTTCCCCCGCGGTGATCTTCTGCGCGACAAAATCGATGGCGCTGACCCGGGTACGCGGCCGCACCATGATCTTCAGCTCGGCCGCCATGCCGGTGGCGTTGTTCAGGGTGAGCCGTTCGGCACTGGCCTGATGCCCGAAGCCGTGGCTCAGTTGCGGCTTGGGGTAGTGTTCGCCGCCATCCTCGGTGAGGACGACGACCGGCGTGGTGCTGTCGTGCTGGCGGAACGCCCGGGCCAGGGTGTAGCCGGCATGGCCACTGCCGATGATGACGAGGGGCTTTTTCATCGTGTTTTCTCCAGAAGCCGTCGCTTAGGCGGGGACAAAGTCGCTCTTGCCCATGAAGCACACCGGGCAGAGGAAGGTCTCGGGGACGTCCTGCCAGGCGGTGCCGGCGGCGACCCCCTGGGCCGCGTCCCCCTGCTGCGGGTCGTAAATCCACGAGCAGGTCTTGCAGCGCATCTTGCCGCTGCAGCCGCACGCGGCGGCGGCGTCCGCCGTATTCTGTCCGGTGCTGCCCAGTTGCTCGATGAACGCCTCGCCAAAACGCACCCCCTGGGCGAGGGCATCGTCGTTCGGCCGCCATTCGGCGGTGATGCCCGGGTTGAGCACGCGGAAACCAGCGTCGTCCAGGCGCTTGGCGATACGTTCCACCGCACCACCGCTCCAGCCGTGGGTGCCGAAGGAGGCGGCCGCCTTGTTCTTGAAGCGCAGGCCGGTCATTTCCTCGAGCAGGGCGGCAACATGCGGCAACATCACGTTGTTGACGGTCGGGCTGCCGACCAGAATGGCCTTGGACTTGAACACGTGGGTGAGGACGTCGTTCTTGTCAGTGTTGGACAGGTTGAACAGCTTGATCACGACATCCTGGTCCGCCTTGCGGATGCCTTCGGCAATCGCCTCGGCCATCATGCGGGTGCCGTTCCACATGGTGTCGTAGACCAGGGTGATCTGGTTCTCCTGGTAGTCGTCGGCCCACTTCAGGTATTGCTCGACGATCTGGGTCGGCTTGTCGCGCCAGATGATGCCGTGGCTGGTGGCGATCATGTCGATCGGCAGGTTCAGCGCCAGAACTTCATGAATCTTCTGGGTCACCAGCGGGCTGAACGGGGTCAGGATATTGGCGTAATACTTGATGCATTCTTCCTGCAGTTCGACCGGGTCGCACTGGTCGTTGAACATCTGGGCGCTGGCGTAGTGTTGGCCGAAGGCATCGTTGCTGAACAGCACGGCGTCGCCGGTCAGGTAGGTGGCCATGCTGTCCGGCCAGTGCAGCATCGGCATCTCGACAAACACCAGTTGCTTGCCGTTGCCGAGGTCGAGGCTGTCCCCGGTCTTGACGATCTGGAAATTCCAGTCCTGGTGGTAGTGGCCGCGTAGCGATTTGACGCCGTTGGCAGTGCAGTAGATCGGCGTGTCGGGGATGCGCGCCATCAGTGCCGGCAAGGCGCCGCTGTGGTCGATCTCGTTATGGTTGGCGATGATGTAATCGATGGCGCCGAGGTCCACCTCCTTGGCCAGATTGGCGACGAATTCTTCGGCGTAAGGCGCCCAGACGGTATCGATCAGGGCGATTTTTTCTTCCTTGACCAGATAGCTGTTGTAGCTGGAGCCGCGATGGGTGCTGTATTCGCTGCCGTGAAATTCACGCAGTTCCCAATCCTGTTTACCAACCCAGCGGATGTTGTTTTTGACGGTGAAAGCCATGGCAGAGAGCTCCTTGAGGTATAAGATTCGTGTGAAATGAATCTTATACTTCATAACATTCACCGTAAATGAATCTTATTGGTTATCATGAATTCGCTTGAGGTATATCAAGAGCGGGCTGTTGCCGTGCCCTGTATGCCTATATCGTATGCCAGAATCAAGCTTGGGCCCGCTGTCGCGGCGCCACAGGCAAGATAGAATGCAGGTTCGACCCCAACCGGGCCTACCTGATTGAACAACCCCATGGAACGGCACCGATCGTGCGACTGACGGCTTTTACCGATTACTGCCTGCGCGTGATGATGTACAGCGCGCTGGCGGGCGAGCGCCTGGTGACGATCAACGAGATCGCCCAGGCGTACGGCATTTCCGCCAGCCACCTGACCAAGGTGGTGTTTTTCCTCGGCCAGCATGGCTATCTCACCACCGTGCGCGGCAAGGGCGGAGGGATGCGCCTGGCGGGCGATCCGCGGCAGGTCAACCTCGGCAAACTAGTGCGTGCCGCCGAGACCGACAACGTGCTGGTCGAGTGTTTCGATCCCCTGCACTCGCAATGCCGCATCGCCTCGGCGTGCCGCCTGATGAACGTGCTGCATGCGGCCCAGGAGGCCTTTTACGGCGAATTGTCGCGCCATACCCTGGCCGATCTGCTGGTTCAGCCGGCGGGGCTGGGGCGGGCCTTGGGCATCGAGATCCGGCTCGTCTCCGATTGAGAAACCCGGCGCGGCGACGCCGCGTCACGCGCTGTTCTTGATCGGCTCCATTTCTTTGCGGTTCTGCAGGCAATCCAGAAACCCCGCCAGCAACGGCGGAACGGGCCCAGGGCGCGTCGCCAGCCCCAGCGACAGGTACGCCCCCTCGTCGCTGAGCGGCAGATAGCGCACCCCCGGCATCTTCACGCACTCCAGCGGCGAGGGCAGCAGCGCCACGCCGAGACCCGCCGCCACCAGCCCGATCTGGGTGGTGGCCTCGCGCGCTTCCTGCACAATCCTCGGTTCGAAGCCGGCCGCCAGGCAGAGCTGGCGCACCTGCACGTTGAGCCCGGTGCCGGCGCCGGCCGGGTAGATGATGAAACTCTCGTCGCGCAACTGCTCCAGCGACGCGTGGGGCTGCGCGGCCAGCGGGTGGCGGGCGTTGATCACCAGCCGCAGCGGGTCGCGGTGGATCTCGCGCAGTTGCAGGTCGGGCGGGTTTTCCTTGCCGTGGAAACGCACGAAGCCGATGTCCAGCCGTTCTGCGCGCAGCGCCTCGAACTGCAGCGCGGTGAACATCTCGCGCAGCGTCAGCTGCACCTGCGGGTAGTGGCGGCGATAGTCGGAGATCAGCCCGGGCAACAGGCTGGTGAATGGCAGCGAGGAGGTGAAGCCGACGCGCAGCTCGCCCACCTCGCCGCGCGCGGCGCGGCGGGCATCGTCGGCGGCCTGTTCCACCTCGGCTAGGATGCGGCGGGCGTGCTGCAGGTAGCGCTCCCCGGCATCGGTCAGCGCCACGCGGCGCTTGCTGCGCTCGAACAGGGCGACGCCCAGTTGTTCTTCCAGCGAGCGAATCTGCTGGCTCAAGGGCGGCTGGGCGATGTGCAGGCGTTCGGCGGCGCGGGTGAAGTTGAGTTCTTCGGCGACGACGACGAAGTAACGCAGGTGACGCAGTTCCACGTGATATCTTTTACGTATTAATCAACGATTAAATATATATTGGACTGGCGTTTTGTCCAGTCCTAGCATTCGGTTATCCAGCCCCTGACCGGGGCCGCCAGCCGAGTCTTGACCATGTCTTCCGATGCCTTAGCCGTATCCCGCGCCACTGTTTTTCCCGCTCCGCCCACCGCCCCGGTGCACGAACGACTGCGTGCCGGCACCCCCGCCTTCCGCCGCACCAGCTGGGGCATGTTCTTCGGCGGTTTCGCCACCTTTTCCTCACTGTACGGCATGCAGCCGCTGATGCCGATGTTCTCGCACGACTTCGGCCTGTCGCCGGCGGCGGCCAGCGGCGTGGTGTCGGCCGCAACCGGCGCGCTGGCGGTGGCGCTGATCCCGATGAGCCTCCTGGCCGACCGCTACGGCCGCAAGCCGGTGATGAACCTGTCGCTCGGCCTGGCCGCGTTGTTGACGCTGCTGGCGGCATTTGCCGGCAGTTTCGGCCAACTGCTGCTGCTGCGCACCCTGCTGGGCATCGCGCTGGCCGGCATCCCGGCGGTGGCGATGGCCTATCTGAGCGAGGAGATCGAGCCGGCCTCGCTGGGGCAGTCGATGGGGCTGTATATCGCCGGCAACGCGCTGGGCGGCATGAGCGGACGCTTTTTCCTGTCGCTGATGAGCGAATGGGCCAGCTGGCGCGAGGCGGTGGCGGTGCTGGGCCTGTTCGGGCTGGGGTCGGCCGTGGTGTTCTGGCGCTGCCTGCCGCCGTCGCGGCATTTCCGTCCGGCGCGGCTGGTGCTGGGCGAGGTGCGCGGCAACCTGCGCCTGCATCTGGCCGATGACGGTCTGCCCTGGTTGTTCGCCACGGCCTTTTTGCTGATGGGCTGCTTCGTCAGCCTGTACAACTACCTCGGCTACCACCTGGCGCTGGCGCCGTTCAACCTGTCGCCGAGCGCGGTCGGCGCGGTGTTCCTGCTGTACGTGGTGGGGATGTGGAGCTCGGCCTGGGTGGGGCGGCTGGCCGACCGTCTGGGGCGGCGCAACGTGTTGTGGGTCATGGTGAGCCTGATGCTGGCCGGGCTGACGCTGACGCTGGCCGGCACGCTGTGGCTGGTGGTGCCGGGCATCGCGGTGTTCACCTTCGGTTTCTTCGGCGCGCACTCGGTGGCGAGCAGCTGGATCGGCCGCCGCGCCAGCCGGGCGCGCGGTCTGGCCTCGGCGCTCTACCTGAGCTGCTACTACCTGGGCGGCAGCGGCCTGGGCTCGGCCTCGGGCCTGATGTGGAGCTCGGGTGGCTGGGGCGGGGTGGTGCTGGCGCTGACGGGCGGCCTGCTGTTGTGCCTCGGCATCGCGCTGCGGCTGCGTCGCCTGGCACCGCTGCCGGCTGCAACGAACTGAGTTTTTCTCCTCCTCTTGTTTCCGGTCTCCGGACCCGGCGCGAGTCTTTCGCTGCCGGGTTTTTTTCTGTCCGCTCAATAGGCCCGTTGCCGGTCGACCCACCCTTCCGGCCTTGCCCCGCTTCGTAGTGCCCGCAGGCTGGCGGCGATCTGCGCTACCGCCGGGCCGGGCAGGGTGATGGCGGCAATGTGCGGGGTGACGGTCACGTTCGGGTGTGTCCACAGCGGGTGCTCCGGGGCCAGCGGCTCGCTGGCGAACACGTCGAGCTGGGCAAAGCGCAGCTGGCCGGCGTCGAGCAGAGCGAGCAGGGCCTCCTGGTCGAGTTGGTCGCCGCGGCCGGCGTTGATCAGTGCCGCGCCATGGGGCAGCCGGGCCAGCCGCTCATGGTCGAGCAGGCCGCGCGTTTCCGGGGTGGACGGCAGCAGGCTCACCAGCACGTCGGTCTCGGCCAGCAGCGTGTCCAGCGCCGCGCTGCCGTGCCGGCAGGCGACGCCGGGCAGCTGGCGCGGGCTGCGGCTCCAGCCGGACACGGTGTAGCCCCGCCCGGCCAGGGTGGTGGCGACTACCGCACCGATGGCGCCCAGGCCCAGCACACTGACGCGGGCCTCGTGCGCCAGCCGGGGCCGTTGCGGCTGCCAGCGGCGCTCGGCCTGCTGCCGCTGGTAGACGTCGAACTGGCGCTGGTAGCGCAGCACGCCGTACAGCGCGTACTCCGCCATCTGCTGCGCCATGCCGGCGTCGGTCAGGCGGATCACCGGTAGCGTCGCCGGCAGGTCGGCACGGGCGAGCAGGCGGTCCACCCCGGCGCCGAGCGCGAACACCGCCTCGAGCCGGGGAAAGCGGGCGAAAAACCCTTCCGGCGGATTCCACACCACGGCGTAGCGCACGGCCGCGTCGTCGACCTCCTGCGGCCACACCGCCAGGTCGATATCGGGCAGCGCCTGGCGCAGCAGCGGCGTCAGCTGTTCGGCATCCTGCGGGGCGTAGAGATAGAGCATGGCGTTTCCTTCGTTCTCAGGTGGGCCGGCGCGTCTGCAGCCACTCCCACACCCCCAATCCGGCGGCGCGGCCGCTGGCGAAGCAGGCGGTGAGCAGGTAGCCGCCGGTCGGGGCTTCCCAGTCCAGCATCTCGCCGGCGCAGAACACGCCGGGCAGTTGGCGCAGCATCAGGCGCTCGTCGAGCGCGGCAAAGGTGACGCCGCCGCCGCTGCTGATGGCCTCGTCGAGCGGGCGCGGCGCGATGAGCTTGACCGGCAGCGCCTTGATCGCCGCCGCCAGTCGCTGCGGATCGTTCATGGTGTCCTTGCCCAGGCACTCGCGCAGCAAGCCCATCTTCACGCCCTTCAGCCCGACGCGGCTTTGCAGGTGGCTGGACAGGGAGCGCGAGCCGCGCGGGTGCGCCACCTCCGCGGTGACGCGCGCCAGGTCCTTGCCCGGCGCCAGGTCGAGGTGGATGGTGGCGCTGCCGTGCGCGGCGATGGCGTCGCGCAGAGGGGCGGAAAAGGCGTAGATCAGGCTGCCCTCGACGCCACCCCCGGTGACGACGAACTCACCCTGCTTGTGCTGCTCGCAGCCGTCCGCGTCGGTGAAGCTCAGCACCACCGATTTCAGCGGCTCACCGGCAAAACGGCTGCGGAAGTGCTCGCTCCAGCCGACGTCGAAACCGCAGTTGGACGGCACCAGCGGGCTGACCTCGACGCCGCGTTCGGCCAACCTTGGCAGCCACGTCCCATCCGAGCCCAGCTTGGCCCAGCTGCCGCCGCCCAGTGCCAGCAGTACGGCGTCGGCGCGGACCCTCTTGTCGCCTTCCGGCGTGCTCAGCAGCAGGGCGCCGTCGTCGCTCCAGCCCTGCCAGCGGTGGCGCACGTGGATACGTACGCCGGCTTCGCGCAGGCGCTGCAGCCAGGCGCGCAACAGCGGCGCGGCTTTCATCGCGGTGGGAAACACCCGCCCGGACGAGCCGACGAAGGTGTCGATGCCCAGCCCGTGCACCCATTCGCGCAGTTGCTCACCGCCGAAGGCCTGCAGCCAGGGCCGCAACTGCTCGCTGCGGCTGCCGTAGCGAGACAAGAACGGCTCGGCCGGCTCGGAGTGGGTGATGTTCATGCCGCCGACGCCGGCCAGCAGGAACTTGCGCCCGACCGAGGGCATGGCGTCGTAGACGTCGACCTGTGCGCCTTGCCGGCTCAGCACTTCGGCCGCCATCAGTCCGGCCGGACCGCCGCCGACGATGGCGACGCGGCGGCTCGGGCCTGTTGCTGTCGTGGTCATCGTCGGCGCTCCGTGGTGGCGGGCGGCATGGCGGCGTGTGTCATCGCTTCTGGTCCTGGCTATGGCTGGTGAGTGGCGGGCGGCGACGGCGGCCGCTAACGCCTTGTTTTGGCGGGCAAAGGCAAGCGTCACGTGGCGTCCCTGCCCGAGAGGGGCTGATTGTCACAGAAACGTCGTCAAAACCCAAGCGGGCCGCCGCCAGCCGCCGCCGCCCTTGTGCGGGTGTGGTGTTCGGATTTCCGTGTGCTAATGTCCGGGGAAGTACGGTGTTCCGTCTGTTTGTTGGAGTGGCCGGAATTTGTTCGATAAAAATCAATGGGTTGGGTTTTGGTTTGTCTGGTCGCGGGCTGGCCCGATTCCTGCTCAATAGCGACCCGGGCTAGAACATGGCAGCAGGTCGCAAGAACCTGCGCCGCTTGCCGGGGGCGCCCCGCCTGCCGCCATCGAGGCGGCCGTGGCGACCCCGCCTCTACCGGTCGGGGCGAATCACGCTCTGGCCACGATGAATCCTCAAAGGAGAGAACATGTTTGTCGATAAACGCTTTGCTCGCGCTGCCGCCCTGCTGGCTTGCTCCGCCGTCTTTTCCTTCGCCCATGCCGAAGACGCCGCTCCGGCCAAGCTGCCCAACGTGGTGATCCTGGCCACCGGCGGCACCATCGCCGGCACCGGTGCTTCCACCACCACCACCATCGGCTACACCGCCGCCAAGGTCGGTGTCGACAAGATGATCGAAAGCGTGCCGGAACTGAAGAAGGCCGCCAACGTGCGCGGCGAACAGGTGGTTCAGATCGCCAGCGAAAGCATGACCAATGAGGTGTGGTTGAAGCTTGCCAAGCGCGTCAACGAACTGCTGGCGCAGAAGGACGTCGACGGCGTGGTGATCACCCACGGCACCGACACCATCGAAGAAACCGCCTACTTCCTCGACCTGACGGTGAAGAGCAAGAAGCCGGTGGTGATCGTCGGCTCCATGCGCCCGTCCACCGCGATCAGCGCCGACGGCCCGATCAACCTGTACAACGCCGTGCTGCTGGCCGGTAGCAAGGAAGCCGTCGGCAAGGGCGTGCTGGTGACGCTGAACGACCAGATCAACGCCGGCCGCGATGTCACCAAGACCAACACTTCCACCGCCGACACCTTCAAGACGCCGGAACTGGGCTTCCTGGGCTACATGCAGGACAACAAGCCGCACTTCTACCGTCTGCCGGTACGCAAGCACACCGCCGAGACCGAGTTCGACGTCAGCAAGCTCGACAAGCTGCCGCAGGTCGACATCGTCTACGGCTACGCCAACATGAACCGCGTGGCGCTGGACGCCGACGTCGCCGCTGGCGCCAAGGGCATCGTCCAGGCCGGCGTGGGTGACGGCAGCATGGCCGCTCAGATGCTGCCGGCCTTCCGCGAAGCCCGCCAGAAAGGCGTCATCGTGGTACGCAGCTCGCGCGTGGGTTCCGGCATCGTCGCCCGCAACGGCGAAGTCAACGACGACAAGGAAGACTTCGTCGTATCCGACACGCTGAACGCGCAGAAGGCCCGTATCCTGCTGATGCTGGCCATGACCAAGACCAACGACACCAAGAAGATCCAGCAGATGTTCTACACCTACTGAGCGGCTCTTCGCCCGGTCACAAACAGCAGCCCGCGGGCTGCTGTTTTTTATTGGCGGGAAGCCGGCCCGGCGCGGCAAAAGGTTGGCCGAAGATTGCCCGTACAGGCCCGGGAATGCGCCGCACGCCGTCTGCAATAGCGAGACGTGCCGGCCGGGGAAGCAGGGGAAAAGGTATCGACACGCCTCAGGATAGAGGGAGTTGCAGCGCCTCGGTGCTGGCGGGGCGCGCACGCAAGGCGGCGTACCAGCGTTCCAGTTCCGGGCGTGGCGTGCGCTCCAGCGGCAGGTTGAGCCAGGTGTGCACGCTGCAGCCGAGCACGATGTCGGCCATGGTGAAGCGCTCGCCGCTCAGCCAGGTGCGCCCGGCCAGCTGCTGCTCGAGCAGGCCGGCCAACCGGTCGACCTTCACGCGCGCGGTGTCGATCGCGTCCTGGCTGCGCTGCTCCGGGGCCACGCGCAGCAGGTTGTAGATCGCCGGCACCAGGGCCGGGTTGAACACCGTGGCCTGCCAGTCCATCCAGCGGTCGGCGTCGGCGCGCTGCTGCAGATCGTCCGGATACAGGCTGCCGTGGCCGTACTTGGCGGCCAGATAGCGCACGATGGCGTTCGATTCCCACAGGGTGAAGCCGTCGTCGTCGATCAGCGGAATGGTCCCGTTCGGGTTGCGCGCCAGGAATTCCGGCGTGTCGAGCCCGCCGAACGGGCCGCCGGCGTCGATGCGCTCGAACGGCAGCCCCAGTTCGGCCGCGCACCACACCACCTTCTTGACGTTGAGCGAGTTGAGCCGTCCCCAGATTTTCAGCATGCCTTTGTCCTTTCGTGGTGGATTCGGCCATTGTAGCCCGAAACCGCTGGACGGCTTCGGGCGAGGGTTCAGGCCCGCGGCTTACCCTGCGCCGTGATGACCACGTTGCCGTACGTCAGCTTTTTGTCATGGGCCTTGTGTGGCATTCTGGAGAGAATGGGCGCAGCAGCCCGAATTGCCACCTTCAGGGCGCCTGTTGCTTGGCCCTCGAGCCGAGGAGTTACCGATGGTTGCCGTTCCCGATCTCTTGCTTTTTGCCGGTGCCTCCCTGCTGATGGTGCTGACGCCGGGGCCGAACATGATCTACCTGATTTCGCGTTCGATCTGCCAGGGGCGCCAGGCCGGGGTGATTTCCTTGTGCGGGGTGGTGGCCGGCTTTCTGGTCCACATGCTGACGGCCGCTCTGGGATTGTCCGCGCTGTTCCTGGCGGTGCCCTTTGCCTACGAGCTGCTCAAGTGGGTCGGGGCGCTTTATCTGCTCTGGCTCGCCTGGCAGGCCGTGAAGCCGGGGGCGCGCTCGCCGTTCGAGCCGCGGCAGCTCGCGGCGGACCCTGTGCCCAAGCTCTTCCTGATGGGTTTTCTCACCAATCTGCTCAATCCCAAGGTCGCCGTGTTCTATCTGTCGATTTTCCCGCAATTCGTGTCGCCCGAGCACGGCTCGGTGTTCGCGCAGAGCGTCACGCTGGGGCTCACGCAGATTGCGGTGAGCTTCTCGGTCAATCTGCTGATCGCGCTCAGTGCCGCCGGCATGGCGTCGTGGTTCGCGCGCAAGCCGCTGTGGCTGGCGGCGCAGCGCTACCTGATGGGCTTCGTGCTGGGGGCGTTGGCACTGCGCCTGGCCCTCGAGCCGCGTCGCAGCGTCTAGTCGTGTGGTGCGCGCCATGAGTAAACGCATCCTCGTCATCCAGGGACATCCCGACCCCGCCGGTGACCACTTCTGCCATGCGCTGGCGGAGGCCTACGTCCAAGACGCGCGCGAGGCCGGGCACGAGGTTCGGCTGATCGAGGTGGCCACGCTCGACTTCCCGTTGCTGCGCTCCAAGGAGGAGTTCGATAACGGTACGCCCGTCGAAGTGATCCGGCGGGCGCAGGAGAGCATCAACTGGGCCGAGCACCTGGTCATCGTCTACCCGCTGTGGCTGGGCTCCCTGCCGGCCTTGCTGAAAGCCTTTCTGGAGCAGGTGTTCCGTCCGCAGTTCGCTTTCGACCAGTCCAACGGTAAGGGATGGCGCAAGCGCCTGAGCGGTAAATCGGCCCGCATCGTCGTCACCATGGGCATGCCGGCGCCGATCTACCGCTGGTATTTCGGCGCTCATGGCCTCAAGAGTCTGAAGCGCAGTATCCTCGGCTTTTCCGGCATCGGGCCGATTCGAGACAGCCTGATTGGCATGGTCGAGGCGGAGGATGGCGAGCGACGTGGCCGGTGGCTGGAAACGATGCGCCGGCTGGGGCGGGAGGGGCGTTAGGGCGGAAGCGCCCTGGCCATCTTCCGACGATAAAAAGCCCCGCGTGTGAACCACGCGGGGCTTTGTTATGGGTGCTCAGCGCCGGCCGCGCGGTTTGGCGCTGCCGCTGCTCGCGGCGGCCTGGCGCGAGGCCGGCTTGGAGGCGGGTTTGCCACCCGGTTTGGCGGAGGCTCCTGCCGGCTTGCCGCGCGTGGCGGCCGGGGCGCGGCCGCGTGGCGGCGCGTCCTGGAAGCGCTGGGTCGGGTGGTGCGCGGTGCGCGCCACGTTGAAGCGCTTGCCCTTGTCCTCGGCGCCCTTGGGCGGAGTCGGCGGGATCAGCTGGTGCTTGCCGTAGCCGATCAGGTCCTGGCGGCCCATGTTGATCAGCGCCTCGTACAGGATGTGCCAGTTGTCCGGGTGGTGGTAGCGCAGGAAGGCCTTGTGCAGCTTGCGGCGGTAGCCGTCGCGCACCACGTCGACCTTTTCCGAGCTGCGCGCCAGGCGCTTGAGCGGATTGCGCCGGGTGTGCCACATGGTGGTGGCCATGGCCATCGGCGTCGGCGTGAAGGTCTGCACCTGGTCGAGGCGGAAGTTGTTCTTTTTCAGCCACAGCGCCAGGTTCATCATGTCCTCGTCGCTGGTGCCGGGGTGGGCGGCGATGAAGTACGGGATCAGGTACTGTTCCTTGCCGGCCTGGCGGCTGAAGCGCTCGAACAGTTCCTTGAACTTGTCGTAGGCGCCCATGCCCGGCTTCATCATCTTCGAGAGCGGGCCTTCCTCGGTGTGCTCCGGGGCGATCTTGAGGTAGCCGCCGACGTGGTGCGTCACCAGTTCCTTGATGTACTCCGGCGAGCGTACCGCCAAGTCGTAGCGCAGGCCGGACTGGATGTTGATCTTCTTGATGCCCGGCAGCGCGCGCGCCTTGCGGTAGAGCTGGATCAGGTGGCTGTGGTCGGTGCCCAGGTTCTCGCAGATGTCCGGGTAGACGCAGGACAGCTTGCGACAGGACGTCTCGATCTTCTTGTCCTTGCAGGCGAGCCGGTACATGTTGGCGGTGGGGCCGCCCAGGTCCGAGATGTGGCCGGTGAAGCCGTCGGTCTTGTCGCGGATTTCCTCCAGCTCCTTCAGGATCGATTCTTCCGAACGGCTCTGGATGATGCGGCCCTCGTGCTCGGTGATCGAGCAGAAGGTGCAGCCGCCGAAGCAGCCGCGCATGATGTTGACCGAGTACTTGATCATCTCCCACGCCGGGATGTGCGCCTTGCCGTAGGACGGGTGCGGGTTGCGCGCGTAGGGCAGGCCGAACACGTGGTCCATTTCCTCGGTGGTGAGCGGAATCGGCGGCGGGTTGAGCCACACGTCGCGCTCGCCGTGCAGTTGCACCAGGGCGCGGGCGTTGCCGGGGTTCGATTCCAGATGCAGGATGCGGCTGGCGTGGGCGTACAGCACCGGGTCGTGCGCCACCGCCTCGTAGGCGGGAATCCTGACCACGGTCTTGGCGCGCTGCGCCTTGCGCGCCGCCACGCGCTCCTGCAGCGGCATGAAGGTGATCGGCTGGGCGGCGGCGGGGTCCTTGCCCTGGCCGCTGGCGCAGGCGGCTTCTTCCTTTTCCGGCACCATCTCGTACGGGTTCTGATGCGCCTCGACCTTGCCCGGCTGGTCGAGCGTGGTGGAGTCCATCATCTGCCAGTCGTCGCCCGGCATCCAGCCGTGCGGCGCCAGGAAGGCGGTACCGCGCACGTCTCGGATCTCCGACAGCTTCTCGCCGGCGGCGGCGCGGTGCGCCACTTCCACCAGCGCGCGCTCGGCGTTGCCGAACAGCAGCAGGTCGGCCTTGGAGGTGACCAGCACCGACTGGCGCACCTTGTCGCTCCAGTAGTCGTAGTGAGCGATGCGGCGCAACGACGCCTCGATGCTGCCGATCATCACGCCGACGCCCGGGTAGGCCTCGCGGCAGCGCTGCGCGTACACCGTCACCGCACGGTCCGGACGCTTGTTGGCCTCGGCGTGCGGGGTGTAGGCGTCATCCGAGCGCGGTTTACGGTCCGCGGTGTAGCGGTTGATCATCGAGTCCATGTTGCCGGCGGTGACGCCGAAGAACAGGTTGGGGCGGCCCAGTTCGCGGAACGGGTCGGCCGAGTGCCAGTCGGGCTGGGCGATGATGCCGACGCGGAAGCCCTGCGCCTCCAGCAGGCGCCCGACCAGTGCCATGCCGAAGCTCGGGTGGTCGATGTAGCAGTCGCCGGTGACGATGATGATGTCGCAGGAGTCCCAGCCCAGCTCGTTCATTTCGGCACGGGTCATCGGCAGGAACGGCGCGGTGCCGAAGCGCTGGGCCCAGAATTTGCGGTAGGAGGTGATCGGTTTTACGGGGGCGGAAACGGTGGTCATGGTGCGTGCGATTATTCGGTTGACGCGCATTGTGCCAGATTTTGCCCCCGGAGATCAGTAAATTTGATTGTTTTTCAAGGGCATAACCCCATTTTCAGGCGGGTTTTTGGGGGCGGGACAGGGTTGGCCGAAGGCCGCGGAAAACGGCCTGCACCCGGCACGGCACGCCCGGTGCATTCGGAATATCGACGCTAAATCGGGTACAATCGGGCCATTGGAATCCACCGAAACACTAGACATTCATCCCATGAGTACGGAAAACAACGCGCCCGTTGTCAGCAACTTCATCCGCAATATCATCGACGAGGACCTGGCCTCGGGCAAGCACGCCTCCATCGTGACGCGCTTCCCGCCCGAGCCGAACGGCTACCTGCACGTCGGCCACGCCAAGTCGATCTGCCTGAACTTCGGTCTGGCCGACGACTACCAGGGCAAATGCAATCTGCGCATGGACGACACCAACCCGGAGAAGGAATCCGACGAATACGTCGAGTCCATCAAGGACAGCGTGTCCTGGCTGGGTTTCAAGTGGGATGGCGAAGTGCGTTACGCCTCCGATTATTTCCAGCCGCTGTACGGCTATGCGGTGGAACTGATCAAGGCCGGCAAGGCCTTCGTCTGCGACCTGAACGCCGAGGAAATGCGCGCCTACCGCGGCAGCCTGACCGAACCGGGCAAGAACAGCCCGTACCGCGACCGCAGCATCGAGGAAAACCTCGATCTGTTCACGCGCATGAAGAACGGCGAGTTTCCGGACGGCAGCAAGACGCTGCGCCTGAAGATCGACATGAGCTCGGGCAACGTCAACATGCGCGACCCGGTGATCTACCGCATTCGTCGTGCCCACCACCACCGTACCGGCGACACGTGGTGCATCTACCCGATGTACGACTACACCCACTGCATTTCCGATGCCATCGAAGGCATTACCCATTCGTTGTGCACGCTGGAGTTCGAAGACCACCGCCCGTTGTACGACTGGGTACTCGACAACATCAGCATCGGTTGTCACCCGCGCCAGTACGAGTTCTCGCGCCTGGAACTGCTGTACGCGCTGACCTCCAAGCGCAAGCTGCAGGCCTTGGTGAACGACGGCCTGGTCACGGGCTGGGACGACCCGCGCATGCCGACCATCGCCGGCATGCGCCGCCGCGGCTTCAGCCCGGCCGGTATCCGCTTGTTCGCGCAGCGCATCGGTGTGTCGAGAGGGGAGAACATCATCGACATGAGCGTGCTGGAAGGCGCCGTGCGCGAGACGCTGGAAGCCGAGGCGCCGCGCGTGATGGCGGTGCTCGACCCGATCAAGGTGACGCTGATCAACTTCGAAGAGGGCGTGACCGCCAGCCGCAGCGCGCCGTTCCACCCGCACCACCCGGAATTCGGCGAGCGCGAAGTGCCGATCTCGCGCGAGATCTACATCGAGCGCGACGACTTCGCCGAAGTGCCGCCGCCGAAGTGGCAGCGCCTCACCGCCGGCGGCGAAGTGCGGCTGCGTTATTCCTACGTGATCAAGTGCGACGAGGTGATCAAGGACGCCACTGGCCGCGTGGTCGAGCTGAAGTGTTCGATCGACCACGACACGCTGGGCCAGAACCCGGTCGGCCGCAAGGTCAAGGGCGTGATCCACTGGCTGTCGTGCGAGCACGCCATCGAGGCTCAGGTGCGTCTGTATGACCGCCTGTTCACCGAGCCGCGTCCGGACGCCGTGCGCGGTGAGGATGGCGAATACGTCGACTTCCGCCAGTTCCTCAATCCGCACTCGCTCGCGACCGTGACCGCCTGCGTCGAAGACGTGGTGCTCAAGGCCGAGCCGGAAACGCGCTACCAGTTCGAGCGCCTCGGCTACTTCGTGACCGACCGTTACGAGCACCAGCCGGGTGTCAAGGCAGTGTTCAACCGTACGGTAGGGTTGAAGGATTCCTGGGCCAAGTAAAAACCTATTTCATTGGGCGGCTGTGCCTTTGCATCTTGAGTGCCGGCGCTGCTCTGAGCGTGCGAGTCTCTGCACGGAGACTCGGTCAGCCATGATCCTCATGGGCTACGTGTCCATTCCGGTTCCAGTGCTCCGGCAGCCCTCAACCTGCTTTGGCCAGCTCGCCTACTAAAATCGGTTGTTGGCTGATCCGCATTAGTAAAATGGCGGCCCCGTGGGGTCGCCATTTCTTTTGGCGTGAGGCCTCCGCGTCGAATGGCCGGCAAAACGATTCGTTGACGCATGTCAATAGCTTGCGGTTGCTCCAGGCTCACTATGGGAGTTGAAGCCATTCACGATCGGAGGTCAAAATGTTCCCACTACTACGCAGAGTTGTTCCCGTGGCCGTGCTGGTGTTTGCCGCCCAAGGCAGTGCATGGGCGGATGCCAAGCTGGACGTGGCGATGAAGCAACTGGCGGCGACCAGCGGCTGTGTTGCCTGTCATAGCATCGAGTCGGGCAAGCCGGGTCCGGCAGGCGTGGCGCCGATCGGTCCCGCGTGGCAGGACGTGGCCGCCCGTTACAAGGGTCAGGAAGGCGTCTCGGAAAAGCTGCTGAGAACCGTGATGGAGGGCTCCAACCCCTATGCCAGCCACTGGAAGGGCAAGGTGAGTGGATTGGCGATGCCGCCCAACGCGGTGGCCATCCAGGAGGCGGATGCCAGAAAGCTGGTCCAGTGGATTCTGGACTTGAAACAATGAACTCCAGCTAGGCCGTCGAGCCCGCGACAAGGTGTTCGGGCTCGCCATACGGCAAAGAAAAGCGGCGTCCTGATGGCGCCGCTTTTTCTATATATACCTGCTTGTCGCCAAGGGTGGGTCCCGGTATGTGCCGTCAGCCCGTCCGGATCAGGGTGGCGAGCGACGGAACAGACCGAAGATTTCGCTCTTCTCGCGTGGCCGGCTGCCCTGCCAGAGCATCTGCCAGCCGGGTTCGGCCAGGCCCTCGGCCGGGGTACGGCTGACCAGCAGGTAGTGGCAGGGGACCGGACGACCGGGCGTGTACGGGGTCAGCTTCAGTCCGCCGAAGTAGTGCCAGCTCAGTCGTGTCAGCAGATTGTCGCGTTCGGTGGCCACGCAGCGCGCGTCGGCGGGCAGCGCACGCATCATGCTCACCACCACCGGCCGATAGCTCTTGGCGGCGTCCAGCCACGGCAGCCACAGGCTCATCGCCAACCCCCAGAACAGCGTGATGCCGGCAGCCCAGTTCGTCACTGCCTGCCGTCCGCGCAGGTTGCGGCGCGTCACCGCCCACAGCCACACCAGGGTGGCAAACAGCGCGCACAGTGCGGCCAGTGTCGAGACCGAGGGTTCGTAGTAGGGGCTGAAGTACTTGGCGCGTTGCGCCAGCCGTTCTGGCCAGCCAAAGTTCATCGCCGCCCAGCCGGCCCAGATCAACAGCCCGAAAAAGCCGAAGGTCATCAGGCCGAACCAGTTCAGGAACGCCGCGGCACCGCGCTTCAGGGTGTCGAGCTCGACCGCGGCCAGCATGGCCATCGGCAGCAGCATCGGCAGGGCATACTCCGAGCTTTGCCGAGTAGACAAGGTCAGCAGGATCATGACCACGCCGAAGAACATCAGCGGCAATTGCAGTACCGGCTTGTCGAGATGGCGGTGGCGGTACAGCGTCCACGCTGCCAGTGGCCAGGCGGGCCAGGTGTACCACAGCGAAACCAGGGGGTAGTAGCCGAAATCGTGGAAGACACCGACATGGCCGAAGCCGTTGAGCGGTCCCAGCGCGTGTCCTTGCCACCAGGCGGCGAATACCGCCGGCTGCGCCTTGGCCAGCATCATTGGCCAGATCATCATCAGCGGCAGGGCCAGTACCAGGCCCATGAGCAGGGTGATCAGGTAGCGTTGGCTGCGCCAGGCGCTGAACGCCGGCAGCAGGATTGCCACCAGCCAGATCAAGGTTACCTCGAGCAGGCTGGCCGAGAGGAATACCGTCGCGGTGGCGGCTCCCAGGATTGCCCCGGCCAGGCCCGGGGAGCGCAGCGTCAGTACCAGTGCGTAGAAGGCCGCGGCAAAGCCGGCAAAGCCGGCGACCGCGGCATTCATCTGGTGGCCGGTGGCGATCAAGCCGATGCATCCGATCAGGATCAGCACCACGCTGCGGCCGTGGCGCCGGCCTATCAGTTCGCGTCCGGCCAGACCGGCCAGCGTCAGCCCGATCGCCATGAAGAACGGCGTGGCCAATCGGGCCGCGTCGTGCAAGGGCAGGGCCCAGGGGGACAGCAGCCGCGCAAAGCCGGCCGCGACCCAGTAATACAGCGGTGGGGACTCCAGGTACGGCAGACCCTGGATGGAGGGCAACAGCCACTGGTGGTGCCGCAGCATGCCTTCGACTACCGCCAGGACGTAGGGCTCGTCAGGTTTCCATGGGTCGTGGCCCAAGATGCCGGGCCAGAGCCAGACGAAGGTCAGCAGCAGCAGAAGCCAGGGCTTCTCGGTCGGTTGGGCGAGACGGGAGTCGGAGTCCGGGGTGTACGTCAGCATGCGGGAGCGGGAAGGGCGCGGTCAAAGGCAGTAGCTTAGCGCCCATTTCACCGGGCGGCTACGGCTACGCGTCTGGAGTATTGGCGGGATGGCTAAAGGCACGGCGGCCGGCATCGGCTTGTCGTCGGCGCGGTGGTGCGTCCTTGCCATGGTTCATGGCGGGATCGCTTCCGGTTTGGCGGCTGTCGGGCAAGGCAATGGAGGGTGGAATGCAAAAAAGGCAGCTCGCGCTGCCTTTTCTCTACCCGAAGGGGCAATCCCGAAGCGCTTAGCGCTTGAAGAAGCTGCCGAACTTCTGGTTGAACTTGTCAACGCGGCCGGCGGTGTCGACGATCTTCTGCTTGCCGGTGTAGAACGGGTGGCACTGGGAGCAAACTTCGATCGTGAAGTTTTCTTTGGCCATGGTCGACTTGGTCACGAACTGGTTGCCGCAGGAGCAGGTCACGTTCACTTCGTGATAATTCGGGTGAATATCGGTTTTCATCGTGGTTCCCTTTCAAATCGGGTACAGGGGTTTTGCCTGTACCGCTTGTCGAAACGCCAGATTATCCGCCCTTTGACTTGACTTGACAAGCGCAAGGGGCGGCGTTTCCGTAAATGACGGACTCAGAGCGGGTGAAAGAAACCGCAGGGTGCCCCCGAGGCCGGTCAGGGACGCGCAGCCGTCCAACTGGCACGGTGAGCGTCATAGGTCCGGCATGGGGCGGCGGGTTTATTTCCAGCCTAATCAGGCGCGGCGCCAGGTGGTGCCTTGGGCTCCGTCTTCCAGGATCACGCCTTTGGCGGCCAGTTCGTTGCGGATGCGGTCGCTTTCCGCCCAGTTCTTGGCGGTGCGGGCGTCGCGGCGGGCCTGGATCAGTGCCTCGATGGCGTCGGCCGACAGTTCGGCCGCAGTACTGCCACCTTGCAGGAACTCCTGAGGGTCACGCTGCAGCAGGCCAAGCACTGCGCCCAGGGCCTTCAGCAGGCCGGCCTGCACGGCGGATTCGCCGCGGTTGACTTCACCGGCCAGATCGAACAGCACGGCCATGGCTTCCACGGTGTTGAAGTCGTCGTCCATTGCCTGCCTGAAGCGGCGGGCGTAGTCGTTTTCTTCCCAGTCGATAGCGATGTCGGTGGCTGCCACGTTCTTCAGCGCGGTATAGAGGCGCGTCAGCGACTGCTTGGCGTCGTCCAGGTGTACGTCGGAGTAGTTGAGCGGGCTGCGGTAGTGGGCACGCAGGATGAAGAAGCGCACCACTTCGGCATCGTACTTCTCGAGCACTTCGCGGATGGTGAAGAAGTTGCCGAGGCTCTTCGACATCTTCTCGTTGTCGACGCGGATGAAGCCGTTATGCAGCCAGTAGTTGACGAAGTCGTGGTTGTGCGCGCCTTCCGACTGGGCGATTTCGTTCTCGTGGTGTGGAAACTGCAGGTCAGCGCCGCCGCCGTGGATGTCGAAGTGTTCGCCCAGGTGGTGTTCGCTCATCACCGAGCATTCGATGTGCCAGCCCGGGCGGCCTTCGCCCCAGGGGCTCGGCCAGGAGGGTTCGCCCGGTTTGGCGGCCTTCCACAGCACGAAGTCGAACGGGTCGCGCTTGTTGACGTCCACTTCGACGCGCTCGCCGGCACGCAGATCTTCCAGGCTCTTGCCGGACAGCTTGCCGTAGCCGGGGAACTCGCGTACCGCGTAGTACACGTCTCCGTTCGGTGCGGGGTAGGCGCGGCCGTTGGCGATCAGCGTCTCGATCAGCGCGATCATGCCCGGCACGTGCTCGGTGGCGCGCGGCTCGAAATCGGGGTGGATGACGCCCAGTGCATCGAAATCCTCGTTCATGGCGTCGATGAAGCGGGCGGTCAGCGCCTGGATCGGTTCGCCGTTCTCGGCGGCACGCTTGATGATCTTGTCGTCGATGTCGGTGATGTTGCGCACGTAGGTCAGGTCATAGCCGGTGGCGCGCAACCAGCGTGCCACCATGTCGAACACCACCACCATGCGGGCGTGACCGAGGTGACAGTAGTCGTACACCGTCATGCCGCACACGTACATGCTGGCTTTGCCGGGCGTGATCGGTTTGAAGACTTCTTTCTGTCGGGTCAGGGTGTTGTAGAGGTTCAGCATGGTGGTCATAAACCTGTAGCGTCGAAGGCAAAAAAGGGCATTGTACCAGAGCGGTCAAGTGCCTGTTGTGCCGGGACAACGCCGCATTCAATGCCTGGCGGGTAAACTTGGGTTGAGGCACTTGTCATGAAGGCCGATGCAGCAAGCCTTGCAGGGCAAGCTCCGGGCGAGGCAGGCGTTGATGATGTAAGGGCCGGGGTATTGCCTGTTCTCAAAGAGGAATAAAAACGGTTATCATTAACTAGATACTACACAACTCGGAGTCAACTCACGTCATGCGTACCCTGCTTGCTTCTGCCCTGATGGTCTTTGCTGTTTCCAGCTATGCCGCTGATGCCGACAGCTTCACCCTGAACCTGACCGACAAGGGCTTCGAGCCGGCCTCCCTCGAGGTGCCGGCAGGTAAGCCGTTCAAGGTAATGGTAAACAACCAGACCAAGAAGACGGCCGAATTCGAAAGCAAGCAGCTGCACAAGGAAAAGGTTGTGGCCGCAGGCAAATCGGTCAGCGTCAGCTTTGCCGCACTGAAGGCCGGCACCTACAACTTCGTTGACGAGTACAACGAAGACAAGGCCAAGGGCACCATCGTCGCCAAATAAGTTTTACCGTCGTCTGAGGCGGCGGATGCTTCGGGTTCGCCGTTTTGTATTGAGAGAAGGAACACATCATGTTCAACGCCCTGTTCATCATCTGGCGTGAAAGCGTCGAGGCTCTGTTGGTGGTCGGCATTCTGCATACCTGGCTGAAAACCAGCGGCTATGTGGCGCAGGGCGGCCGCTATCTGTGGGGCGGCGTTGCCGCCGGTCTCGGCTTGGCCGGGGCGCTGGCCGGGGTGATGCTGGTGCTGGAGAGTAGCCTGCCGGAGGGGGCGCTGGAGTATTTCCAGGTCGCGATGGTGCTGGTGGCGGCGGTGTTGATCGTGCAGATGGTGTTCTGGATGCGCAAGCACGGACGCAAGCTCAAGAGCGAACTGGAAGGCGAGATGGCGAAGACGGCATCGAGCGCCAACTGGTGGGGCATGTTCGTGGTGGTGATGCTGGCGGTGGCACGTGAAAGCGCCGAAACAGTGGTCTTCCTGTACGGGTTGGGCAGCGATATCGCCAACACCGGGCTGGCCAGCTTCCTTGGCGTGACGGCAGCCGGTTTCGGACTGGCCTATCTGACTTTCTGGCTGCTGCAGCAGGGCGGCAAGTATCTGTCGTGGCGGCTGTTCTTCCGCGTCACCGAAATCATGCTGTTGATGCTGGCCGGCGCCTTGCTGGTGACCGGCATCGACAAGATGATCGGCATGGGTTGGTTGCAGGCCTGGTCCGGTTCGGTGTGGGATACCTCGGCGCTGCTGGACGATTCCACCCGCTTTGGCGGTACGGTGGCGGCGCTGACCGGCTATCGCGCGCAGCCGGCGGTGGCGATGCTGGTGGCCTACGCGGGCTACTGGTTGGTGGTGCTGGCCGGGCTGAAACGGCTCAAGCGTTGATGCTTCCTGATCGGCAGGCACGATAATTCGAGGCCGGCCGAGTCAGGAGGTTAGCGAGTACTGACTGGCGCACAAGCCAAGAGAGGCGCCACGGCAAGAGACACGATGCGTCGATGCCGATTTCCGAATGGCCGCAGAGCGATCTGCGGCCATTGTCGTTTCATCGTCCGGGAGGGCCGCGGAAATGGGGGTCGAAGCGGCGGTAGTCTTGCTGCGGATTCGGCCGGAACAGCGGGGCGCCCCGTCCGTGCGGGTAGCGCCGTTCCAGGTCGTTGTGCCATCGGGGCGGCACGCGCACCCAGCGTCGGTCATGATCCCAGTAGCCCCAGCCGAAGCTGGCATCGAAGATGATGGGGTAGGGATAGCCGGCGACGAACTGGACCGGCGCGCCATCGATGTATACCGGGTAGGCGTCGACCTCTGCCGTCGTGGCTTGGACCGGGTAGCCGTAAGGGGCGACCACGCAGCCCTGCAGCAGGGCGAGGGTTAGCAGGGGGATGAGGGCCAACTTCGTTGCCATGTTTCCATCCTTCACATTCCGTTGGGGCAACAACGCTGCCCGTTTACGGGCATGGCTGCCGCTACCCTGTAACTGTAGCCAGAGAGCGAGGTAGTTGCACCCGCGATCGACACCCTAAGCGGGCCATCGGGGCCAGGAATGGGGTGGCTCGCACGGAAACAGGCCGGCACCGGCACCGTGATGAAACGAAAATGGCTGCCTCTCGCGGTGAGGGCAGCCATTCAGGAACATCCACCGCCACCAGGCTGTTGCGGCCTGTCATGGTTGACGGGCCGGCTCGCGGTCCGGTGCTAGGAAGATCAGCTCTGCAGTTCCCGCAGGTGCTCGAACAGCTTGAGCGCCTGCGGGTTGGCCAGTGCCGTGACATTGCTGACTGGCTCGCCGTGGATCACGTTCTTGACCGCCAGTTCGACGATCTTGCCGCTGATGGTGCGCGGAATGTCGGCGACCTGGATGATCTTGGCCGGCACGTGGCGCGGGCTGGCGCCGTGCTTGATCTTGTCGCGCAGCCGGTCGACGAGGTCGGCGTCGAGCGTCAGCCCCTCGCGCAGGCGCACGAACAGGATCACCCGCTCGTCGTCCTGCCAGCGCTGGCCCACCGCCAGGCTTTCCAGAATGTCCTCGAACGCTTCCACCTGACGGTAGATCTCGGCGGTGCCGATGCGCACCCCGCCGGGGTTGAGCACGGTGTCGGAGCGGCCGTAGATGATCAGGCCGTCGTGCTCGGTCAACTCGGCGTAGTCGCCGTGACACCAGGTGTTGGGGAAGCGCGCGAAGTAGGCCTTGCGGTATTTCTCTCGCTCCGGGTCGTGCCAGAAGCCGATCGGCATCGACGGGAAGGGGCGGGTGCAGACCAGTTCGCCTTTCTCACCGCGCACCGGCTGGCCGCGGTCGTTCCAGATGTCCACCGCCATGCCGAGGCCGCGGCACTGCAGTTCGCCACGGTACACCGGCAGGTTGGCCGAACCGAGCGCGAAGCACGACACGATGTCGGTGCCGCCGGAGATCGACGCCAGGTTGAGGTCCTGCTTGATGTGCTGGTACACCCAGTCGTAGCTTTCCGCCACCAGCGGCGAGCCGGTGGAGAAGATGGCGCGCAGTTGGGAGAGGTCGTACTCGGCGCCGGGCTCCACGCCGAACTTCTTCAGCGCGTCGAGGTACTTGGCCGAGGTGCCGAAATGGCTGCAGCGGTAGGCGCTGACGTAATCCCACAGGACGCGCTGGTTGGCGGCGAACGGCGAGCCGTCGTAGAGCAGCAGCGTGGCGCCGCTGGCGAGCCCGGAGACCAGCCAGTTCCACATCATCCAGCCGCAGGTGGTGAAGTAGAGCAGCACGTCGCCCGGGTGCAGGTCGCCGTGCAGCTGGTGTTCCTTGAGGTGCTGCAGCAGCGTGCCGCCGTGGCCGTGCACGATGCATTTGGGCTTGCCGGTGGTGCCGCTGGAATAGAGGATGAACAGCGGGTGGTTGAACGGGACGCGTTCGAAGCTCACCTCGTTGGCGATGTAGGGTTGGATGAAGTCGTCCAGCGTGACGGCCTTCGGGACGGCAGCGGCGAAGGCTGCGGTCTGGCCGAGGTAGGGCAGCACCACGACCTTTTCCACGCTGGGCAGGCCGTCGGCGATGACCTGCATCTTGCCGCGGATGTCGATGGCCTTGCCGCCGTACCAGTAGCCGTCCGGGCAGAACAGCAGCCTGGGTTCGGTCTGGCCGAAGCGGTCGATCGCGCCGTCGGTGCCGAAGTCGGGCGAACACGATGTCCAGATCGCGCCGAGGCTGGTGGCGGCCAGCATCGCAGCGACGGTTTCCGGCATGTTCGGCACGAAGCCGGCGACGCGGTCGCCGGCGCGCACGCCCATCGCCGACATGGCCTGCTGCAGGCGCGACACCAGGTCGTGCAGTTCCCACCAGGTCAGCTCGCGCTTGACCTTGTCCTCGCCCCAGAACACCAGGGCCAGCGCGTCGTCGCGGCGGCGCAGCAGGTTCTCGGCGTAGTTGAGCCGGGCGTCGGGAAAGAAGCGCGCGGCGATCATGTCGTCGCCGTGAATGAGGGCCGTCTCTCCCTTGCTGCCGATCACGCCGGCGTAGTCCCACAGCAGCGACCAGAAGCGAGCCGGGTCGTCGATGCTGGCCTGCCACAGCGCGTGGTAGTCGTCCAAAGGTTGGCCGAAGGCGGTTTCGGCGAGGCGGGTGAAGGCGGTGAGGTGGCTGCCGGCCAGACGGCTCGGCGAGGGTTGCCAGATCGGGCTCCAGTCTTCCTGCATGGTTTCTCCTCTAGCCCGACGCGCCGGCGGTGCCGGCGGCCGTGGATTGTTATCTTTAAGCAGCAGTGTCAGCGGGGGCGGGCGACAACGCAGACGCTTGCTGTCATTCGGGCAAGGCCAAGGCCTTGCCCACGCGCGAACCGACTTCCCTGCCCAATGCGCCGGAAATGAAACGGGCCGTCGCCACCAGCTGCGGCAGATCGATGCCGGTCTCGTAGCCGAGGCCGTGCAGCAGGTAGACCACGTCCTCGGTGGCCACGTTGCCCGAGGCTCCCCGAGCATACGGGCAGCCGCCCAAACCTGCAACCGAGGAGTCGAATGTGCCGATGCCGGCGCCTAGTGCGGCATGAATATTGGCGATGGCCATGCCGTAGGTGTCGTGAAAATGCCCGGCAAGCCGTTCTGTTGGCACAAGCTTGCTGACGGCACCCAGCATCTCCAGCACCGTGTTGGGGGTGCCCACGCCGATGGTGTCGCCCAGCGAAATCTCGTAGCAGCCCATGTCGTACAGCGCCTTGGCCACCATGGCGACTTGCTGTGGCGCGATCCTGCCCTCGTAGGGGCAGCCCACCACGCACGAGACGTAGCCGCGCACGCGAAGGTTGGCCGAAGCGGCGCGTGCCATCACGCTTTCGAAGCGCTGCAGGCTCTCGGCGATGCTGGCGTTGATGTTCTTGCGGCTGAAGCTCTCGCTGGCGGCGCCGAACACGGCGATTTCCCTGACGCCGCAGGCAAGCGCGGCGTCGAGTCCCTGCTCGTTGGGCACCAGCACCGGGTAGTTGACCGGCCCGGACAGGTCGAGCGCCTTGAGCACCTCGGCCGAATCGGCCATCTGCGGCACCCACTTGGGCGATACGAACGCCCCGGCTTCGATGGTGGTCAGGCCGGCGTCGCGCAGCCTTTTGATCAGTTCCAGCTTGGTCGCCAGCGCGACCGGCTGCTTCTCGTTCTGCAGCCCGTCGCGCGGGCCGACTTCGACGATCTTGACGTGTTTCATGACGACGATATCCAGTAGGGCGCCCGCCGTTGCGGGCACCGGGTCAAGCGAAGGGCGTCAGCGCGGGACGACCGGAAGGTAAATCTCCATCTGGCGCCCCGTCTGGCCGGGGCCGCTGCGGCCGTCGTAGCGTTCGAACGATTCGCTGCCGGCATGCTGCCAGGGTGCCGTGGGCAGCCAGTCCTGGTAGGCGGCCTGCCAGGTGGCGACGATGGCGCGCGAGAAGGCCTCGTCGTTGTCGGCGGGCGGCGTGGTGAACATGGCGTAGCGCGCCGGGGCGATGGCATGGCGGCACGCGCCCTCGGGCAGTTGCGGCGCGCCCTGGCATTCGATGCCGATCAGGTAGTCGAAGGTGCTGCTGGCCGGATCGAAGCCGCGCACGACGCCGTATTCGACGGCGTGCGGCAGGTTGAGCGACGCCAGCAACGGCGTGCGCAAGCTCTGGGCGTAGCGCTGCCAGAACGCCGGGATGTCGCGCAGATTGGCCTGCTCCTGCAGGCTGGTGCGGATGGCGAAGCCGGCGAGGGTGATGCCGGGGTGGTCGACGATCTGGGGTGTCATGTCCATTCTCCGTGAGGGTTGGGTTGATCTTTCATGCTTTTGGCATGGAGGATCATGCCCTCACTCCGCCTCGAAATCCACCAGCTCGTCGCCGTCCTTGACCTGTTCGCCGGCGGCGAAGTAGAACGCCAGCACCTTGCCGTCCGCCGGCGCGGTGATGGTGTGCTCCATCTTCATCGCTTCCAGGATCAGTAGCGGTTCGCCCTTGGCGATCGCTTTCCCCGCTTCGGCCAACAGCGCCACCACGCGGCCCGGCATCGGCGCCTTGAGGTGGGTTTCGCCGTGCATGCCGGCTTCCTGATAGGCGTAGGGGTCGACGTAGTCGAGGGCCAGGCGTTCGCCGGCGGCAAACAGCACGCGCTGCAGACCGTGGCGCACCAGGGTGGCGTCGAGCTGCTTGTCGCCCAGCGTCGCCGCGAGGCGGTTCTGCTCGAGGCGGGCGCTGGCCTGGATTGTGTCGCCGCCAATCTCCAGCGCGAAGCTGTCGCCCAGATAGCTCACCATGACCTCATGGCGGGTCTCGCCGTGCTGGAAGGCCACGCGGCGCTTCAGCGTGCCATTCAGGCGCCAACCGGCGAGCACGCCGAAGGCGTGGCGGTCGTCGGTCTGCGTGGCGAGCACCTCGCCCAGCGCCAGCAAGGCCAGTTGTTCGCGGCTCGGTGCCGCCGCGGGCGGCAGCAGGCTGTCGTGGTAGCGGGCGATCAGGCCGGTATCGACGTCGCCGCTGGCAAACGCCGGGTTGGCGACGATGCGGCGCAGGAAACGGATATTGGTGGTGACGCCCGCGACCTGGTACGCCGCCAGCGCGGCGTCGAGCTGTTGCAGCGCGGCCTCGCGCGTTTCGCCCCAGACGATCAGCTTGGCGATCATCGGGTCGTAGAACGGGCTGATGGTATCGCCCTGCAGTACGCCGGTATCGACGCGCACCTGGGCGTTCTCCGCCGGTGGCACCAGGTGCAGCAGGGTGCCGGTGGCGGGCAGGAAGCCCTTGTCCGGATCTTCGGCGTAGATGCGCGCCTCGATGCTGTGGCCATGGATCGCCAGCTTGTCCTGGCTCAGCGGCAAGGGCTGACCCGAGGCCACCTTCAGCTGCCACGCCACCAGGTCCTGGCCGGTGATCATCTCGGTGACCGGGTGCTCCACCTGCAGGCGGGTGTTCATTTCCATGAAGTAGAACCGGCCTGAGTCCACGTCCATGATGAACTCGACCGTGCCGGCGCCGACGTAGCCCACGGCGCGCGCGGCGGCGACGGCGGCCTCGCCCATGGCCTGGCGGGTTTCCGCAGGCAGGTGCGGGGCAGGGGCTTCTTCCAGCACTTTCTGGTGGCGGCGCTGCACCGAGCAGTCGCGCTCGAACAGGTAGACGCAGTCGCCCAAGCTGTCGGCGAACACCTGGATCTCGACGTGGCGCGGGCGGGTCAGGTATTTCTCCACCAGCACCTTGTCGTCGCCGAAGCTGGCGCGCGCTTCGCGTTGGCAGGAGGCGAGGGCGGCGAGGAAGTCGTCGGATTTCTCGACGATGCGCATGCCCTTGCCGCCACCGCCGGCGCTGGCCTTGATCAGCACCGGGTAGCCGATGGCGTCGGCCTGGCTCTTGAGGAAATCCGGTTCCTGGTTGTCGCCGTGATAGCCCGGCACCAGCGGCACCTGGGCCTTTTCCATCAGCGCCTTGGCGGCGGACTTGCTGCCCATCGCGGCGATGGCGGAGGCCGGCGGGCCGATGAAGGCGATGCCGGCGGCCTCGCAGGCGGCGGCGAAGCCCTCGTTCTCGGACAGGAAGCCGTAGCCGGGGTGGACGCCCTGGGCGCCGCTCTGCCTGGCGATGTCGAGGATCAGCTCGGCCTTGAGGTAGGACTCGGCGGCCGGCGCCGGACCCAGCCGGTAGGCCTCGTCGGCCAGCTTGACGAAGCGGGCGTTTGCGTCGGCGTCGGAATACACCGCCACGGTGCGGATGCCCATGGCGCGTGCGGTCTTGATCACCCTGCAAGCGATCTCACCGCGGTTGGCAATCAGTATCTTGTTGAACATGGTGGGGCGCTTCCCTGTTTCTGTTTTCGCCGTTTCCGGAGGAATGGCCGGGCGGCGGTCGGCAAGGTTGGCCGAAGGCGGTGCGGCAAAGGCGCTGGGCGTCGGGTAGGCGTGCATCTCAGTCCTTCGCCCACGCCGGCGGGCGCTTGTCGAAGAACGACGCCAGTCCTTCACGCGCCTCGGCGCCGACGCGGATGGCGGCGATGCGCTGAGCGGTGTCGTCCAGCAGCACGTCGTCGAGTGGCGAGCCGTCGCGCAGCAGCCCCAACAGGTCCTTGGCGGCGGCCAGGGCCTGCGGTCCGCCCTTGGCGAACTCGGCGGCCACTTCGGCCACGCGGGCATCCAGTTCGTCGGCGGCGACGACTTCGTGCACCAGGCCGATCTTCAGCGCGGTGGCGGCGTCGATGCGCTCGGCGCTGAGGAAGTAGCGCCGCGCCTGGCGCCAGCCGATGGCGTCGGCGACGTAGGGGCCGATGGTGGCCGGGATCAGCCCCAGCCGCACTTCGGTCAGCGCGAACCTGGCGGCGTCGGTGGCGATCGCCACGTCGCACACAGCGGTCAGTCCGGTGCCGCCAGCCATTGCCGCGCCGTGGATGCGCGCGATGACGGGTTTCTTGCTGCGGTAGATGCCCTTCAGCATGGCCGCCAGCCGGTTGGCATCGTCCAGGTTCTGCGCCTCGCTGTAGCCCGCGGCGCGGCGCATCCAGTCGAGGTCGGCCCCGGCGGAGAAGCTCTTGCCGCGCCCGGCCAGCACGATCACGCGCACGCCGGCGTCCTCGTTCAATTCGACGAAGGCCCGCGTCAGCTCGGCGATCAGCACCTCGTTCATGGCGTTGTGCAACTCGGGCCGGTTCATCCACACCGTGGCGAGGTGCCCGGTGCGTTCGATTTCCAGGGTGGTATAGCTCATCGTCGCCTCCTTACATACGGAATACGCCGAAGCGCGTCTTCTCGATCGGTGCCGACAGGGTGGCTTCCAGTGCCAGGCTCAGCACCTCGCGTGTCTGCGCCGGGTCGATCACGCCGTCGTCCCACAGCCGCGCGCTGGCGTAGTAGGGGTGACCCTGGTGCTCGTACTGCGAGCGGATCGGCGCCTTGAAGGCTTCTTCTTCCTCGGCCGACCAGGCGTCGCCCAACTGGTCGCGTTTGACCTGGGCCAGCACGCCGGCCGCCTGTTCGCCGCCCATCACCGAGATGCGGCTGTTCGGCCACATCCACAGGAAGCGGGGCGAGTAGGCGCGGCCGCACATGCCGTAGTTGCCGGCGCCGAAGCTGCCGCCGATCAGCACGGTGAACTTGGGGACGCTGGCGCAGGCCACCGCCGTCACCAGCTTGGCGCCGTCCTTGGCGATGCCGCCGTTCTCGTACTTCTTGCCCACCATGAAGCCGGTGATGTTCTGCAGGAAGATCAGCGGAATGCCGCGCTGGCAGCACAGCTCGACGAAGTGGGCACCCTTGAGCGCGGATTCGCTGAACAGGATGCCGTTGTTGGCGATGATGCCGACGCGGTAGCCGTTGAGGCGGGCGAAGCCGGTGACGAGCGTGGTGCCGTAGTTCTGCTTGAACTCGTCGAGGTCCGAATCGTCCACTAGCCGCGCGATGATCTCGCGCACGTCGAACGGTTTTTTCGGGTCGGCCGGAATCACGCCGTAGATTTCCTCCGCGGCGTAACGCGGCGCTTTCGGCTCGGCGCGGTCGAGTTCGCCCTGTTTCTTCCAGTTGAGGTCGGATACGATGCGGCGCGCGATGGAGAGCGCGTGCGCGTCGTTCTGCGCCAGATGGTCGGCCACCCCGGAGATGCGGGTGTGCACGTCGCCGCCGCCCAGTTCCTCGGCATCGACCACCTCGCCGGTGGCCGCCTTCACCAGAGGCGGGCCGCCGAGGAAGATGGTGCCCTGTTCCTTGACGATGATGGTCTCGTCGCTCATCGCCGGCACGTAGGCGCCGCCGGCGGTGCACGAGCCCATCACCACGGCGATCTGCGGGATGCCGGCGGCGGAGAGCTGGGCCTGGTTGTAGAAGATGCGGCCAAAGTGCTCGCGGTCGGGAAACACCTCGTCCTGCAAGGGCAGGAAGGCGCCGCCGGAGTCCACCAGGTAGAGGCAGGGCAGGCGGTTTTCGCGGGCGATTTCCTGGGCGCGCAGGTGCTTCTTCACCGTCATCGGGTAATAAGTGCCGCCCTTCACCGTGGCGTCGTTGGCCACGATCATGCACTCCACCCCGGCCACGCGGCCGATGCCGGCTACCACGCCGGCGCCGGGGGCACCGTCGTGGTACATGCCGAGGGCGGCGAGCTGCGACAGCTCGAGGAAGGGCGCGCCTGGGTCGAGTAGCAGGTCGATGCGCTCGCGCGGCAGCAGCTTGCCGCGCGCCACGTGCTTGGCGCGGGCGGCATCGCCGCCGCCCAGGGCGTTTCGGCCAACCTTTTCCTTGAGGTCGGCCACCAGCGCGCGCATCTTGTCGGCGTTGGTCTGGAACTCCGCTGCGCGCGGCGACAGTTTGGATTCGAGTGTCGGCATGGCTTACCTCGTTTCGGCCATCAGTTCGCGGCCGATCAGCCAGCGGCGGATTTCGCTGGTGCCGGCGCCGATTTCGTACAGCTTGGCGTCGCGCAACAGGCGGCCGGTGGGGTATTCGTTGATGTAGCCGTTGCCGCCCAGGCACTGGATGGCATCGAGCGCCATCTGCGTGGCGTTCTCGGCGGCGTACAGGATCGCCCCGGCGGCGTCCTTGCGCGTCTGGCGTCCGGATTCGCCACGGTCCAGCGCCTGGCCCACGGCGTAGACGTAGGCGCGGCTGGCCGACAACTTGACGTACATGTCGGCAAGCTTGCCCTGCATCAGCTGGAAGTCGCCGATCGCCTGGCCGAACTGCTGACGGTCGTTCAGGTAGGGCACCACCACGTCCATGCATGCCTGCATGATGCCCAGCGGACCGGCGGCCAGCACGGAGCGCTCGAAATCCAGCCCGCTCATCAGCACCTTCACGCCTTCGCCTTCCTTGCCCAGGATGTTCTCCGCCGGGACTTCGCAGTCGTCGAAGAAGATCGGGTAGGTGTTGGAGCCGCGCATGCCGAGCTTGTCGAGCTTGCTACCGTGGCTAAAGCCGGCAAAGCCCTTTTCGACGATGAAGGCGGTGATGCCTTTCGGTCCGGCGTTGACGTCGGTCTTGGCATACACCACCAGGGTGTCGGCGTCGCCACCGTTGGTGATCCACATCTTGCTGCCGTTGAGTACGTAACGGTCGCCCTTCTTGTCGGCGCGCAGCTTCATGCTCACCACGTCGGAGCCGGCGTTGGGTTCGGACATCGCCAGGGCACCGACGTGCTCGCCGGAGATCAGCTTGGGCAGGTAGTGGCGCTTCTGATCTTCGTTGCCGTTCTTGCGAATCTGGTTGACGCACAGGTTGGAGTGGGCGCCGTAGGAGAGGGCGACCGAGGCGCTGGCGCGCGAAATTTCCTCCATCGCGATCATGTGTGCGAGGTACCCCATGTTGCTGCCGCCGTATTCCTCTTCTACGGTGATACCAAGCAGGCCCAGATCGCCGAACTTCTGCCACAGGTCGGCCGGAAACAGGTTGTCGCGGTCGATGTCGGCGGCGCGCGGGGCGATCTCGGCGTCGGCGAAGGCCTTTACCGAGTCACGCAACATTTCATAAGTCTCGCCATGGGCAAAACGCAGGCTGGTGAACATGATCGTTTTCTCCTCTGTCATTCTCGGCGCAAGGGCCATATCGTCGATTTATTTTGGTTTACGTTTACGTAAGCGTCAATATGAAAATGCAAAAAAACCAGCTTGGTGGGGTTCAGATTGCTGACAAACCCGGTCGAGCGCAGTGAGGCCCCCTTGCCGGGCAAGGGCGGACTGCGTGCGAATCTTTAAGATTCACTCAGCGAAGGATTGGGGATAGATAGAGAGGCTGCGGAATCAAATGCTTAGGTGGAGAGGCCCAGCTCTGCCGGGTCCTGTAAACACGTACCAGAGTACTTTGTGAGCAGCCTAACCCCACTTGGCGGGGCTGGGTTCAGCCGTTGGCGGAGTCGGACTTGGCTGTCATCTCGTCGATCACGGTGCGGCAGTGCGCTTCCAGCGTGTCGATCTCGGCCAACACCGCATCGATGTCGTCGCGCTGTTCTTCCAATTGCTGGCGGCGCTCGCTCAACAGCCGCAACAGCTTAAGCGACTGGCTCGCCTCATCCTTCGCCAGTTCATACAAGTCGAGGATTTCGCGGATTTCCTGCAGCGACAGCCCGATGCGTTTGCCACGCAGGATCAGCTTGAGACGGGCGCGATCGCGGCGGGTGAATACGCGCTGGCGGCCGGCGCGTTCCGGCTCGATCAGACCCTGCTCTTCGTAGAAGCGGATGGTGCGCAGGGTGACGCCGAAGTCGCGGGCCAGGTCGGAGATGGAGAATAGCTCTTGCTGGGTCATGGTGATTCCTGTCCTTATGTCGCGATTGTAGCGTTTTCTCCACGCTTGCAGGTCGGTCTTGTGATTACGTTTACGTAATAGTAACTTATCGTTCAGAAGAAAAGCACATCAATTACCGCGTTCCGCGACACAGGAGGAGAGAGCATGACCCAAGCCAGTTATGTCCATGGCGCCAGCGAGACCCCGTTGATCGGGCAGACCATCGGCCAGTACTTCGACGCGACCTGCGCCCGCCACGCCGCGCGTGAGGCGCTGGTGGTGCGCCAGCAGTCCGTGCGCTGGAGTTACGCCGAACTCCACGAGCAGGTGGAACGGCTGGCATGCGGTCTGCAGCGGCTCGGGCTGAAGCCGGGCGAGCGCATCGGCATCTGGTCGCAGAACAACGTCGAATGGGTGCTGATGCAGTTCGCCAGCGCCAAGGCCGGGCTGGTGCTGGTCAACATCAACCCGGCCTATCGCCGTTCCGAGCTGGAATACGCCCTCAACAAGGTCGGCTGCCGCGCCCTGGTGTTGTCGCCCAGCTTCAAGAGCAGCGACTACCTGGAAATGATCAACGACCTGGCGCCGGAACTGGCCCACTGCGCCCCCGGCGCACTGCGCGCCGCCAGGCTGCAGACGCTGGAGATGGTGATCCGCATGGGCGACGAGGCCAGCCCCGGCATGCTGAACTTCAACCAGCTGCTGGCCGAACCGACCGAAGCCGAGCGCGCCAATCTGGCCGACACCGGTACGACGCTGCAGTTCGACGACCCCATCAACATCCAGTTCACCTCCGGCACCACCGGCAGCCCCAAGGGCGCCACGCTGAGCCACCACAACATTCTCAACAACGGCTTCTTCGTCGGCGAGGCGATGAAGCTGGTGCCGGGCGACCGCCTCTGCATCCCGGTGCCGCTCTACCACTGCTTCGGCATGGTGCTGGGCAACCTGGCCTGCCTGACACACGGCACTACCATGATCTTTCCGTCCGAGGCGTTCGAGCCGCTGGCGGTACTGCAAACCGTGGCGGAGGAGAAGTGCACCGCTCTGCACGGTGTGCCGACCATGTTCATCTCCGTGCTCGACCACCCGCGTTTCGGCGAGTTTGACCTCTCCACCCTGCGCACCGGCATCATGGCTGGCAGCCCGTGCCCGATCGAAGTGATGAAGCGCGTGGTCGACACCATGCACATGAAGGAAGTCACCATCGCCTACGGCATGACCGAGACCAGCCCGGTCAGCTTCCAGAGCGCCACCGACACCCCGGTCGAGCGCAAGGTCTCCACCGTCGGCCTGATCCACCCGCATCTGGAGGTGAAGATCGTCGACGGAGAAGGCCGCATCGTGCCGCGCGGCGAAACCGGCGAATTGCTGACGCGCGGCTACTCGGTGATGCTGGGCTACTGGGACGACGAGCCCAAGACGCGCGAGGCGATCGACCCTGCCGGCTGGATGCACACCGGCGACCTGGCGGTGATCGACGAAGCGGGCTACTGCAACATCGTCGGCCGCGCCAAGGACATGGTGATCCGCGGTGGCGAGAACGTCTACCCACGCGAGATCGAGGAATTTCTCTACCGCCACCCCAAGATCCAGGACGTGCAGGTGATCGGCGTGCCGGACGACCGCTTCGGTGAGGAGTTGTGCGCCTGGATCCGCCTGCGCGACGGCGAAACCGCCAGTGCCGACGAAATCCGCGCCTTCTGCCAGGGCCAGATCGCGCACTACAAGATTCCGCGCTATATCGAATTCGTCGACAGCTTCCCGATGACCATCACCGGCAAAATCCAGAAGTTCATGATGCGGCAACAGATGAAGGAGAAGCTGGGGCTGAGCGAGCACAAGACCGCCTGAGGCGGTCCGCCTTGGCATGACGGTGCGGCGGAGGTCTCGGGTCGAGTGGACGGCAGTGCACACGGTGCCGAGCAGTAAAGAACCGTTGCGCACAGCAAGGCATGCGGCTTGGTGGTGCCGGCATGGCCATGCACGCCATGCCGGCACCCGCAACCACAGCCGTCACGCCTCGTCCGCCGCTTGTCATGCCTTGACCCGCACTCACCGTGAAGTGCCCCGCCTTGCGGGGCTTTTCGCTACAATGCCCGGCAAACAACCCGAGGAATCATCATGAGCGACATCGTATTCACCGACGCCGACCTGGCCCGTCTGGAAGAACTGCTGACCCCGCTGTCGCAAAGCGGCAGCACCATGCGCCCGGACGAGGTGCAGGGCTATTTCACTGCACTGGCCAGCGGCCCGGACACGGTCGAGGCCGGCAGCTGGCTCGACGAGGTGCTCGGTGACGCTCCCGAGTTCGAGGATGCCACGACCGAGGCCGAGCTGGGTGCACTGTTGCAGAAGCTGTACGATGCCACCGTGACCGCGCTGGCTGCCGGCGAGGTGCCTGATCTGATCCTGTACGAAGCCGAAGATGCCGAAGAGGCCGACTTCTGGCCGTGGTGCAACGCCTACCTGTACGCGCTCGACAACGTCGATACCGACTGGTTCGAGGCCGCCGATGACGAGGGTTTCGAAGACCTGCTGCTGCCGATCATGGCGCTGGGTGGCATGTTCGAGGACGAGGAAGAGGGCAAGGAGCTGATCACCTTCACCGACGCCGAACTCGACAATTTCAAGGATGAATTGCCCGACGCCGTCCGTGCCGTCTACGCCTACTGGCAGGCCAAGCAACAGGCCCCGAGCACGGTGCGCCGGGAGGGCGACAAGGTCGGCCGCAACGACCCCTGCCCGTGCGGCAGCGGCAAGAAGTATAAGGCCTGCCACGGCAAGAACTGAGTGCTTGTAAATAAATCTGCTGCGCACCCCGATCCCGGTCCTGCGATGCTCGCCGTACCACTTGTACGGCTCCGCTTCTCGAACCAGCCTCGGGCCGCTCGCGACGATTTCTTTCACAAGCTCTGAGAACCTGTTCATGATCTGTCGCGAGCAGCCTTCAACGGGGTGAAGAGCAGCGCAGGAACCGGAATGTACTGGAGTACATGAGGATCATGGCTGAGCGAATCTCCACAGGAGATTCGCACGCACAGAGCAGCACATGAGCCCCGATCAGGGATGCGCAGCAAGATCGTGAACAGGTTCTGAGCGAATTCGATCCGCCACATAACGACCGCCCCGCCGGCTCTACCCTCGTGGGGCGGTTTTCATGTCGGGAGTGATCCATCCTCCCAAGAAAAAAACGGCCCCGAAGGGCCGCCAAAACACACTCCTGCACAGAGTTGAACAAACCGGTTAGCAGGCGAATAGCTCCTCGCCCAAGCTCATCAGCGGCTTGGCGCCGTTCTTGATGGTGGCCTTGAGCGCTTCCACCTCCGGCAGCAGCTTGGCGTAGTAGAAGCGGGCAGTGGTGATCTTGGCCTGGTAGAAATCGTCCTCGCCCTGGCCCAGCTTGGCGTAGGCCACTTCGGCCATGCGCGCCCACATCCAGGCGTAGGTCAGGTGGCCGATCAGGCGCAGATAGTCGGTGGCGGCCGCACCGGCCTCGTCCTTGTCCTTGAACGCAGCCATGCCGACGGCCATGGTGATGTCACCGACTTCCTTCAGCAGCTTGGACAGCGGGCCGACGAACTCCGCCAGCTTGTCGTTGCCCTCGTTGGTTTGGCAGAACTTGTGAATCTGCTTGGTGAACTTGCGCAACTTCTGGCCCTGGTCGAGCAGCACCTTGCGGCCCAGCAGGTCGATCGCCTGGATGCCGTTGGTGCCCTCGTATATTTGCGAGATGCGGCAGTCGCGCACCAGCTGCTCCATGCCCCATTCGCGGATGAAACCGTGGCCCCCGAACACCTGCATCCCCATGTTGGCGGCGGTGTAGCCGTTGTCGGTCATGAAGGCCTTGGCCACCGGGGTCAGCAGCGCCACCAGGTCGGCCGCATCTTGGCGGGCCGCCGAGTCCGGATGCTTCTCCTCGATATCCAGCTGCAGCGCCAGCAGCGTGGTCAGGGCGCGGCCGGCCTCGGTGTAGGCCTTCTGCGTCAGCAGCATGCGGCGCACGTCCGGGTGCACGATGATCGGGTCGGCCGGCTTGTCCGGGCTGTGCACGCCGTTGAGCGCGCGCATCTGCAGGCGCTCCTTGGCGTACGCCAGCGCGCCCTGGAACGACGCCTCGCCGATCCCCAGCCCCTGCATGCCGCAGCCCAGTCGCGCCGCGTTCATCATGGTGAACATGCAGGAGAGCCCCTTGTTCGGCTCGCCGATCAGCCAACCCTTGGCGCCGTCGAGATTGATCACGGCGGTCGCGTTGCCCTTGATGCCCATCTTGTGCTCCAGCGCGCCGCAGTACACGCTGTTGCGGCTGCCGTCGTCGTGGAACTTGGGCACGATGAACAGCGAGATGCCCTTCACGTCCTTAGGCGCGTCCGGCAGGCGTGCCAGCACCAGGTGGATGATGTTGGCGGACATATCGTGCTCGCCGGCCGAGATGAAGATCTTGGTGCCGGTAATGCTGTAGCTGCCGTCGCCGTTCGGCTCGGCCTTGCTCTTCAACAGGCCCAGGTCGGTGCCGCAATGCGGCTCGGTCAGGCACATGGTGCCGGTCCATTCTCCCGAAACCAGCTTGGGCAGATAGGTAGCCTTCTGTTCCTCGCTGCCGTGGGCATGAATGGCGGAATAAGCGCCATGGGAGAGCCCGGGGTACATCGACCACGCCACGTTGGCCGAACACTGCATTTCCATCACCGGGAACGCCAGCGACTTGGGCATGCCCTGGCCGCCGTAGGCCGGATCGCAGTCCAGCGCCGGGAAACCCAGTTCGCAGTACTGGGCGTAGGCTTCCTTGAAGCCGGCCGGCGTGGTCACGTTATGGGTGGCGGCGTCGAAGTGGCAGCCTTCCTCGTCGCCCGGACGGTTGAGCGGAGCCAGCTCGTTCTCGCAGAACTGGGCGGCGGCTTCGAGGTAAGAGGTATAGATATCCTGCGTGGCTTCTTGGTAGCCGGGCAGGGAGGGGATGACGTCCTGGACCTTGATCAGTTCGTTCAGGACGAAATCGAAATCGCGCAGGGGGGCCTTGTAGGCTGGCATGGTGTTGTCTCCTGGGTAGCTCGGCCCGTAGCCGTGCGGTTCGGGCAATCTTTTTCTGATGGTGTCGCACCGATCAGTAAATCAAACGTATGTTTAAATTATAGGCGAAGCTTTGGCAAGCTTTTTCGCTAACATGGACTGAGGCATGGTTGCTAATTAACGACAGTCCGTCCGCATGAGCCAAATACGCCAACATCTGCGCAAGCTGCTGCCAGATCGTCATGTGCTGTTCCAGAACCGCTACCTGAGATGGCTGGCGCCGTATCTGGACCATCCGGCGTTCTGGTCACTGAACCGGCGCAAGGTGGCCCTGGCCTTTGCCATCGGCCTGTTCTCCGGGCTGATGCCGGGGCCGAGCCAGATGATCACCGCCGCCTTGCTGGCGCTCGTGTTCCGCGTCAATCTGCCGGTCGCCATCGTCACCACGCTCTATAGCAACCCGCTGACGTACCTCCCGCTCTATTACCTGGCGTATACCTACGGCAAGCTGCTGTTGGGGAGGGTCAACCACGATACGATGACAGCGGTACCGGAGGGGTCGATGTCGTCACCCATGGAATGGCTGCAACAGGTGGCAGACTGGATGGCGGGCTTGGGCTTGCCACTGGCGGTCGGCGTGCCCATGCTGGGCCTCACGTTCGGGCTTGCCGGATATCTGTGCGTTCGGGCAGGATGGCGCTGTTATATCGTGATGGCATGGAAGAAACGGAAGGGATGGCGTGGAACTCGTTGAACAAACCTTGAGCACGGAAACGGTTTACCAGGGGGGCTTTCTCCAGGTGCGGCGGGATACGGTGCAACTGCCGGATGGCAGCACCGCGTTTCGCGAATACATCCTGCATCCCGGTGCAGTCGCCATCCTGGCGCTGACACCTGATGGCGAACTGGTCATGGAGCGCCAGTACCGCTATCCCGCCGGCAGGGTCTTCCTCGAAATTCCTGCCGGCAAGATCGATCCGGACGAAGCGCGCGACAGCACGGCGCGCCGGGAATTGCGCGAGGAAACGGGCTATCAGGCCGAGCGTTGGACTTACCTGGGCACGGCGCATCCTTGCATCGGCTACGCCAACGAACAGATCAGCTATTACCTCGCCCAGGACCTGACTCTGCACGAACGGCAGCTGGATCACGGCGAATTTCTCGACGTCGTCACCGTGCCGCTGGCCGACGCCATGGGCATGGCCCTGACCGGCGAAATTTGCGACAGCAAGTCGATCGTCGGCCTGCACTGGCTGTCCGCCCACCTCGACGGGAGGTTGCCGGGTGCCGCCGTTTGATCCGCACCACGAACGACGTGGCGCACGACGTGTCCGCATGGGGTGCAACGCCCGCATCAAGTCACGCAATACCGGCGAAACCCATTATGGCGAATGCATCGACCTGTCGATCGACGGGCTTGCACTGCGCACTTCATTCGTGCCGCAATTCGGCGAAAGGCTGCTGGTCGTGGTGCGTGCGCCAGCGGTAGGTGGCCTGGCCGGCAAACCGTTCGAGGCTGAGGTGGAAGTGCGCCGCTGTAATGAAATAGAGCGTGGACGGCTTTACGAAATCGGCGTGCGTATCATCGAGCTGAAGCCCTGACCTGAGGCGGATTTTCTGACATTCGGCTGACATAGATTACAGCGACGCCTCTGGATTCCTGTGCTATACCCAAAAAAACATAATGAACTAGAACCGGTTCTCAAGCAGTCACTCTAATGGTGCAAGGGGGCATGGCGGATGCGCGTACATTCGCCGCCGCCCCCTGCCGAAACGTCAGGAGGCAGAGCCATGTACCCGGATATCTTCAGCCAATACGCTTCACGTTACGACCGGACGCGCGAGGAGGAGTACACCATCCAGGAATACCTGGATATCTGCAAGCGCGAACCCGCCGCCTACGCCACCGCCGCCGAACGCATGTTGATGGCCATCGGCGAGCCTGAACTGATCGACACCCGCCACAATCCGCGGCAATCGCGAATTTTCAGTAACAAGATGGTCAAGATCTACCCGGCCTTCCGCGATTTCTACGGCACGGAAGAGGTGATCGAGCAGGTCGTGGCCTATTTCCGCCATGCGGCCCAAGGGCTTGAAGAGAAGAAACAGATTCTCTATCTGCTGGGCCCAGTTGGTGGCGGTAAATCGTCCATCGCGGAAAAGCTCAAAGAGTTGATGGAACTAGTGCCTTTCTATTGCCTGAAAGGCTCGCCGGTCAACGAGTCCCCGCTCGGCCTGTTCAACTACGACGAAGACGGCTCCATCCTCGAGGAACAGTATGGCATTCCCCGCCGCTACCTGCGTGCCATCCCCAGCCCGTGGGCAGTGAAGCGTCTGCATGAGTTCAACGGCGACATCAGTCAGTTCCGCGTCGTCAAACGCTACCCTTCGGTACTGAAGCAGATTGCCGTGGCCAAGACCGAGCCGGGTGACGAGAACAACCAGGACATCTCGTCGCTGGTCGGCAAGGTGGATATCCGCAAGCTGGAAAAATACGCCCAGGACGATCCAGATGCCTACAGCTATTCCGGCGGCCTGTGCCTGGCCAACCAGGGTTTGCTGGAGTTCGTGGAAATGTTCAAGGCGCCGATCAAGGTGCTGCACCCGTTGTTGACCGCAACGCAGGAAGGCAACTTCAAGGGTACCGAGGGCTTTGGCGCGATCCCGTTCGAGGGCATCATCCTGGCGCACTCCAACGAGTCCGAATGGAAGCAGTTCAAGAACAACAAGAACAACGAGGCCTTCCTCGACCGTATCTATATCGTCAAGGTGCCATACTGCTTGCGTGTGTCCGAGGAAATGAAGATCTACGACAAGCTGATCCGCAATTCTTCGCTGGCCAATGCCCCGTGCGCACCGGGAACGCTCAAGATGATGGCGCAGTTTGCCGTGCTGTCCCGGCTGAAAGACCCGGAAAACTCCAGCCTGTTCAGCAAGATGCAGGTCTACGACGGCGAAAACCTGAAGGATACCGATCCCAAGGCCAAATCGTTGCAGGAGTACCGCGACTATGCCGGTGTGGACGAAGGCATGAGTGGGCTTTCCACCCGGTTTGCCTACAAGATCCTGTCCAAGGTATTCAACTTCGATCATTCCGAAGTGGCGGCCAACCCGGTGCACCTGTTGTACGTGCTGGAAAAGCAGGTGGAGCGCGAGCAGTTCCCGCCTGAGGTCGAACAGAAGTACCTCACCTTCATCAAGGAGTTTCTGGCGCCCAAGTACGTCGAGTTCATCGGCAAGGAAATTCAGACGGCCTACCTGGAAAGCTACTCCGAGTATGGGCAAAACATCTTCGACCGCTACGTGACCTTCGCCGACTACTGGATTCAGGACCAGGAATACCGTGACCCTGATACCGGCGAGAGTTTCGACCGGACTTCGCTCAACGCGGAGCTGGAAAAGATCGAGAAGCCGGCGGGCATTTCCAACCCGAAGGATTTCCGCAACGAAATCGTCAACTTCGTGCTGCGGGCACGAGCCAGCAATGGAGGCAAGAACCCGACCTGGACGAGCTACGAGAAGCTGCGTATGGTGATCGAGAAGAAGATGTTCTCCAACACCGAGGAGTTGCTGCCGGTCATCTCCTTCAACGCCAAGGCGAGTGCCGAGGACGCCAAGAAGCATGAGGACTTCGTCAACCGCATGGTCGACAAGGGGTATACCGCCAAGCAGGTGCGCCTGCTGTGCGAATGGTACCTCCGAGTGCGCAAGTCGTCGTAAGCCCGCTTTTCTGGCCGGGGCTCCGGTCCCGGCCAGGCGTCAGCGGCAAGGTACTCGCCTTGTCGAACCGGGATTGCAGAGGTGGCTATGGCTCACATCATTGATCGTCGTCTGAACGGCAAGAACAAGTCCGCGGTAAACCGCGAACGGTTCCTGCGCCGTTTCAAGGCCCAAATCAAGGAAGCCGTCTCCAAGGCCATCAAGGGGCGGAGCATCACCGATATCGACAGCGGTGAGAAGGTTTCCATTCCAGTAAAGGATGTCTCCGAGCCGGTATTCCATCATGGCAAGGGGGGCGTCACCGAGAATGTTCATCCGGGGAACGAGGAATTCATCAAGGGTGATCGCTTCAACCGGCCGCAGGGCGGGGCCGGAGGAGGGGGAGGCAAGGCCAGCCAGGATGGCGAGGGGGAGGATGACTTTGCCTTCGAACTGTCTCGCGAAGAATTCATGAACGTCTTCTTCGAGGATCTGGCGCTGCCCAACCTGATCAAGACCCAGCTCATGGGGATTGAGGAAATGAAGTCCGTGCGTGCCGGCTATACCAGCGACGGCACGCCAACCAACATCAGTATCGTCCGTTCGCTGCGCGGTGCCTTGGCGCGTCGTGTGGCACTGTCCGCCCCCACTCTGTCTGAACTCAACGAGGTCGAGGAAGATCTGGATACCCTGCTCGAATCCGATGACGAGCATGACATCGAGGTCCGGGAGAAACGTAAGCGTATCCACATGCTGCGCGAGCGGCTCGCCAGCATTCCCTTCATCGACCCTTTCGATTTGCGCTACAACAACCGCGTCAGGCAGCCGAAACCGACCAGCCAAGCGGTGATGTTCTGCATCATGGACGTATCAGGCTCCATGGACGAAGCCAAGAAGGACATGGCCAAGCGTTTCTTCATCCTGCTCTATCTGTTTTTGCAGCGGAATTACGAGAAGATCGAGGTGGTGTTCATCCGGCATCACACCAGTGCCGTCGAGGTCAACGAGCACGATTTCTTCCATTCGCGCGAATCGGGTGGCACCGTGGTGTCGTCAGCACTCAACCTGATGAAGGAGATCGTCTACAAGCGCTACAACAGCAGTGAGTGGAACATCTATGTGGCGCAAGCGTCGGACGGCGACAATTGGGACAGCGATTCGGCGAATTGCGCCCAAATCCTGAGCGAGTCGCTCCTGCCGTTGTGTCAGTACTACGCGTATGTCGAGATCACCGAAAGCGAGCCGCAAAACCTCTGGTATGAGTACCTCAAGGTCAAGGAACGCTGCAAGCACTTCGCCATGCAGCGCATCCACTCTACGGCGGACATCTACCCGGTGTTCCGGGAAATTTTCAAGCGTCAGCCCGCTACCCGTGCCTGACTAGGCCAAGCCGACTTTGCGGAGGTGCAGCATGACACCCATTTCGACTGGTTCCGAATGGACCTTCGACCTGCTCGACGAGTACGAGCGTGCGATTCGCGAGATCGCCGTCAAGGAGTATGGGCTGGATGTGTATCCGGTTCAGCTAGAAGTCATTTCCGCCGAACAAATGATGGATGCCTACTCATCAGTCGGCATGCCGGTGAATTACCATCACTGGTCTTTCGGCAAGCATTTCGTTTCCACCGAAAAGAGCTACAAGCGCGGCCACATGGGGCTGGCCTACGAAATCGTGATCAATTCCAACCCCTGCATCGCCTATCTCATGGAGGAGAACTCCATGACCATGCAGGCACTGGTGATTGCGCATGCTGCCTTCGGCCACAATTCGTTCTTCAAGGGCAACTACCTGTTCCGCACCTGGACCGATGCCTCGGCCATTGTCGACTACCTGGTGTTCGCCAAGAGCTACATCGCACGTTGCGAGGAGCGCTACGGCATCGACGCCGTGGAGGAGTTGCTCGATTCCTGCCATGCCCTGATGAATTATGGTGTGGATCGCTACAAGCGGCCGCAAAAGCTGTCGCTGGCTAAAGAACAAGCCCGGCAGGAGGAGCGTGAGCAGTACCTGCAGATGCAGGTCAACGATCTGTGGCGCACCATCCCGCGGCCGGCCAAGAGCGGTGGCGAGCATGAACCGGTGCGCTTCCCGTCCGAACCGCAGGAGAACCTGCTGTATTTCATCGAGAAGTCGGCTCCGCTTCTCGAGCCGTGGCAACGCGAAATCGTACGCATCGTACGCAAGGTAGCCCAGTATTTCTATCCGCAGCGCCAGACTCAGGTGATGAACGAAGGCTGGGCCACGTTCTGGCACTACACCATCATGAATCGTCTGTTTGCCAAGGGTCTGGTCACCGATGGCGCCATGATGGAATTCCTGCAGTCGCATACCAACGTTGTCTATCAGCCTCCTGTCACGGCGCGCTGGTATAACGGCATCAATCCATATGCTTTGGGTTTTGCCATGTATCAGGACATCAAGCGTATTTGTGAGGAGCCAACTGAAGAAGATCGACTGTGGTTCCCCGATATCGCCGGCAGCAACTGGCAGCAGACGCTCGATTTCGCCATGAAGAACTTCAAGGACGAAAGCTTCGTCTCGCAATACCTGTCACCCAAGCTGATCCGCGATTTCCGCTTCTTCTCCATTCGTGACGATGACCGCGACAGCACCTTGCTGGTGTCGGCTATTCACGACGACGAGGGCTATCGTGACGTGAGGCAGAAGTTGTCCGAGCAGTATAACCTGGGATCACGTGAACCTAATATACAGGTATGGTCGGTCAACGTACGCGGTGACCGTGGCCTGACGCTACGGCACACGATGCATCGTCGTCGGCCGCTGGAGGCCGGAAGCGCTCACGAGGTGCTGAAGCATGTTGCGCGTCTGTGGGGGTTCGATGTTCGGCTGGAGAGCGTCAACGAAGCCGGGGAGGTGGAGCAGACCTTTGAGGTGAAGCATCTGCCCGAACAGTTGTCATTGCAGTCGGCTTGACCCGGCGGGGCAGATTGGATGGTGGCGAGGTACGTCCAGGGAATGAAGGTTGGCCGAACAGTATGGAGCCGTGTCCTTGGCGCGGGCGACCGAGGTAGGTGGTCAGGCCCGGTGTGAAGCGATGAAGTGGTGATTCGCCGTTATAAAGAAGAGGAGGGGCAAGGCCCCTCCTCTTTATTTGTGTCAGCGCAGGCCCAAGACGTCTTGCATGTCGAACAGGCCGGTCGGCTGGGCGGACAGCCATTTGGCTGCACGCACGGCGCCGTTGGCGAAGGTGGCACGGCTGGATGCCTTGTGGGTGATCTCCACGCGTTCGCCATTGGTGGCAAACAAGGCGGTGTGGTCACCGACTACATCGCCGGCACGCACCGTGGCAAAGCCAATGGTCTTGGCATCGCGTTCGCCGGTGACGCCTTCGCGGCCGTAGACGGCACATTCTTTCAGGTCGCGGCCAAGCGCGTTGGCAATCACTTCACCCATGCGCAACGCCGTTCCGGATGGAGCATCCACCTTGTGGCGGTGGTGGGCTTCGATGATTTCGATATCGTAGTCCTCTGCCAGAACTCGCGAAGCGATGTCGAGCAGTTTGAACGTCAGGTTTACGCCAACACTGAAGTTCGGTGCGAACACGATGCCGATCTTTTCCGAGGCCTGGCGGATGGCTTCCTTACCGGCTTCATCGAAGCCGGTGGTGCCGATGATCAGCTTCACGTTGTGCGCGACACAGCTGGCCATGTAGTGGAGTGTGCCTTCCGGTCGGGTGAAGTCGATGACGACGTCTGCACCTTGCAGCGCGACATCGAAGTCGGTGGTGACTTTGATGCCGGTGGCCTGGCCGAGGAACAGGCCGGCATCCTGGCCGATGAAATCGGAACCCGGCCGCTCCACGGCGGCGTGCAGCTGCACGCCCTCGGTCGCCAGCACCGATTCGATCAGCGTACGCCCCATGCGGCCGCTGGCGCCTACGATCACTACATTCATCATGGTTATTGTGCCTTCGATTGCTGAGCGGGGGCCGAGGCATCGGCAGGGAGAATGGCGCGTTCAGCCGGCAGGGCTTCGCCCTCCACGCGCGTCATGGCATCGCCATCGAAGAACACCGTCAGCAGCTTGTCTTCTGCCGGTTTGCCCGCTCGTACCAGGCGATATTTGTAATCCCAGCGATTGCTATGGAAGGCATCGGTCAGGAGCGGTGTGCCCAGCAGGAAGCGGACCTGGCTGCGGGTCATGCCGGGCTTGAGTTTGGCGACGGCATCCTGTGTGACGTAATTCCCTTGAGGGATGTCCATTTGGTAAGGGGTGAACCAGCTCATCGGGTTCAGAGAACTGCAGCCGGACAGGACGATGGCGGCGGCAATAATCAGGACGCGCATGTGACTCCGCTCAGGTAGAATTTATGGGATGGTAATTAGGCAAAGCCGCGAAAAGGCTTTATCATGGTTTTTGGACCACCTACATTTATATCATGATGAGTAAAGCCAGTCACCTTAAAGATATTGGTCTGAAAGCGACCGGTCCCCGCCTGAAAATTCTGGATTTGTTCGAAACCAGCGAGTCGCGCCACCTGTCGGCAGAAGACGTTTACCGCCGCCTCATCGCCGAGAATATCGATGTTGGCCTCGCCACTATCTATCGCGTCCTGACCCAGTTCGAACAGGCCGGTATTCTGGTGCGCCACCATTTCGAAACCGGCAAGGCGGTGTACGAATTGAACGAGGGCGGCCATCATGACCACATGGTGTGCGTCAAATGCGGCAAGGTCGTGGAATTCTTCGATCCCGAAATCGAGGCGCTGCAGGATCGTATTGCGGAGCAGCACGGCTTCCACATCGTCGATCATGCCCTCTACATGTATGGCGAATGCCCTGAGTGCGCCGGCACTAAAAAACCCTGATTGACCCATGGTCCCCTGGCTCAACCGTGAGCTGGCTTTCCCCAGCGTCGAGAATGCCCTGATCGAGCCGGATGGTTTGCTGGCTGCGGGAGGGGATCTTTCGCCCGCGCGGCTGGTGCTGGGGTATAGCCAGGGAATCTTCCCCTGGTTTTCACCGGGGGAACCGATTCTCTGGTGGTCTCCTTCCGAGCGCATGGTGCTGTTTCCGGCCGAGTTGCGCATCACCCGGTCCCTGGCCAAAACACTGCGCAACCACCCTTATGAAATCCGGGTCGACACCGCCTTTCGCGAGGTCATGAAAGCCTGTGCGTCACCGCGTGATGGGCAGCCCGGCACCTGGATCGGCCCGGGAATGGTCGATGCCTACTGTCACCTGCATGAGCTGGGGCTGGCCCATTCCTTCGAAACCTGGCAGCAAGGGGTGCTGGTGGGCGGTTTGTATGGTGTGGCGCTGGGGCGGATGTTTTATGGCGAGTCGATGTTCTCCCGCGTCAGCAATGCCTCCAAGCTGGCTTTTGTGCATATGTCCCGGCACCTGCAGAGCTGCGGTTTCGCCATGATCGACTGCCAGATGTACACCCCGCATCTGGCCAGCCTGGGTGCCCGGCGTATACCGCGGCACGAGTTTCTTGCTACGCTGAAAGAACTGGTGGGGCTTTCCGCCCCTGAAGGCATGTGGTCATACAGGTATAGCAATGAGTCACCGTGATGCCGGCCCGTTGATGGCCATCCATTTCTACGCCACGGCGCCGTATCCGTGTAGTTACATCCCCGATCTGCAGGCTCGCTCGCAGGTGGCGATACCGGCGGAAGCCATCGACAGCGCCGTCTACAGCCAACTGGTGCGGCTGGGGTTCCGGCGCAGCGGGCATTACACCTACCGGCCTTATTGTGACGGCTGCAAGGCCTGCCAGCCTGTACGTATCCCTGTGGCGGCTTTTACCTCCAACCGGACCCAGCGGCGTGCTTGGAAAAGACATGACAGTTTGGCCGTGGAGCTGCTGCCGCTGCTGTACCGGGAGGAGCATTACGACTTGTACCGGCGTTATCAGGCGGCACGCCATGCCGGCGGCGGCATGTCCGAGGACGATTCGGGCCAGTACGCCGAGTTCATCCTGAAAAGCAACGTGGAGAGTTTCCTTGCCGAGTTCCGTCAGGACGGGGTATTGAAAATGGTGAGCCTGATCGACCGGCTGAGCGACGGCCTGTCGGCGGTGTATACCTTCTACGAGCCGGACGATGTACGTGCCAGCTATGGGGTCTACAACGTATTGTGGCAGGTGCAGTTGGCAAGCCGGCTGGGGCTGCCCTACGTCTACCTGGGGTACTGGATCGAGGGGTGCCGCAAGATGGATTACAAGTCGGCGTATCGTCCTTTGGAAAGGCTGCGGGACGGGCATTGGGAGCCATTCTGCTGAGATGGAAGCGAAGAAAAGGGGCCGGTCTGGCCCCTTTTTCGTCTGGTCCTATCAGCCGGACGTGGCTTAGAGCGGTGCCACGCGATCGTTGCCACCACCGGTCAGCACCTTGACGCGTTGTCCCGGGGCAAAGGGGATGTCGGCTTCCTGAACGATCGACAGCATGCGGCCGGAACGGTCGAGCTTGACGGTGATTTCGAGTGCATTCTTGGTGCCGAGGTTGCGCTGTGCGGCCTGGGTGCCAAAGCCACCAGCCAGTGCGCCGACGATGGTGCCGGCGGCGGCCCCGCGACCTTGGCCGATGGTGCTGCCGGCAATGCCGCCCAGCGCTGCGCCACCCAGGGTCAGAAGCTCGTTGTTGTTGCCTTCCATCAGCACGTTCTGCACCGAGACCACCGTGCCAAATTCCACGTTCTGGGCCTGGCGCATCTGGCCCTTGGAGTAAACCGCGGCCGAGTCCGACGTGGCGCAGCCAGCCAGGGTGCCAGTGACGAGGGCCGCCGCGACGAGGGTTCGCAGAGCAGATTTCAGCATGTTCATTTCCTTGCGATGGATCATTTGCCAGAGTCCAGTTGGCGGCGTGCTTTCAACGCTTGCAGCACCTCGCCGACCAAGTCCGGGCCACGATAGATCAGGCCACTGTAGAGTTGCACCAGTGTGGCGCCGGCATCCATCTTTTCGGCGGCGTCCTCACCGGAGTCGATGCCTCCCACTCCTATGATGGGCAGGGCGCCGTCGAGTTCCTTGGCCAGTTTGCGGATCAGGGCGGTGGAGCGCTCGCGCACCGGGGCGCCGGACAGGCCGCCTGCTTCGTCCGCCATGGGGTGCCCGGCGATCTCGCTGCGCGACAGCGTGGTGTTGGTGGCGATGACGCCGTCGATCTTGTGCCCGGTGAGCAGGCGGGCGATGGCGACGATCTGCTCGTCGTCGAGATCCGGGGCGATTTTCACGGCCAGCGGTACGTAGCGGCCATGCTTGTCGGCCAGTTCCTGCTGGCGCACCTTGAGGCTGGCCAGCAGGGCCGACAGCTCGTCCGCCTGTTGCAGTTGGCGCAGGTTCTTGGTGTTGGGCGACGAAATGTTGACCGTGATGTAGCTGGAGTAGGCGTAGACCTTGTCGAGGCAAGCGAGGTAGTCGTCGACCGCGGATTCGATAGGGGTGGTGGCATTCTTGCCGATATTGATGCCGAGGATGCCCTTGAAGCGGCAGTTGCGCACATTCTCCAGCAATGCATCGACGCCCAGGTTGTTGAACCCCATGCGATTGATGATGCCCTGGTGTTCGGGAACGCGGAACAGGCGCGGCTTAGGGTTGCCGGCCTGCGGTCGCGGCGTGACGGTGCCGATTTCCAGAAAGCCGAAGCCGAGTCCGGCCAGGGCGTCGATGTGCTCCCCGTTCTTGTCGAGGCCCGCCGCCAGCCCCACCGGATTGGGGAAGGTCAGGCCCATGGCCTGCACCGGCAGCCGTGTGGTGCTCTGGCCCAGAATGCTGTCCAGGTGGAGCTGGTGCGCCTTGTCGAGCAGCTTCAGGGTGGTTTCGTGGGCGGTTTCTGCGTCTAGCTTGAACAGAAGAGGGCGCAGAAGCGAGTAGAGCATGCGGGTCTCCGGGTAGGAAAATGCCCGGATTATAACCGGGCGGGCGGGGTTGGCCGAAGCCTTATGCGATCAAGCAGGCTTCGTCGAAGCGGAAACGCGGGGCTCGGGCGTGCATTTTGTTGGCCTCGCCGTAGCCGAGATTGATCAGGAAGTTCGATTTGAAGCGACCGTCCGGGAAGAATTCGGCGTCGACCTTGGCATTGTCGAAGCCGGACATCGGGCCGCAGTCGAGCCCGAGCGAGCGAGCCGCCATGATCAGGTAGGCTCCTTGCAGGGTGCTGTTGCGGAAGGCGGTGGTCTGGATCAGTGCCTCGTTGCCCTCGAACCAGCTGCGTGCATCGGTGTGCGGGAACAGCTGTGGCAGGTGCTCGTAGAAACGGGTGTCCATCGCCACGATGACCGTGGCGGGTGCCGCCATGGTCTTGTCGACGTTGCCTTCCGACAGGCAGGGCTTGAGGCGCTGCTTGGCGTCGGCGCTCTTCACGAACACGAAGCGCGCTGGCGAGCAATTGGCGCTGGTCGGCGCCATCTTCAGCAGATCAAACAGCTGATGCAAGGTGTCGTCGCCGACCGGCCGGGACTGCCAATGCGTGTGGGTGCGCGCATTGTTAAACAGTTGATCCAGGGCGGTATTGCTGATCGGGGTGCTCATGGGCGTTCCTCTTGCATGTCGTCAGTTAGGGTTGGCGCGTGGGGTGGCTGCGGCATCGAGCGACTCCACCGCCAAGGGCTTGCTGTCCTCGGCGGCGACGGAGCGCACCGTGATCGACACCCGGCGGTTGCTGGCCCGTCCTTCCTCGCTGGTGTTATCCGCCACGGGCAGGTTCTCGGCACGGCCGACCGCCACCAGGCGGGCCGGTGCGATGCCGTTCTCGACAAACAGCCGCACCACGCTGCCGGCCCGTGCCGCCGACAGTTCCCAGTTGGACGGGTAGAACGTGTTGCGGATCGGGATGTTGTCGGTGAAGCCTTCGACGGTGATCGGATTGTCGACCTGGGACAGCACTTTCGCCATCTGCGCCAGCACCTGCAGCGACTGTGGCGCGGGCTGAGCCTGGGCGATGGGGAACAAGGCGCTGTCGCGGATCTCGATGGTGACGCCTTTCGGGCTCTGGGTAATCTTGACCTGCCCGCCTTTGACCAGGGGCTCCATCACTTTCTGCAGGTCGCTGGCGAGGCTGCCCAGCCGGGCCTGTTCCTTGAGTTGCTGCTCGCCCTTGATCGCCTTGGCCACCGGCTTGTTCTGCGCCACTTCGATCATGGTGTTGGCGCCGCCGGTGGGGGGCGTGGTCTGCAAGCTGATCGCCGTGCCGGTGCGGAAGGCGTCGACGATGGCGCTCGACAGGACCCGGTACTTCCCTTCGTTGACCGAAGAGATGGCGTACATCACCACGAAGAAGGCGAACAGCAGGGTGATGAAATCGGCATAGGAAACCAGCCACCGTTCATGATTTTCATGTTCGTCTTCGCTGCGTCGCCGGCGTGCCATGGTATCCGTTTGCTCAGAAATCAGAAAAAGCGGGGGTCGAACAGGCCCTTGACCCCGCTGCTGAACTCGACGCCCAGGCGGCGCGCGAAACGGCTGGGGAAGGTGTCCTCCGGGGTGTAGTCGACGGTCTTTTCAGACTTGATGACGTCGCGCGCCACGCTGTGCACCGTGCCGTAGCCGTCGGCCAGGCCCAGCGGGATGCTCTTGGTCCCCAGCCAGATCAGGCCACTGAACAGCTCTGGGTCGTTGTGCAGGCGGGCGCCGCGCCCGTCCTTCACCGCCGAGATGAATTGCTGGTGGATGTCATCCAGCAATTGCTGGCGAATGGCTTCCTGCTTGGGGTTGAGCGGCGAGAACGGGTCGCCCATCGCCTTGTTTTCCCCTGAGGTCCTCAAGCGGCGCTCGACCCCCAGTTTCTCCATCACCCCGGTAAAGCCGAAACCGTCCGACAAAACGCCGATCGAGCCGATGATGCTGGCCTTGTCGACGAAAATCTTGTCCGCGGCAGCGGCGATGTAGTAGCAGCCGGAAGCGCACACTTCCTCGACCACGACGTAGAGCGGGATCGCCGGATGCAGTTTCTTCTGGCGGCGGATTTCGTCGTAGACCATGCCCGACAGCACCGGGCTGCCGCCCGGGCTGTTGGCCTGGATGATGATGCCGCGGGTGTTCTTGTCGCGGTAGGCGTCGTTCAGGCCGGTGATCAGCTTCTCGGCGGTATCGTTGTCGCTGTCGATGACGCCTTTGAGCTGCAGCGTGGCGGTGTGGCCGTCGCCGATCAGCCGCTCGCCCGGCACCTCGTCCTTGGTGTAGAACAGGCCGAAAACCGCGGCGCCGATGATGACGAGCCAGGCTAGCCGGAAAAAGATTTTCCACTGGCGGGTGCGGCGCTGTTCCACCAGCGAGGCCATGGCCAGCTTTTCCAGCAGCTGGCGTTCCCATTGCGGGTTATCGTTCACCGTTTTTCTCCGTGTCGCCGCGTGCGGCGGCGGTTACACAAAACACCTGGCCGTCCTGCTCGCTGACGTTGATGGGGGTCAGGCGCTGGCCGCGGCAGGGGCCGCCGACACACAGGCCGCTGTCCGGCAGATAAAGCGCGCCGTGCATGCTGCATACCAGGTAATGCCCGGTCAGGTCGAAGACCTCGCCATCGGTGAGGTCGAGCTCGACCGGAATATGACGACAGCTGTTATGGTAAGCGAAAACCCGGCCCTGGTAGCGAAAGACCAGCGCGCTGACCGGCTGGCCGTTGGCGTCGGTGGTCTCGAAGCGTACCGCCTTACCGCTGTCGGCCAAGTCGGCGGAGGCGCAGATCAGCCGATTTGCGGTTTCAGCCATTGCAGCAGGCTCCGGAAATCGTCGAACAGGGCCAGCGGCTGGCACTCCCATAGCGCGGAAACCGGATGGGCTCCGTAGCTCATGCCGACCTTGTGGGTACCAGCGTTTTGCGCCATCAAGAGGTCGTGCGTGGTGTCGCCCACCATCAGGGTGCGTCCGGGGGCGACGCCGAGCTCGTCGGTCAGTTCCAGCAGCATGGCCGGATGGGGCTTGGAGTGGCACTCGTCCGCCGTGCGGCTGGCATGAAACAGCGTGCCCAACCCGGTTTCGGACAGTGCCCGGTCGAGGCCCTTGCGGCTTTTGCCTGTGGCCACGGCGAGGAAGAGCCCGCTCTGCTGCAGTTCGGCCAACCCTTCCTGCACATGCTCGAACAATTCTATCGTAGCGTCACCGTTCAGGTAATGCTGCCGATAGGCGTCCACCATGTCCTCGAAGCGCTCCTCCGGCAGGCTGGGGCAGACGTGACGCAAGGCATCCCCCAGGCCCAGGCCGATGACATGGCTGGCGGCGCTGCGGTCCGGCACCGGCAAGCCCAGATCGGCGCAGGCCTTCTGGATCGAGGTGGCGATGTGGGCGGTCGAGTCCATCAGGGTGCCGTCCCAATCGAAGACGATCAGATCAAACGTTTTGTTCATGCGGCCTCAGACTGTCGAGGAAGCGGGCGAGTTCGGGCGGAAGCGGGGCCTGAAAGCTGAGCGGCTCGCCGGTCAGCGGGTGCGGCAGCGAGAGCGAGGCGGCATGCAGGAACATGCGGCGCAGGCCGCGCCGGCCCAGTTCGCGGTTGAGTGCCGCGTCGCCGTACTTGTCGTCGCCGGCGATGGGGTGGCCGCTGGCCGCCATGTGCACCCGGATCTGGTGCGTGCGGCCGGTGCGCAGGCGCGCCTCGACCAAGGTGAAGTCGGCAAAGCGTTCCTGCACCTTGAAAATGGTATGGGCGCTCTGGCCGTTGTCGGCGACGCGCACGCGACGCTCGCCCTCGGCGTTGGTGAACTTGAAGAGCGGCAGCTTGACGTGCTTGTCGTCCTGCCAGCGTCCCACGCCCAGCGCCAGGTAGCGCTTGTCCGGCGTGCTCGAACGCATCATGTCGTGCAGCTTGAGCAGGGCCGAGCGCTTCTTGGCCAGCATCAGGAGGCCCGAGGTCTCGCGGTCGAGCCGGTGCACCAACTCGAGGAAACGGTACTCCGGGTAGGCCTTGCGCAACTGTTCGATGACGCCGAACGAGACGCCGCTGCCGCCGTGCACCGCGATGCCGGCCGGCTTGTCGATGACCAGCAGGGCGTTGTCTTCGTAGATCACGGGGAAGGTCGTGGCCGGAGCGTCGTTCTCCTGCCGTTCCGCCACGCGCACCGGGGGGAGGCGGATCTGGTCGTCGGCCTGCAAACGGTAGGCCGCATCGATGCGGCCCTTGTTCACGCGCACTTCGCCGGAGCGCAGGATGCGGTAAATATGGCTCTTCGGCACGCCCTTGAGCAGGCGAACCAGGAAATTGTCGATGCGCTGGCCGGACTCGGCCTCGCCCACCGTGTAGAAGGTTACAGAGTCTTTGCGAATATCAGTCATATTGCTTATACTTCTTGCGCCTCGACACGTTATTTTGCAACGCATCGCTGGCGAATCCGGAAGCAAGGGTCATGGGTTTAGCGCCTGATGACGCTGCTGCGGGGAAAGAGTTCGGCCGGCAGGGTGTTCCCCTGACCTGACGCCGGATGAACCGGCCGCAGCCAAAGGTTAAGTCGCTCACCGAAAAGTAGCGATGGTAATGCATTTGATCGCATAACGCACTCACGAGCATTCCATTCCCTGATGCAAAGCCAGTCAGGGAATCCCGCAGCAAAGTTTGACCCGGCACGAGCGCCCCTGCCCGGCGACATCCCAGAAGCCAATGCCAAGGATGCCGACCGTACCCACTGTATGACAATGCATGCGCGGGCGTCGTTCGTGTGAGAGAAAATCAGGAAGTCGGCTTGTTAAATCCGTTTTTCATGCTCTTTAGACCACTACTTCTTTCGGAAAGCGCCCATTTCTAGCCACTGGGCCGTCAAATACTGGCTGCGTCCTTGCGTGAGTGCCGCGCAGGGAACGTATACATGAAACGTATGCTGTTTAACGCAACGCAAGCCGAAGAGCTGCGCGTTGCCATTGTCGATGGGCAGAAGCTCATCGATCTGGATATCGAAACGGTCGGGAAAGAACAGCGCAAGGGGAACATCTACAAAGGTGTGATCACCCGCATCGAGCCTTCGCTCGAGGCCTGCTTCGTCGATTACGGCACCGACCGTCACGGTTTCCTGCCCTTCAAAGAAGTCTCCCGTTCCTATTTCCAGAACTACGAAGGTGGCCGTCCGCGCATTCAGGACGTGCTGCGTGAAGGCATGGAAGTGATGGTGCAGGTCGAGAAGGACGAGCGCGGCAACAAGGGCGCGGCCTTGACGACCTACATCAGCCTAGCCGGTCGTTATCTGGTATTGATGCCCAACAACCCGCGTGGCGGCGGCGTTTCGCGTCGCATCGAGGGCGAGGAGCGGCAGGAACTGAAGGATCTGCTGGCGCAGCTGGAAGTGCCGCAGGGGATGAGCCTGATCGCGCGCACCGCCGGCATCGGCCGTACCTTCGAAGAGCTGCAGTGGGACCTCAATTACCTGCTGCAACTGTGGCGCGCCATCGAAGGCGCCGCCGGCGCCCAGAGCGGTCCGCTGCTGATCCTGCAGGAAGGCAGCCTGGTGATTCGCGCCATCCGCGACTACTACCAGCCGGACATCGGCGAAATCCTCATCGATACCGAGGAGATCCACGAGCAGGCGCGCCAGTTCATGGCGCACGTGATGCCGAACACCATCAACCGGGTCAAGCTGTACCAGGACCCGGTGCCGCTGTTCTCGCGCTTCCAGATCGAACACCAGATCGAAACCGCCTTCTCGCGCAGCGTGCAGCTGCCGTCCGGCGGCGCCATCGTGATCGACCATACCGAGGCGCTGGTGTCGGTGGACGTCAACTCGGCGCGCGCCACCAAGGGCGCGGACATTGAGGAGACGGCGCTCAAGACCAACCTGGAGGCGGCCGAGGAAATCGCCCGCCAGCTGCGCCTGCGCGACCTGGGCGGTCTGATCGTGATCGACTTCATCGACATGGAGATCCAGAAGAACCAGCGCGAGGTGGAAAACCGCTTGCGCGACGTGCTCAAGCACGACCGCGCCCGCGTGCAGATGGGCAAGCTGTCGCGCTTCGGCCTTCTGGAATTGTCGCGTCAGCGCCTGCAGCCGAGCCTCGGCGAGACCAGCCACGAGCCGTGCCCGCGTTGCCACGGCATCGGCTTCATCCGCGGCACCGAGTCCTCCGCGCTGCACATCCTGCGCATCATCCAGGAAGAGGCGATGAAGGAGAACACCGGTGCGGTGCATGCCCAGGTACCGGTGGACGTCGCTACCTTCCTGCTCAACGAGAAGCGCGCCGAAATCTATTCGATCGAAGAGCGCCTCGATGTCAGCGTGGTGCTGATCCCGAACATCCATCTCGAAACCCCGCATTACAAGATCGTGCGCGTGCGCCACGACGACATGAGCGAACTGGGCGATCTGCCGAGCTACAGCCGTGTCGAAATCCAGGAAGAAGAAGGCACCGCCAACTTCGGCCAGGCCAAGCCCAAGATCGAACGTCAGGAAGCCGCGGTCAAGGGGATTACCCCGTTGCAGCCGGCTCCGGAAGTGGCCGCCCCGGCGGCCCCGGTCGAGCAACCGGTTGTCGCTGCCGCCGCGCCGGTGCAGAGCGCGGGTCTGATCGAACGCTTGGTGGGCTGGTTCAAGTCGGTGCTGGCACCGGCAGAGCCGGCCAAGCCGGCGCCGGTGGAAGTCAAGAAGGAGCCGGTGCGCGAACAGCGCAACCCGCGTTCCCGCCAGGGCGATCGCCGTCATGGCAACCAGGTGCGTCGTGACCGTGACGAGCGCCGCCAGGGTGGTGCGCAGCAGGAAGATCGTCGCCGTCCGGCCGCGCCGGCCGAGGCGCGTGGCGAGGCTGGCCAGGAGCAGCAAGCGCGTCAGGAGCGTGCACCGCGCCGCGAGCGTGCCGAGCGAGGCGAACGCGCCGAACGCGGAGAGCGTCGTGAACCGCGCGAACCGCGTGAGGCACGCGATACCCCGCGTCCGCAGCCGCAGGCTGCCGAGGACAAGGCGCCGCAGTCGCCGCGTCAGCAGGAACCGCGTCGTCGCCCGACCCCGCAGGCCAGCGAAGTGGAGCAGGTCAAGGAGCCGGTCGAGCAGGCTAATCTGGAGGAAGTGAAGTCGGCCGAGATGGTGCCGGCGGTTGCCGAGGAGGGCGGCGAGACCGCGGAGCGCGGTGAGCGTCGTCGCCGTCGTGGCCGTCGCGACCGTAACCGTCGTGAAGGCATCGAGGCACAGCGTGACGGCACCCTGCAGCAACCGACCGAGGCCGAGGGCGAGGTCGTGGCGGAAGCCGTCGCGCCCACCGAGGCGGCCGTGACGGAAGCGGTTCAGGTTGCCGAGGCCCCGCAAGTGGCCGAACCGGTGGTTGTCGCTGCCGAAGCCGCGACCGAGGTGGCGGTGGAAGCGGTTGCCGCAGAGGCGGTTGTCGAGGCGCCCGTGGCAGTGGTCGAACCGACGGTAGCGGAAGCGCCGGTCGCCGAACCGGTACAGCCGGAGGTGGCCGAAGTCGCCGAACCTGAAGTGGCGGCGCCGGTCGTCGTCGCGGCGGTTGAGGAGGTGGTCGCGGCGGAGGTGGTGACGCCTGCCGTGGCGGTCGAGCCGGTCCAGGTCGTCGAAGCGCCTGCCGAAGCGGTGGCCGAGGTAGCGGCGGAGCCGGTTGCGGCACCGTCGAGCCAGGAGCCGGTGGCCGAGGTCGTTGCCGTCGCGGTGGAGACGGCCGCTCCGGTTGTCGCTGCTGCGCCTGCAGCGATCGACCTGGGTGGTCTGGTGATGGTCAGCACCAAGCCGACGGCCGAGGCGCAGCCTCAGCCGCTGGTCGAGCCGGTGGTGACGGGGGTGCGCCGTCGTGAAGCGGTGCGCGAGTCGCTCGAGTCCGGCGCCCCGGTGGAGCTGGTGCAGGTGGAGACCCGGCACTGAGGTAGAAAAAATCGTCGAGGTGACTCGACGGTGTTGACGAAGGGGAGAGTTTTGTTTATGATTCTTCCCTCTTCAGATGTTCCCTGATAGCTCAGTTGGTAGAGCGACGGACTGTTAATCCGCAGGTCGCAGGTTCGAGCCCTGCTCGGGGAGCCAAAGTATTTCCAAGGACGCCGTCTGCAAAGCCGGCGTCCTTTTGTTTTTGTCCCTTCACTATTGTCTTACGTGCTAACCGCCGCGCCGGCGTCGGCATGGCGTCGCCGGCGGTGCCATATGGCGTTGCCATGTACTGCGGGCACGACTCTCTCCTTTCCATCGTTTTGCCGGCGTTGCCCGGCGCTTGCTGCCGATCCGGGGAGGGGGCGCCTGCCCGTTTGGGTTTTCGGATGGCGTCACCTGGTCTTGACTCTTCTGGGTGAGGACCGCCGTGCCTGGTTCCGGATAGGGCCTGGTGGCTTGGGTTTGGGTGGTGGCATCGGGAAGCGGCGCCGCGGTGTGTTGGCGGGGGTGTGATTTTTCACACTCACCGAGGTTTAATGTGCTCGCTGGTTTGGTCGCTTTGTACTGGTGACGGCGATGACGCCGGTCCCGATTAGCCCAAAAGGAGCACTAAACCATGCTGAGCCTGCAAACCAACGCCGCCGCCCTGTTCACCAAGAGCAACCTGAACGCCAGCCAGAGCGCCCTGACCACCGCGATGACCCGCCTGGGTACCGGCTTCCGCATCAACTCGGCCATGGACGACGCCGCCGGCCTGCAGATCGCCACCCGCCTGGACGCGCAGAGCCGTGGCATGACCGTGGCGATGAAGAACGCCCAGAACGGCATCAGCATGCTGCAGACCGCCGATGGCGCCTTGGGTGAAGTGTCCAACATCATGCTGCGCATGAAGGACCTCGCCACCGAAGCGGCCAACGGCACCGCCAGCGCCGCCGACCAGACCGCGGCCCAGGCCGAATTCGCTCAGTTGGGCAACGAACTGACCAACATCATGAGCAACACCAAGTTCGGCGGCACCGCCTTGCTGGCTGGCGGCAAGCTGGGCACCGGCCCGGTCACCTTCCAGATCGGTTCCTCCGCCAGCGAAACCTACGCCTTCGATGCCTCCACTCAGATGGGCACCTTCGCCACGTCGATGGCCGCGCTGCAGGCCGGCGACCTGACCACCGGTGCCAACGCCGCGATCACCCTGGCCGAGACCGCGCTGAATGACCTGGGCACGGTGCGTTCGGCCATCGGTGCCGGCGCCAACCGTCTGGACCATGTCTACAACAACCTGTCCAACGTCAACAACAACACCCAGATCGCCAAGGGCCGCATCATGGACACCGACTACGCTGCCGAGACCGCGTCGATGACCACCAAGCAGATGCTGATGCAGGCCGGCACCGGCATGCTGAAGCAGAGCGGCACCATCGGCCAGCTGGCCATGTCGCTGATGCAGTAAGGTGCAGGGAGGATGGGGAGGGCCAGAGCGGCCTTGCCCCGTCGGGAGCGTGCGATGGGTTTCACGACGCTCCTCCCTTCCCACGGTATCCAGGCCAGCCGCTTTTGTGCGGCTGGCCTTTTTCATTGGGGTTGACCGATGGTGGAACGTATTGCGGCGCTGTCGCCAGTGGCAGCGGTGAGGCGCAGTACCGCCGCCGAGAGCGGACGCTTGCCGGTGGCCGGCGAGGAGCTGCGGCTGACCCTCGCTGCGCGGCGGAGCGACGGCGCGCTGGAGCTGCAGGGGGCGGACGTGACATGGCTGCTGCCGGCGTGGCCGTTGCCCGGAGAGGTTCCGCCGCCGGGCAGCGAGTTGCGCTTGCTGGTGCGCGCGGTGACGCCACGCCTGGAACTGGTGTGGCTGGATGCCCCCCCAGGGGTTGCCGCGACACCGGAGGAGGGCGCTGCGGCGCCGGCCTGGCAGAGGGATCAGGCGAGCTGGCCACGGCTGACCCCCGAGCGTCCGGATGCGGCGAAGTTGGGGGGCGATTGGCGTGAGGCCTTGCTGGGCAAGCTGGCCGTCAGCGCGGCGCGCTTCCGGCAGGAAGGCGGCAGCCATCTGTCCGGCGCCTTGCTGCTGGCCGCGCCGCAACTGGCGCTGGCCGGGTTGCGGGGGCAAACGTTGGCCGAAGCCCCGTTGCCGCTGAGCCTGCCGTTGTGGTTGTGGGGCGGGCCGGCGCTGGCCTTGAGCGTGGAAGACGCCGTGCCGGGGCAGGACGAGGCGTCGGACGACGACACGCTGGATCTGCTGCTGGAGGCGACCTTGCCGGAGCTCGGCTGGATGCGGCTGCGGCTGCGTCTACAGCCAGCGGGCGTGGTTCTGGTGTTGGTGGCGTCTGCCGCGGGCTGCCGGTGGCTGGCGGCGTGGCGCGAGCCGATTCGCCAGGCGGTGGAGCGTACCGGGCTGCATCTTGTCGCCTGCCATATCGGCGAACGGGATGTACTGCCGGGGCTGGCGCTGGGGCGCCACGGCGTCAGCCTGCTCGAGGCGAGGCGGGTGTCGCTGGCGCTGTTTGCTGTGGCGGCGGAAGTGATGTTGTTGCTCTGCCCGCCGCCGGAATCGGTGCAGGGCGGCACGCCGGCCGGGCTGGTTTAGGGGGCGATGTGCTGCACCCAGCCTATGTTTCTGTGGGGGAGGCTAGTTCGCTGCTGTCTGCTTGTCGGGAGGCGCGCGTGGGGCTGTGCTGCGCTGCACCCTCTAACGTTTTAGCCTCCATCCTGCGTGTCTTCCCCTCCGTACCGTTCAGCCCAGCGTGCCGATCAGGCTGACTTCGCGGTTTTCCGGTACTTCGTTGTAGGACAGCACGTTGAGACCGGGGGCGAACAGCCGGCCGTAGCGCGCCAGGAGCGGGCGGATCTGCGGCATCACCAAGAGGATCGGCGCGGTGGCGTGTTGTTTCATCTGGTCACGGATGATCGGCATGTTGACCTGCAGCTGCTGCAGCACGTTGGGGTCGATCGGGAAGCTGTCGAGCGCCGGCTTGCCGGTCTGCTGCGCCTGCGACAGTGCGCCCAGCAGCAGGTTTTCCAGCTCGGCGGTGAGGTTGAACGCCTTCATCTCGCCGCGCGGCCCCAGGATGCCCTGCACGATCTGGCGCTTGAGCGCACTGCGCACCTCGGCGGCCAGCATGATCGGGTCCTTGCTGGTGTCGGCGGCTTCGACCAGGGTGGTGGCGATCGGCACGATGTCCTTGAGCGACACGGTGTCGGTCAATAGGGCGCGGAAGACCTTGAGTTGCTGGCTGGGCCCCAGCGCCTGGGTCAGTGCCTGGGAGAGCTTGGGGGCCAGCGCCGACAGCCGCTCGCCCAGCGCGGCGACGTCGTCGTGGCGGAACAGCTCGGCCAGGTTTTCGCGCATCACCTTGTTGAGGTGGGTGGCGATCACGCTGGGGCAGTCCACCACCTGGTAGCCCAGCCCCAGCGCGCGCGCCTTGTCGTCCGGCGCGATCCAGGTCACCGGCATGGCGTAGGCCGGGTCGATGCCGGGGAGGCCGTCGAGCTGGCCGTACACCTCGGGCGAGGGAATGGCCATCAGGCGGTCGGCGTAGACCTCGGCTTCGGCCAACGTCGCCCCGTTGATGGCGATGGCGTACTGCGAGGGCTTGAGGCGCAGGTCGTCGCGCACCGTCACCGCCGGCAACAGGACGCCCATGCTCTCGCTCAGGGTCTGGCGCACGCCCTTGACGCGCTTGCTGAGCGGCGCGCCCTGCGCCTTGTCGATCAGCCCGACCAGCTTGTAGCCCAGCGTCAGCGACAGCACCTCGACGTAGGGCAGGGCGTTCCATTCCAGCTCGATTTCGCCGTCGGCCAGCAGCGCCTGGTGGACCTTGGCCGGGTCGGCCTCGGCCGGGGCATGCTCGCCCGCGCGGCGCAGGCGCCAGCCGACGAAGGCGAGCAGGGCGGCGAAGGCGAGGAAGGTCGGCCAGGGCATGCCGGGGATGATGGCCAGCACGAACATCATGCCGGCGGCGGACAGCAGCACCGTGGGCGAGGCCAACAGCTGCGAGCCGACCTGCTCCTGCATGTCGCCGGAGTCGCTGACGCGGGTGACGATGATGGCAGCGGCCGACGACAGCAACAGCGCCGGGATCTGCGCCACCAGGCCGTCGCCGATGGTCATCAGCGCGTACTGGCGGAAGGCGTCGGCGAAGCCCATGTCGTGCATCAGAGCGCCGATCGCCACGCCGCCGAACAGGTTGATGATCAGGATCAGGATGCCGGCGATGGCGTCGCCGCGCACGAACTTGGAGGCGCCGTCCATGGCGCCGTAGAAGTCGGCCTCGGTGGCGATGTCGCGGCGGCGCTGCTGCGCGGCTTCCTGATTGATCACGCCTGCGTTGAGGTCGGCGTCGATCGCCATCTGCTTGCCGGGCAGGGCGTCCAGCGTGAAGCGCGCGGACACCTCCGAGATGCGCTCGGCGCCCTTGGTCACCACCACGAAGTTGATGATCATCAGGATCACGAACACCACCAGGCCGACCACGAAGTTGCCGCCGATCACCACGTGGCCGAAGGCCTCGATCACCCGGCCCGCCGCCGCCGTGCCCTGGTGGCCGTTGAGCAGCACCACGCGCGTGGAGGCGACGTTGAGCGTGAGGCGCATCAGCGTGGTGGCGAGGATGATGGTGGGGAACACCGAGAAATCCAGCGGCCGCCTGGCCGACACGCTGACCAGGATGACGATGATCGCCAGCACGATGTTGAAGGTGAACAGGACGTCCAGCATCAACGGCGGCAAGGGCAGGATCACCATCGCCAGGATGGCGAGCAGGTAGAGCGGCGCGGCCACCTTGTGGCGGGCGATTTCGGCGAACAGGCGGGACAGTGACTTCATGCTGGATTTCGGGGTTCGGCCAACTCGTGCGGGACCGGCAGCTCGACCGGCAATTCCGGCCGGCTATGCCGCGAACCCGCGCGGAACGCCTTCAGTTGCAGAACATAGGTCAGCACCTGCGCCACCGCCCGGTAGAGCGGGGCGGGAATCTGCTGGTTGACCTGGGTGGTGTGGTAGACGGCGCGCGCCAGGGGCGGGATCGGCAAGACCTCCACCGCGTGCTCGGCCGCCACCTGGCGGATATAGAGCGCCATCTCGTCGATGCCCTTGGCGATGATGAACGGCGCCTCGGCGCGGTCTTCGTCGTATTTGAGGGCCACGGCGTAGTGGCTGGGGTTGACGATCACCACGTCGGCGGTCGGCACCGACTTGCGCACGCCGCGCTGCGCCATCTGCAGCTGCAGCTGGCGCACGCGCTGCTTGATCTCGGGGCGGCCTTCGGTGGTTTTGTACTCGTCCTTGATCTCCTGCTTGCTCATGCGCTGCTGGCGCAGGAACAGCAGGGTCTGCAGCGGCAGGTCGATCAGCGCGAAGGCGATGAACACCGCGGTCAGCGCCAGCAGCGCGTCCATCAGCAGGCTGGCGGCGCGGCTCAGCGCCTCGTCGAGCGGCACGCCCTGCAGCGCGAAGAAATCCTGCGCCGCGCCGCGGCTGACGTGGTACAGCACCGCGCCCAGCACCAGCGCCTTGACGATGGACTTGGCGATGTCGCTGGCGTGCTGCGGCGAGGCGATGCGGCCGAAGTGGGCGAGCGGGTTGAGGCGGTCGAGGCGGGGCTGGAAGTGGCGGGCGGCGAAGACCCAGCCCCCCGGAAACAGCGACACCGTCGCCACCAAGAGCGGAATCACCGCGAGCGGCAGGATCATCTTGACCAGCAGCGTCAGCGTGCCGGAGAACAGCATCGACCAGGTGTTGCCCAAGGCGCCCTGGCCCGACAGCGTGGCGAACGACAGCGCGAACAGGCGGCGGAAGTCGTCCAGCCAGCCCGGCATCGACAGGAAAGCGAGCTTGAGTGCGATGAGCAGGCCGATGGCGCTCGCCATGTCGCGCGAGCGCGCCACCTGGCCCTGCTGGCGCGCCTGGCGCAGTTTGTGTGGAGTGGCCTTTTCGGTCTTGTCGCCGCCGCGCGTCTCAGCCATGGCCGTGTCCCAGCATGCCGTCGAGCATCTGCAGCAGCTGTCCGGACAGGCGCAGGTACTGCTCCGGCACGAAGCGCACGATCAGCCCCAGGGTGCCGAGCCCGAACAGCGTCACCACCGGGAAGCCCAGCGAGAACAGGTTGAGGGCGGGGGCGACGCGGTTGATCAGGCCGAAGCCGATCTGCACCACGAAGGTGGCGAACACCGCCGGCAGCGCCAGCAGGATGGCCGCCGCCAGCACCCAGCCGACGCTGTTGGCGAGGGTCTGTAGCGACAGCGCATCGATGCCGCTGCCGACCGGCCAGGCCTTGAAGCTGGTGTACACCACCTGGATCAGTACCAGGTGGCCGTCCACGGCGAAGAACACCATGGCGCCCAACAGGTAGAGCAGGGTGGAGACGACGTCGGAGGAGTTGCCGTTGCCGGGGTCGTTCATCACCGCCATCGACAGCCCCATCTGCGACGACACCAGGAAACCCAGCAGCGACAACACCGCCATCACCAGCTGGAACGCGAGGCCGAAGATCAGGCCGATGATGGCCTGCTCGACGGTGACGGCGATGCCGTAGAGCGAGAACGGGTCGATCGCCGGCATGCCGCGCAGCGCCGGCAGCGACGCCACCGCCAGCGCCAGCGCGGCGCCGATGCGCACGCGCGCCGGCGTCATGCCTTCGCCGCTGAGCGGGGCGACGGCGAGCGCGGCGAGGAAGCGGCAGAACGGCCACCACAGGGCCGGCAGCAGCTGGATCAGGTCGGCGAACAGGCCGGTCATGGCGGCGCGCCCGTCATCCCACCAGCGTGGCGGCGCGGTGGAACATGTCGATGCAGAAGTCCATCAAGAGGCCGGTCATCCAGTGCCCGGCGAGCGCGATGGTGCCCAGCGTGATGAGGAGGCGCGGCAGGAAGGACAGCGTCTGCTCGTTGATCTGGGTAGCGGCCTGGATCAGGCTGACCACGACGCCGACGATCAGGCTGGGCAGCACCAGCAGCACCACCAGGGTGACCACTACGCGCAGGCTGTCGTTGACGAGGTCGACCGCGATATCGGGGGTGAGCATGTCAGTAGGCCTGGATCGAGGTGACGAGGGTGTTGACGGTGAGCGACCAGCCGTCTACCAGCACGAACATCAACAGCTTGAGCGGCAGCGAGATCACCAGCGGCGACAGCATCATCATGCCCATCGCCATCAGCACGCTGGACACCACCAGGTCGATCACCAGGAAAGGGATGAACAGCATGCAGCCGATCTGGAACGCGGTTTTCAGTTCGGACAGCACGAAGGCGGCGAGCTTGACGGCGAAGGCGTGGTCCTGCGGCCGCGCCACGTTCTCCTCGCCGGACAGCTTGGCCACCTGCGCCAGCGCCGCCTTGCTGGTCTGTGCCAGCATGAAGCGCGAGATCGGCTGCTGCGCCACGTCCAGCGCCTGCTGCATGGTGATCTTGTCCTGGTCGAACGGCAGCATCGCCTTGTTCCACACCTCCAGCCCGACCGGGCGCATCACCAACAACGTCAGGATCAGCGCCACGCCGGTCACCAGGCGGTTGGGCAGGCCCTGCTGCAGGCCGAGCGCCTGCCGCAGCAGCGACAGCACGATCACGAAGCGGGTGAAGCTGGTCATCATCAGCATCAGCACGGGCAACAGCCCGAGCAGGGTCATGATGATCAGGATCTGGGTCTTGACCGTGAAGTCGACCGGGGTGCCGCCGGCGTTGGCGGACAGCAGCTTGAGCGTGTCGGCGGCCCAGGCCGGCGCCGTCGCCAGCAGCAGGGTGGCGCTCAGCGCGAGGCGCGGCAGGCGGTGTCGCGGGGGGATCATGGCGCCAGGGTGTCGAGGTCGAGGTCGTTGAGTTCGACCACGCGCAGGCCGTAGTTGTCGCCCGCCACCACCACTTCGGCGCGGCCGATCACCGAGCCGTTGACCTTGATGTCGAGCGGCTCGCCGGCCAGCTTGTCGAGTTCCAGCACCGAGCCCTGGCCGATGTTCACCAGGTCGGCCAGCGAGATGTCGGCGCTGCCGACTTCCAGCGTCAGCGTGACCGGAATCTTGCGCAGGAAGTGGCTCATGTCGCGTGCCGGGCGGGCCGGCGCCGCGCTGGCGGGGGCGTGGTCCGCTGGCGCGGCATCGATATCCTTCAGCATGCCGTCCAGGTCGAAATCGTCGTTCAGTTCCATTGCTTACTCCGCATCGTCGAATGAGGTCAGGCACAGCTTGCCGTGGCTTTCGGCCACCGCGGCGGTGAATACCCGGGTGCGGCCGATGTAGACGTCGGCCTGCTGCTGCAGGCTGACCGGCAGCACCGAGCCGACCCGGAGGTCGAGGATTTCGCCCAGCGTCAGGCGCTTTTCCATGAGGCGCGCCGACAGCCGGATCGACAGTTGTTCGGCAAACGGCCGCGCCAGCGTCTTGCCCGCGGCCGGGCCCGGCAGCGCCGCCTGCAGCGACAGCTGGCGCAGCACCTGGGCGAACACCGCCGCGTCCAGCGCCAGGCCGATCTGGCTCGCGCCGCCGCTGCCGGCTTCGCCCAGCGTCAGCTGCATGTGCCAGGCCGGCGCGTCGCCGGGGGGGAAGGGCAGGGTCTCCACCGCCGGGGGGGCCTTGAGCGTGGGCAGCGGGCGGCGCGCGAGGCGCCGTACCGCCTGCACCAGGCGCGCGGTGAGGCGCTCGCCCAGCATGCGCGCCAGGCGCCGTTCGGTTTCGGTTTCGCGCGGTGGCTGGGTGGCGGGCAGCGCCGGGCTGGCGCGTCCGCCGTAGCGGTAGTCGAGGATGCGCAGCAGCAGCGGGCGCGCCACGTTGACGCCGATGCCGGCACCGTCGAGGCGGTGCCAGGTGCGGCGCTCGGGGTCGAGGTCGGCCTGGCCGGCCTGCACGCCCTTGAACTGGAACTGGGCGCGGTAACGGGCGTTGAGCTCGTGCGCGACGAAGTCGGCCAGTTCCTGTTCCACCAGCCGCAGGAACACCGGCAGCAGATGGAAGGGGCGTCCCAGCGTGGTCGGGTCCAGCGCCGCTAAGCGGGCTCCGTCGGCGGGAGGAAGGATTCTGGACTTGGGCATGGCAGGTCTGTTCGGGTTGCGGGGCCGGCCGGCGGCGGGCGCGCCACGGCGGGACAAATGATCGCGCATCTTACTGAATGGCCGTGACACTGGGAGGTGAAAATTCACATAAGCGCTTGTGAAAATTCACGGCGCTTATAAGTAAGTAAAAGTTTAAACTGCCCGGAAATTTGCCAAGGATAGGCTGGGGAAGATACGGATTCGGCTCCGCCAGTTCCGGCCCTGCCAACGGCCCTGTACCGCAAGGAATTCCGCATGACTCCATCCCTGGGCGTGATGATCAACGCCGACCAGACGCAACTGCTCCGCGACATGTCGGGGCTGACCAAGGTGGCGGCCGCCACCGAGCCGGCCGGACTGGACGCCGCGCCGGCGGCGTCGAGCTTTTCGCAGGCGATGCAGGGGGCGGTGCGCGAGGTCGACGCCCAGACCCGCGCCGCCAACGACAAGATGGCCGAGGTGGATAGCGGCAAGAGCGACGACCTGGTCGGGGCGATGATGCTGAGCCAGGAGGCCAGCCTGTCGTTCTCGATGCTGATGCAGGTCCGTAACAAGGTGGTCGGCGCCGTCGACGACCTGATCAAGATGCCCATCTGAAGCGCAGGTCCGACGTGATAGCTCAACTCCGTTCCGGCCTGGCCTCGTGGCGCGGTCTTGCCGCCCGCCGCCCGGCCATGCCCGCCGCCGCCGTTCGCACCCTGTTGCCGCTGCTGGTGCTGGCCATCGGCCTGACGCTGGCGGTGACGTTCTGGCTGTGGCGCGACGATGCCCGCTACAAGCCGGTGTTCGGCGCCCAGGAAAAGGTGGTCGCCGCCGACATGATGGCGGTGCTCGACGCCGAGAAGATTCCCTACCGCCTTCACCCGCAGACCGGCCAGGTGCTGGTACCGGACGCCGACCTGGGGCGCGTGCGCATGGCGCTCGCCGCCAAGGGCGTGGTGGCGCAGTTGCCGGCCGGGCTGGAGCTGTTGGACAAGAACGACCCGCTCGGCGTCAGCCAGTTCGTGCAGGACGTGCGTTTCCGTCGCGGCCTGGAGGGTGAGCTGACGCAGAGCATCCTGGCGCTGGAGCCGGTGCAGGCGGCGCGCGTGCACCTGTCGCTGCCGCGCTCCTCGTCCTTCGTCACCGCCGGCGAGGACAAGGGCTCGGCCTCGGTGGTGGTGACGCTGAAGCCGGGGCGGCAGCTCTCCAACGAGCAGATCGCCGCCGTGGTCAACCTGGTGGCGGGCAGCGTGTCGACGCTGAACCCGGCCAAGGTGACGCTGGTGGACCAGGCCGGCAACCTGCTGTCGTCGCGCATCGAGTTGGCCGAAGGCGGCCAGCCCGCCGCCGAGAGCGACGCCGCCAAGCGCTACCGCGAGGAGGCGCTGGAGAATGTGCGCGCGCTGCTGACCCCGGTGGTCGGCGCCGACAACTTCAAGGTCAGCATCACCGCCGAGGTGGACAACGACCGCGTCGAGGAGACGCGCGAGAAGTACGGCGAGGCGCCCAAGATCACCAACGAGGCGTCGCGCGAGGAAAAATCCAACGACAAGCTGGCGCTGGGCATTCCCGGTTCGCTCAGCAACCGTCCGATCAATACCGATTCCTCGGCGCCGGCGCAGGAGAGCGTCGGCGGCAACAGCAAGAACGCCGTGACGCGCCAGTACGCCTACGACCGCAGCATCATGCAGATCAAGCATGCGCGCGGCCGGCTCTCTCGGCTGTCGGTGGCGGTGGTGCTGAACCAGGCCGCCGCGCCGGCCAAGGGCGGCTGGCAGGCGGAGCAGCTCGCCAACGTCGACAAGGTGCTGCGCAACGGCCTGGGCATCAAGGCCGAGCGCGGCGACGCGCTGGCGGTGACGGCGATGAACTTCCCCGGCCAGGTGGCGCTGGAGCCATGGTGGCAGCAGCGCGACACCCTGCTCGACGGCGCCAGCTGGCTGGCCTACGGCGTGGTGCTGCTGCTGGGCTACCTGCTGATCGCGCGCCCGCTGTTGAAGATTCTGCGCCAGTGGGCGAGCCGGCCGCAGACCGCCGGGGCGCTGGTGCCGCTGGCGGCCCAGGGGCAGCCGGAGCCGCTGCTGCTGGAGCCGGACGAGCAGCCGGCCGGCGCGGCGCCGCAGGGCCGCCCGCTGGCGTTGCCGGAGGGGCAGCCCACCGGCGCGAGCCCGGTGATGCCGCTCTTGGAAAACTACGATTTGCCGCCGGCGGGTTCGTCGGTGGACGTGCTGGTCGACCATCTCAAGGGTCTGGCCGCCAAGGAACCGGAGCGTGTGGCCGAGGTGGTGAAACAGTGGGTGCAGAAAGATGGAAGAAACCAGTAAGCCCGGCGCGAGCGCCGCTTCGGCCAACCTGCCGGCCGATCCCGCCGCGATGACCCCGGTGCAGCAGGCCGCCATCCTGCTGCTGTGCATGGGCGAGGAGCCGGCCGCCGGCGTGCTGCGCTGCCTGTCGCGCGAGGAACTGCTGGCGGTCACCCAGGAGATGTCGGGCCTGAGCGGCATCAAGGTGGACTCGGTCAAGGGCGCGATCCAGAAATTCTTCGACGAATACCGCGAGCAGAGCGGGGTGCACGGCGCCAGCCGCTCCTTCCTCAAGCGCTCGCTCGACCTGGCGCTGGGCAGCGACATCGCCAACAGCGTGCTCGACAACATCTACGGCGACGCCATCCGTCCCAAGATGGCGCGCCTGCAGTGGGTCTCGCCGCAGTGGCTGGCCGACCGCATCGGCAGCGAGCACGTGCGCATGCAGGCGGTGTTCCTCGCCTTCCTGCCGCCGGCGCTGGCGGGCCAGGTGGTGGAGGTGCTGCCGGAAGAAAACCGCGACCGCGTGCTGGTCAACATCGCCCGCCTCAAGGACGTCGACCGCGACCTCCTGCTCGAGCTGGAAGAGCTGGTCAACCGCTGCCTGGAAAGCCTGCACACGCAGAGCACCGCGGTGGAGGGCATGCAGCAGACCGCCGACATCATCAACCGCCTGCCGGGCGACCGCGCGCGCATGATCGAGCTGTTGCGCGCGCACGACCCGGACATCGTCGGCGAGATCGAGGCGCGCATGTACGACTTCTTCGTGCTGTCGCGCCAGACCGAGACGGTGCTGATGCGCATCGCCGAGGAGGTGGCGCTGGAGCAGTGGGCGATCGCGCTCAAGGGCGCCGAACCGGCGGTGCGCGAGGCCATCGTGCAGACCATGCCGCGCCGCCAGGCGCAGAGCTTCGAGGACATGATGCGCCGCTCCGGCCCGGTGCCGAAAAGCCGTGTCGAAGAGGTGCGGCGCGAGATCATGGCGCAGGTCAAGGCGCTGGCCGACGCCGGCGAGATCGACCTGCAGCTGTTCCCCGAGGAAGTGGTCGAGTGAAGCACTGGCGCCCGTTCCGTTTCCCGCCGTTGCTCCAGGCCCCCTCCGCCGCGCCCGGCCCGCACGGTGACGATGCCGCGCAGCTGCAGGCCTCGGTCGCCGACGGTTTCCGCCAGGGCATGGACGCCGGCTACCGCGAGGGCGTCGCCGCCGGCGAGCAGGCCGGGCGCGACGCCGGCCTGGCCCAGGGGTTGGCCGAAGGCCGCGCGCAGGGTTTCGAGGCGGCGCGGCGCGAGGTGCTGGCGCAGCTGGACGGCCTGGCCGCCCCGCTCGCCGCGGCGGCCGAGGCGATGCGCCGCACCTGCGAGGACTACCAGGGCGCGCTGCGCGAGGACGTGGTCGAGCTGGTGGCCAAGGTGGCGCGCCAGGTGATCCGCTGCGAGCTGACGTTGAAGCCGGCGCAGATCCTCGATCTGGTCGAGGAGACGCTGGCCGCCTTGCCGCCGGTGAGCGGCGAGGTCGAGGTGCTGCTCAACGCCGAGGAATGCGCGCGCATCCGCGAACTGGCGCCGGAGCGTGCCGCGCGCTGGCGCCTGGTGCCGGACGCCAAGCTGGCCGCCGGCGAGTGCCGCGTGCGCACCGCCGAGAGCGAGGCCGACGCCGGCTGCCAGCAGCGCCTGGAGGTCTGCCTCGACAAGGTGCGCGAGCAGCTGGGCGCGGCTGCGCCGCTGACCGCGCCCAGTGGCACGGCCGCGACCGGCGCCGTGGCGGAGGTCTGAGCATGCTGCGCGCCGCGCTGGAAAAGCTGGAACTCGACGACGTGCCGGTGGCGACCGTCACCGGCCGCCTGGTCGGCGCCTCCGGCCTGCTCTTGGAGAGCGTCGGCTGTCCGCTCGAGACCGGCCAGCGCTGCCTGATCGAAACCGCCGCCGGCGAGTGGCTGCAGGCGCAGGTGGTCGGCTTCAAGCGCGAGGTGTCCTACCTGATGCCGTTCAAGAAGCCGGTCGGCCTGACCACCGGCGCGCGCGTGCAGCCGGCGCCGGACGCCGCCGGGTTGTTCATCGGCCCGTCCTGGCTCGGGCGCATCGTCAACGGACTGGGCGAGCCGCTCGACGGGCTGGGCCGCCTCGGCGGCGAGCACCCGCTGGCGGCGCATCCGCCGCGCGTCAATCCCCTGAAAAAGCGCCCGGTCGACACCCCGCTCGACGTCGGCGTGCGTGCCATCAACGGCCTGTTGACGCTTGGGCGCGGCCAGCGCGTCGGCCTGTTCGCCGGCAGCGGCGTCGGCAAGAGCGTGCTGCTCGGCATGATCACCCGCCACACCGAGGCCGACGTGGTGGTGGTCGGGCTGATCGGCGAACGCGGGCGCGAGGTGCGCGAGTTCGTCGAGCACGCGCTCGGCGCCGAGGGCCTGGCCAAGGCGGTGCTGGTGGTGGCGCCGGCCGACGAGTCGCCGCTGATGCGGCTCAAGGCCACCGAGCTCACCCACACCATCGCCGCGCATTTCCGCGACCAGGGGCGCCACGTGCTGCTCTTGGTCGATTCGCTCACGCGCTACGCCATGGCGCAGCGCGAGGTGGCGCTGGCGCTGGGCGAACCGCCCGCCACGCGCGGCTACCCGCCGTCGGTGTTCGGGCTGTTGCCGACGTTGGCCGAAAGCGCCGGCAACGGCGAGGGCGAGGGCAGCATGAGCGCGATCTACACCGTGCTGGCCGAAGGCGACGACCAGCAGGACCCGGTGGTCGACACCGCGCGCGCCATCCTCGACGGCCACATCGTGCTGTCGCGCGGGCTGGCCGAGCGCGGCCACTACCCCGCCATCGACATTGCCGCCTCGGTCAGCCGCTGCATGGGGCTGGTGGCCGGGGCGAGCCAGCGCGAGGCGGCGCGCACCCTGCGCGGGCTGTGGGCGCGCTACCAGGAGGTGCGCGCGCTGATCCCGCTGGGCGGCTACGTGCCCGGCGCCGACGCCGAGACCGACCGCGCGGTGCAGCGGATGCCGCTCATCGAACGTTTCCTGCGCCAGGACGCCGCCGTCGCGGCGCCGTACGGCGCCACCCTGCAGCAACTCGAGGAACTGTCCGCATCATGAAACAGCAAGAAGCCCTGCACCGCCTGCAGCTGATGGTGCGGCTGCGTGATAACGACGTGGAACGCCTGGAAACCGAGCTCGTCGCCAAGCGCCGCCTGCAGGAACGCTACCGCCGCAACATCGAGCGCATGGGCGAGCTGTGCGGCCAGAGCGGCGCCAGCGCGGCCACCGCCTCGCCGGCGCTGGCGCTCAACTGCGCCGGCTACAAGGGGGCGCTGCTGCAGCTGATGGCCTCGCAGCAACAGGATCTGAACCTGGCCGAGGCCGATGCCGCGGTGAGCCAGCGCGCGCTGGCGGCGGCCACGCTGCGGCGCGAGGCGCTGGCGCAGGTGCGCGACGACACCGCCGCACGGCTCGCCAGCGAGCGTGCCCGGCGCGAGCAGAAGCACAGCGACGACTTCGCCGGCCAGGCGTGGTGGCGCGGCCGCACCACGGTGTGATTATTCACGCCGCCTGAAGGAAACCGCCGTTCCGGTCGCCTTGAACAGATATTGAGACCGGATAAGGAGCACACCATGGCCGACATCAACCCGACGCAGATGGCCACGCAGCTGGCCAACCTGTACGTGCAGCAGGCGCAGCAGCGCCTGTCGATGCAGAACAGCAGCGCCAAGGCGCGCAGCGACGGCCTGAGCAAGCTGCAGAGCGCGCTGCAGGACTTCCGCTCGGCGCTGACCACGCTGTCGGCCAAGAAGAGCATGGTGGCGATGAGCGCCAGCTTCAGCCAGAGCAACGCCGGCACCGTCAGCGCCAGCGGCACGGCCCAGGCCGGCAGCTACTCGCTGTTCGTCGAGCAGCTGGCGAGCGCGCAGCAGCTGGCGTACGACGGGGTGTCCGGCGCCAGCGGCGGCACCCTCACCGTCAGCCTCGGCGGCAACCCCTTCAGCGTCGATCTCGCCAGCGCCGACCGCGACGGCGACCACAATCTCACCACCAGCGAAATCGCCCTGGCCATCAACCAGGCTGCGGGCAACGCCGGCAAGGTCAACGCCATGGTGCTGACCGCCAACGGCATCTCGCGCCTGGTGCTGACCTCGGGCAAGACCGGTGCCGCCAACACCATCGGCGTCGACGCCAGCCAGGCCAGCGATGCCGCCCTGCAGACCGCGTTCGCGACCTCGTCGCAACTGAGCCCCGCGCAGGACGCCAAGGTCTGGCTGGGCGGGCAGGGTAGCGGGGTGCTGATGCAGCAGGCCTCCAACACCTTCACCGCCATCGGCGGCGTCACCATGACCTTCGGCGCCATGAGCGCCGGCCAGAGCCTGACGCTGGACGTGGCGCGCAGCGACGGCGACACCGGCGGCAACGTGCAGAACTTCGTCGACGCCTACAACACGCTGCTCAAGTCGCTGGGCGGCCTGACCGCTGCCGGGGGCGCCGACAAGGACCAGAAGGCCGGGCCGTTCGCCACCGACGCCGGGGTGCGCTCGCTGCGCGACCATCTCAACACCCTGATCCGCCAGAGCTTCGGTGGCGTGCGCCTGGCCGACATGGGCATCACCGCCGCGCGCGACGGCACGCTGTCGCTCGACCGCAGCAAGCTCGACAAGCTCCTGGCCAACCAGCCCACCGCGCTCGACGGCTTCTTCAACGGCAGCAACGCCGACGGCCTGCTCGCCCAGGCCGGCAGCTACCTCGACAAGTGGCTCAACGCCAGCAGCGGCCTGATCACGCAGCGCAAGGACAGCGCGCAGCGCATGCAGAACGACCTCGACGCGCAGCAGACGCGCATCGATAACCAGTACGACCAGGCCTACAAGCGCTACCTGGCGCAGTTCACCCAGCTGCAGACCATGCAGGCGCAGATGAGCCAGACCCTGGATTCGCTCAACAGCTACTTCAGCCAGTAACCCGTAACCGACGACAGGAAGCCACCTTGGATTACGAAGCCTACCGCAGTTACCACTCGGTCAACCTGGAAGCGCAGACCGCCACCGCCTCGCCGGTGCAGCTGGTGCTGGTGCTGTTCGACGGCCTGCTGGAAGAGCTGGCGCGCGCCCGCGGCCACCTGGAGGGCCAGCGTTTCGAGCAGAAGGGCGACAGCATCACCAAGTGCATCAACATCCTCAACGGCCTCTCCAGCGCGCTGGATTTCGAGTCGGGCGGCGAGGTGGTGACCGACCTGGCGCGGCTCTACGACTACTGCGCCTTCCGCCTCTACCATGCCAGCGTGGAGCTCGACGTGGCGGCGCTGGACGAGGTCGTCGGCCTGTTGGGCACGCTCAAGGGCGGCTGGATGGGAGTGCGCGATCAGCATGAAGCCACCTGAACTCGACCACCTGGAAAGCGCCCTGCGCGTGGCCCTGGCGGCGCAGGACTGGGAGCGGCTGACGGCGCTGGACGCTCGGCTGTCGGCGTGGCTGGCCGGCGCGCCGGCGGCCATCGAGCCCGTCCACCTCGCGCGCCTCTGCACGCTCTACCGCGAAATCCTGGCGGCCGGCAGCACGGCCGGTGCCGAACTGGAACAGCGCCTCGCGCTGCTGAGCCGGGAACGCGAAGGCCAGCTCGCCTACGCCCAGGCCCGGCAATGGGAGGGCGCATGACGACCTTGCCCACCCTGTCCACCGTACCGCTGGCGGAAACCCGTTCCGCCGAACCCGTCGCCGTCGCGGCGGTAGCGCCCGCCGCGACCCCCGCAGCGTCCCCCGACTCCGCCGCGCCGGCCGACTTCGCCGCAGCGCTGCTGGCCGCGGTGCTGCCGGTGCCCGGCCCGGCAGCGCCGGCACCGGCACCGGGCACCGCGTCCCCCCCGACGACTACCGATGCCGGTCCGGACGACGAGCGCCATCACAGCGAGCAGGAGCCGGCCGCTACGGCGTTGCCGGCCGTGCCGGTCACGCCCTTGTCGCTGCTGCCGCCGCCGCTCCCGCTCCCGCTTACCCCGCCGCTGCCTTCGGCCAACCTTTCCACGTTCCAGGGCCTGGCCGGCGTGGCGGCGGGCAGCGTGCCGGCCTCGGCGCGCGACAGCCTGGCCTCCGCCGCTACCACCGCCCCCGTGCTGTTGCCCGACGCCACCTCGCCGGCCGCCGCCGGGCTCCCACTGCGCCTGGCCACGCAGGATGGCAGCGCCGCACCGCTGGCCGGCAGCCCGGCGCCGAATCCGCTGCCAGGCTGGTTCGTCCACGCCCAGGGCGTCGAGCCGCGCGCGGCCTTGCCGGAATGGGCGCCGCTCTCGCTGCCCGCCGGCCAGCCGGCGCGCTGGGGCGAGTCGCTGCGCGCCGCGCTGGGCGAGCGCCTGGCGGTGCAGAGCACGCACGGCATGGACCGTGCGCTGATCCGCCTCGACCCGCCGTCGTTCGGCTCGCTGGAAATCGCCATCCGCCACGAGGCCGGCGCCCTGACGGTGCAGCTGGTGGCCTCGCACGGCGAGGTGGTGCGCCAGCTGCAGGCGATCGGCGACGCGCTACGCCAGGACCTGTCGGCACGGCAGTACACCCAGGTGGCGGTGGAAGTGCGCGAAGGCGCGCCCGGCGGCCACCAGGGACAGGGGCAGGGCCGCTCCGGGCGCGACGGCGCGCCGGACGGCCGCAGCCCGGGACGCGCGCTGGCCGAGGTCGGCGGCGATGGTTTTGCACCGTTCGCGCTGGCGCAGGGCTGAGGCAGAGAAAGGACAGATCGGATGAACACGAAAACGATAATGGGCGCGGTGCTGGGGATGGTGCTGGCCGTGGCGCTCGGTGCCGGCGGCGTCTACTGGTGGCTGGGGCAGGGCAAGGCGGCCGCTCCGCTGGCCTCCGCCGAGAAGGCCGAACCGAGCCGCTACGTCAGCCTGGACAAGGTGATCGTCATGCTGCGCAGCGAGGCGGGCGACCCCGAACTGCACTACATGGCGCTCGACCTGGTGTTCCGCACCGGCGAGACGCACGAAAAGGAGCTCAAGGAGCAACTGCCCTTCCTCAAGACCGTGGCGGTGCGCGCGCTGTCGCCGCTCGCGCTGGCGCGCGCCTCCGGCATGACCATCGACGACTACCAGAAGCTGCTGGGCAAGGCCTACCGCGCCAGCTACGGTGCCGAACACGGCGCCCAGCCGTTCTCCGAAGTCATGGTCGGCAAGCTGATCATCGAGTAAGCCCATCATGTACGCCGACTACGCCACTCCCGACGCGCCTGCCGAACTCGAGGCGCGCTGCCTGCGCGATTTCGCCCCGCTGGTGAAGCGCGTGGCGCGCCAGCTCAATTCGCAAGCCAACGGCGTGATCGAGCGCGAGGACATGGAGCAGATCGGCCTGATGGCGCTGCTTGAGGCGCTGCGCCGCTACGGCGAACCGGACCAGCGCTTCGCCGGCTACGCCGTGCTGCGCGTGCGCGGCGCCATCCTCGACGAGCTGCGCCGCCTCGACTGGCGGCCGCGCGCGCTGCGCCAGGACGCGCACCGCCTGCGCGATGGCTTGCGCGAGCTGACGCGCCGTCTCGGGCGCGAGCCCAGCGAGGCGGAAGCGGTGGCGCAGCTGGGGCTCAGCGCCGAGGACTACCGTGCGCTGCTGGTGGCTGAAAACGCCGAGGCCATGGCCAGCTTCGACGAACTGGTCGCGGCCGGCATCGAGCCCATCGACGACAACACCCCCGAGGCCAGCGTGCTGCAGCGGCGCACCCTGGCGGCGGCGCTCTCCGCGCTGGACGAGCGCGAACAGCGCGTGATCCAGCTCTACTACGAATTCGAACTCAGCCTCAAGGAGATCGCCGCCGTGCTCGACCTGACCGAAGCGCGGGTGTGCCAGATCAACAAGAGCGCTCTCAAGAAAATGAAGGTCCGGCTCGACGCCGCCTGAACTCCCTGGAAAGGCAACTATGCAGCAACTACTCGGCATCGGCATCGTTCTCGGATGCGTCTTCGGCGGCTTCATGCTGGGCGGGGGGGCGATCCACGTCATCTGGCAACCGGTGGAACTGCTCATCATCTGCGGCGCCGCGATCGGCGCCATCGTGCTGGGCAACCCCAAGCACGTGCTGCTGGAAATGGGCGGCCAGATCAAGCGTGTGGTGCTGCGCAAGAAGCACGGCGCCGAATTCCAGCGCCAGCTCCTGCTGTTGATGTACGAACTCCTGATCACCGCGAGCCAGGGCCTGAAGGCGCTCGACGAGCACGTCGAGGCGCCGCGCCAGAGCCCGTTGTTCAACCGATACCCGCTGGTGCTGCAGCAGCCCAAGCTGCTGGCCTTCATCGTCGACAATTTCCGCCTGATGGCGATGGGCAAGATCAGCGCGCACGAGCTGGAAGGCGTGCTCGACCAGGAAATCGACGCCATCCACGAGGAGCTCAACCAGCCCTCCAAGTCGCTGCACAAGATCGGCGAGGCGATGCCGGGCTTCGGCATCCTGGCCGCGGTGCTGGGCATCGTGATGACCATGAACAGCGTCGGCAACGGCGCCACCACCGGCGAGATCGCGGAGAAGGTCGGCGCCGCCATGGTGGGCACCTTCATCGGCATCTTCTTCTGCTACGGCGTGCTCGACCCGCTCAGCAACGTGATGCACCAGCAGGTCAAGGAGGAGCTCTCCAACTTCGAATCGGTCAAGGTGGTGATCACCACGCACGCCTCCGGCAAGCCGCCGCTGCTGGCGATCGACGCCGGGCGCCGCCTGGTCCAGCTCAATACCAAGCCGAGCTTTTCGCAGCTGGAAAGCTGGATCAACGCGCTGCAAGGCGTGTGAGGTAGCGCACCGTGAGCCTGGACAAGAAGAAGGAAGGCACCGCCGCCGTCATCAAGAAAGTGTCGCGGCGCCAGGACGATGGCGGCCACAGCGGGGCATGGAAGGTGGCGTTCGCCGACTTCGTGCTGGCGCTGATGTGCCTGTTCCTAGTGATGTGGCTGCTCGCCTCGCGCGAGCAGGAGACCATGGCGCAGCTGTTGCGCAACGGCGGCGGCAGCCCGCTGGCGGAGGGCACCCAGTCGCGCATCGAGCACCAGGGTACGCCGCACGGCAGCCTGATCCCGCGCGAACTGGTGCCCGGTCAGCAGGCCACCGAGTCGCGCCCCAATTCGCAGGTCAAGAGCAGCGCCCAGCCCTCGGCGCTCGACGACGGCAACGGCGCCAAGCTGCGCCGCCGCTACGACAGCGCCGCCGACCTGCAGAAGCTGGCCAAGATGATGTCGGACCTGTCGGTCGAGGCCGGGCTGGCCGGCAACATCCAGACCGTGATCACCCCCTACGGCCTGCGCGTGATGCTGCACGATACCGACAAGCAGGGCATGTTCGAGCGCGGCAGCGCGGTGATCAACGAGCGTTTCAAGCACCTGCTGCAGAAGATGGGGCAGATGTTCGCCCATATCGACAACCAGCTGTTGCTGGTGGGGCATACCGACTCGCTGCAGTACAAGGGGCAGAATTACGCCGCCTTCTCCAACTGGAGCCTGTCCAGCAACCGTGCCATGGCGGCGCGCATGCAACTGCTGCTGGGGGGAATGGCCAGCAACGGCATCCTGCAAGTGGTCGGCATGGCCGACCGTGCCCCGCTCGATGCGCGCCATCCGGACGCCGCGCTCAACCGCCGCATCGAACTCCTGGTGCTGACCACCGGCCAGGCGCAGACCGTGGCGGCGATGTTCGGCATGCCCGGCGAGGGCGGCCAGCCCGCCGCCGGCGCCGAGAAACCCTCCGCGGCCGAACTGGCCGCGCTCAAGCAGCAACTGCGTCCTTAAGCCCCGCCTTACCTCTTCCTCTACAAAAGCCCGGACAAAAATCCGGGCTTTTGATCGTCTGAATCAAGAAAAGTTCACTAATTGCTTTGCAAAACTTTACAATAAGGCCGTTATTAATAACAATGGCACCGTTAATCGATTTGGCATGGCAGGACAAACAAAAAAATGCCAATAACCGTCCGCTCCACAACGTTCATGCCATGCCGCGCCACGCGGTGGTGTTTGTTTAAATAGCTCGTGCACATATAAAAAAATGACAAAGCAAGATACCAAACAGCTCCTGCTCGCGACCGATTTTTTCGGCAGCCTCAACGACTTCGCTCTCGACGAATTGATCGACCTCGCCGTTCCACTGAACCTGCGCAAGGGCGACCCGCTGTTTCTGGAAGGGGGAAACAGCGCCGCGATCTATCTGCTGACCGAAGGACGCATCGAGTCCTTCGTCTCCGACGGCCAGGGCAAGAAGTTCGTGTTCATGTTCAACGAACCGGGCGAACTCATGGGCGAGGTCTCCTACCTGGACGGCGGACCGTGCGCCTGGAGCGCCGTGGCCGAGCGCGACTGCCGGCTCTTGATGTTCCGGCGCACCGATCTGGTCAGCGTGTTCGGCGTAGCCGACGGTCTGCCCTGCGAGACCATCCGCAGCAAGATCCTGCTGCGACTGGCGGGCATGGTGCGGCGCATTTCGACCTCGGCCAAGAACCTGGCGCTGCTCGACGTCTACGGCCGCATCCGCATCCTGTTCAACGAGCTGATGGTCGAGGAGGACGGCGTGCTGCAGCTCGACAAGCCGCTGACCCAGCAGGAAATCGCCGACCAGATCGGCTCCTCGCGCGAGATGGTGGCGCGCATCCTCAAGGAGCTGGTCTACGGCCACTACATCCGCATGGAAAACCGCCGCATCGTGTTGCTCAAGATGCTGCCGGAGAACTTTTAAGTTTTTCTGGCAGGCGGTCGTCTTGTCTCTATAAGACAGACGAATTGCATTGACGAGGCTTACCATGCGCATCACTCCCCAACGCCCTGAACGTCGCGACGTCGCCCCGGCCGAGCGCCCGGCCACCTCCCCGACCGCGCCTGCCGTCCGCCCTGCGGCGGCGGCCGAGGCCAGTGGGGCGGCGCTGCTGGAGCCGGCGCAGGCCGCCCTGCGCGAGCAACCCGAGATCGACCTCGAGCGCGTCGCCGCGGTCAAGGCGGCGCTGGCGCGTGGCGAGGCCCCGTTCGACCCGGAACGGCTGGCGGCGCTGATCGACCGTTATCACGGCGGACGCGGATGAGCCGCGAGGCCCGTTTCCGCCAGCTGCTGGGCGACATGCGCCTCGACCTGGCCGATTACCAGCAACTGGAACAGCTGCTGGAGCGGCAGTTCAAGGGGGCGCTGGACCATGACGCGGCGACGCTGGCCGAGACCGGCGAGCGGATCGTGACGCTGGTCGGCCGGCTCGACGGTCGCCGTCGCGCCCGGCGCGAACTGGCGGCCGAGCTGCTGGGGCGGCCGCGGCGGCTGTCGGTCGAGGAGGTGCTGGCACAGCTGCCCGCCGCCCCGCGTCAGGCCTGCGAAGCGTTGTGGGCGACGCTGCGCGGGCGGGTGGCGCAGTGCAAGACGCTGAACGAGCGCAACGGTCGGCTGCTGATGGCGCAGCACGACAACCTGGAGCGTGTGCTGTTCGGCGAGAAGGATATCTATGTTCCGCTCTGATCCAACCCTTGGTTCACTCCCTTTCGACGCCGCCTGGCGCGCCGTGGCGCTGCCGTTGCCGGCGGCGGGCGAGGGCGGCGGCTTCTCCGCGCTCTATCGCCAGACCCGGCAGGAGGTGGTCGATTCGATCGAGAAGGGGTTCGGCGCGAGCGAGATGACGCTGTCGCCGGAAGGCGCCTGGGCGCGCCAGCGCGGTGCCGAGGCGGTGGCGGCCACGGTGGGGGGCGACGACGCCAGCACGCCGGGCGCGGCACAGCAGGCGTTTCTGAGCCAGGTCGAGCCGTACGCGCGCGAGGCCGCGGCGCGGTTGGGGGTGGCGCCCGATCTGATCGCCGCGCACGCCGCGCTGGAGTCCGGCTGGGGCAAGCGCCCGCTGACACAGGCCGACGGCACCAACAGCCACAACCTGTTCGGTATCAAGGCCGGCGCCGGCTGGCAGGGCGAGGTGGTGACGGCGCTCACCACCGAGCACGAGGCGGGCGTCGACGTGAAGCGCAGCGAGCGCTTCCGCGCCTATCCGGATTGGCGCGGCGCCTTCGCCGACTACACCCAGCTTTTGGCCAGCAACCCGCGCTTCCGTGGCGTGCAGGGCGTGGGCAACGACGCTGCGGCATTCGCCCAGGCCTTGGCCAAGGGCGGCTACGCCACCGACCCGGACTACGCCGGCAAGCTGGCGCGGGTGGTAGCGTCGATCCGGGCGGGCAGCTGAGAACCCATTTACGATCTTGCTGTGCACCCCTGATCGGGGCTCATGTGCTGCTCGAAATCCTCATGTACTGCAGTACATTCCGGTTTCTGTGCTGCTCTTCACCCCGCTGAGGGGTGCTCGCGACAGATCGTAAGCGGGTTCTGAGTCGGGGCGCCATGCAAAAGCCCCGTCCGGGACGGGGCTTGTGTGCGTCTGAGGCAGGGCCCTCACTCCGGCGCCACCCGCCCGGCCTCGGTCACCCGGGCACGCACGATCTTGCCGCTGCCGACGTTGCGCACGCGGATGACGTCGTTGCGGCGTCCGCTTTCCAGCGATTCGCCCGGCGCCGTCACCACGATCCCCTCCTTGCTCGCCACGATTTCCACCGCTTCGCCACGCCGCACCAGCACGGCGGCCTCCAGCAGCTTCCTGCGCAGCGGCTGGCCGCGTCGCAGCGCGCTGCGGCTGCTCAGGCCGACCGCCTCGGCCGGGCTGTGCAAACCCTCTTCCAGCTCGTACACCGGGCGCTGCGCCCATTCCACGTCGTCGGCGCCGAGCACCTTGCCGGCGTCGAGGTCGCGTGTCGCCACCAGCTGACGCGCGTCGAGTTCGGCACGCACGGTGTAGACGGTGCTCCAGCCCTGCGGCTCCGGGCAGCGCACGGCAAAACGCAGGCGCGACAGCGACGCCGTGTCGAACGCCTCGACCTCCAGCGGCTGGCGGCAGGCCGGCAGCGCCGCCGCCTCGCGCGGCGGGATCGGCGTCAGGCGCGGCCGTGCCTGCTCCAGCCCGACCCGGGCCGCGGCGTCGTCGAGCCAGCGCCGGGCGTGGGTCAGCACCGCGCGGTCGAGTTCGCGCGCGGCCGGGCTGGCGTCCGCGGCGGCCGGCAGCGACAGGGTCAGCAGGGTCAGCAACAGGGGGGTAGGGCGGAGGGCTGTGAATATTGCCATTTGCTCGGGCTTGGTAATTATTACATGTACGTCGGGATGGCCAGTTATTAGTATCGCCTTTCAAGTAAGGCGGCTATTAGCATAGCTCTGTTTTTCAATGGTATTGAACCGAATCGGGCGTGGCAATGGGCATACATTTCGACAAGGCGCTGGATATCCACCCGGAGGCGCTCAAGCTGCGGGCGGAACGCACCAAGGTCCTGGCATCCAACATCGCCAACGAAACCACGCCGGGCTACCAGGCGCGCGATGTCGATTTCCGTTCGGCGCTGGCCGCCGCCGCCGATGAAGCCGATTTTCCGCTCGACGATTCGTCCGGCGGTCTGCTCTACCGCGTCCCCAACCACCCGTCGCGCGACGGCAATACCGTCGAGCTCGGCGTCGAGCAAGCCGAGTTCTCGCAGAACGTCTCCGAATTTCAGACCAGCCTGACCTTCCTCAACATGCAGTACAAGGGCCTGGCCAAAGTCATCGCAGGGTAATCCACCATGGCATTCAGGGATATTTCCCGCATCGCCGGTTCGGCCATGACGGCCCAGACCGTGCGTCTCAACACCGTCGCCAGCAACCTCGCCAACGCCGAATCGGCCTCCGGCTCGGAGGGCGCGGCGTTTCGCGCGCGCAAGCCGGTGTTCGCCACCGTGTACCGGGGCGCCGACAGCGACGGCGCCTGGCAGGGCGCCAGCGTACAGGTACTCGACGTGGTGAAGAGCGACAGCCCGCTGCGCAAGGTGCACGAGCCGTCCAACCCGCTGGCCGACGCCGACGGCAACGTGTTCTACCCCAACGTCAATCCAGTCGAGGAGATGACCGACATGATGTCCGCCTCGCGCGCCTTCCAGACCAACGTGGAAGTGCTGGCGCGGGTGAAAACTATGCAGCAGGACCTGCTCAAACTGGGAGAAGGCTGATGACCGTCAGCAATTCGCTGTTGAACGACAGCACCGCATCGAGCCAGGGCGCGACCCCGGTCGCCAGCAACGGCCAGTCGCAGAGCAGTGGCTCGGACATGTTCATGACGCTGCTGATGGCGCAGATCAAGAACCAGAACCCGCTCGACCCGGCCGACCCGTCGCAGTTCGTCAACCAGCTGGTGCAGATGAACCAGATGCAGACCTCGCTCGGCATGCTGTCGCAACTGAAAGACAACGCCGTGCTGCTGCGCGAGCTGCAGGGGCTGGGCCTGGGCAACCAGGTCGGCAACAGCGTGCTGGTGCAGAGCAACACCGTGCAGCTCGACGGCACGCCACTCTCCGGCCGCCTCACCCTGTCCGGCGCGGAAAACCAGGTCACGCTGCAGCTCACCGGCGCCGACGGCAAGCTGCACCCGATCGACCTGGGTGCCCAGCCGGCAGGCGAGGTCGCGTTCAGCGTCAACCCGGCCGACTACGGCCTTGCCGCCGGCAGCTACGCGCTGTCGGCGACCACCGCCTCGCGCGCCACGCCGATGTTGGAGCTGGCCGCCGTGGTCCAGGGCGTGCGCCTGCCGGTGCAGGGCGGCGAGCCCATGCTCACCCTTTCCGGGCTGGGGGATGTCCCGGCCTCTTCGGTTTCCCGCCTGCTGGGGAACACCTCGTCCAGCGTCTCGTAAGCGGAGTCTTCCATGAGTCTTGAAATCGCCCTGTCCGGCATCAACGCGGTCAACTCCCAGCTCGGCAGCATCAGCAACAACATCGCCAACTCCGGCACCTACGGCTTCAAGTCGAGCCGCGCCAACTTCTCCGCCACCTACGCCGGCACCCAGGCCACCGGGGTCGAGGTCGCCTCCAACACGCAGAGCATCGGCCGCAGCGGCGGCACCGTCACCACCGGGCGCGCGCTGGACGCCGCGATCCAGGGCCGCGGCTTCTTCGTCACCCGCGACAACGCCGGCAGCGTCGCCTACACCCGCGTCGGCATCTTCAACACCGACAAGGACGGCGTGCTGGTCGACAGCTTCGGCCGCCATGTCCAGGGCTACGCCGCCGTCAGCGGCGCCAGTGGCGGCGCACGCGGCGCGCTGGGCGACATCACGGTGCCCACCGGGCAGATCGCGGCCAAGGCCAGCGACACCCTGCAATACGTCGGCAACCTGTCGTCCGGCTGGACCACGCCGGCGACGGCCTTCGACCCGGCCGACCCGACCACCTTCAACGGCTCCAGCGTTTCCACCGTGTACGACTCGCTGGGCGAGAAGCACACCCTGACCCAGTACTTCGTCAAGAACGGCACCAACGACGTGACGGTGCATTTCGGCCTCGACGGCAGCCTGCTCGCCGACACCGCCGACCTGGCCTTCGACAGCAACGGCGCGCTGACCTCGTCGGCGCTGGCCAGCGGCGCCGCCACGCTCGCGCTGGGAACCCCGACGGGCGCCGCGGCCTTGGCCGTCAAGCTCGACTACACCGGCACCACCCAGTTCGCCGGCGATACCACCACCACCGTCAACAGCGGCAACGGCTACGCCTCCGGCGCGCTCACCGGGGTCAGCCTGCAGGACAACGGCGACATCCTCGCCACCTACAGCAACGGCCAGAAGCAGGCGGTCGGCACCATCGCGCTGGCCAACTTCCCCAACGAGGATGGCCTGATCCCGGTGTCCGCCACCAGCTGGGTGGACTCGCCGGCCTCCGGCACCGCGCTGCTCTCGGCGCCCGGCAGCGGTCTCGCCGGCACGCTCAGCGCCGGCTCGCTGGAGCAATCCAACGTCGACATGACCGCCGAACTGGTCAACCTGATGAGCGCGCAGCGCAACTACCAGGCCAACACCAAGGTGATCTCGACCGAGGGCCAGGTGATCCAGGCGCTGATGCAGGCGGTGTAAGACATGGACGCGCTGATCTACACCATCATGAGCGGGGCCGACCGCACCCTCAAGGCGCAGCAGGTGCACGCCAACAACCTGGCCAACGCCCAGACCAACGGTTTCCGCGCCGATATCGAGGTGGCCAGCAGCCAGGCGGTACGCGGCTACGGTTACGACGCCCGCCACATGACGCGCGCCGAACCGAACGCCGTCGACCATCGCGCCGGCACCGTGGTGGAGACCGGGCGCGACCTCGACGTGGCGCTGCAGGGCGACGGCTTTCTCGCCGTCGCCGTCGGCAGCGGTGAAGCCTACACCCGCGCCGGCAACTTCAGCGTCGATGCCAACGGCGCGCTCACCGTCAACGGCCGGCCGGTGCTGGGCGACGGCGGCCCGATCGTGCTGCCGCCCTACGTGCGCGTCGCGGTGGCGGGCGACGGCACGATTTCGATCCAGCCGCCGGGTGAGAGCGCGCTGCAGGTGGTGGACCGGCTGAAGCTGGTCAAGCCGGCGCCGGAAGAGCTTTCCAAGGACGAAAACGGCCTGATCGTCAGCCGCCTCGGCAACACGCTGCCGGCGGACGAGACGGTGCGGGTGCAGGGCGAGCACCTGGAGCAGAGCAACGTGTCGGCGGTGGAGGAGATGATCGCCACCATGTCGCTCAATCGCGGTTTCGAGATGCAGATGAAGATGTTCAACGCGGCCAACGACATGGTCGAGGCCGGTAACCGCCTGGTGCGCGGTTAGGCAACCGAGGGGTAGGGCATGAATCCGGCATTGTGGATCAGTAAAACCGGCATCCAGGCGCAAGACGCGCGCCTGGGCGCCATCGCCAACAACCTGGCCAACGTCAACACGGTCGGCTTCAAGCGCGACCGCATGGTGTTCGAGGACCTGTTCTACCAGGTCGAACGCCAGCCCGGCGCCCGCGTCGACGCCAACAACGCCTCGCCGTCCGGGGTGCAGCTGGGCAACGGCACGCGCCTCCTGGGCACGCAGAAGGTGTTCACCAGCGGCAGCATCACCACCACCGGCCAGGCGCTGGACGTGGCCATCGTCGGCCAGGGTTTCCTGCAGGTGCAGATGTCCAACGGCGAAACCGGCTATACCCGCGCCGGCCAGCTGCAGGTCAACGCCGACGGCCAGCTGGTGAACGCGCAGGGCCTGCCCATCGTGCCCGCCATCACCGTGCCGGCCACGGCGACCTCGGTCAGCATCGGCGAAACCGGCACGGTGTCGATCACCCAGTCCGGCTCCACCGCGCAGACCGAGATCGGCCAGCTGACGCTGGCCAACTTCGTCAACCCCACCGGCTTGCTGGCGCTGGGCGACAACCTGTTCCAGGAAACCACCGCCAGCGGCACGCCCACCGTCGGCAATCCCGGCAGCGACGCGCTGGGCAAGCTCAAGCAGGGCGCGCTGGAGGGCTCCAACGTGCAGGTGGTGGAAGAGATGGTGGACATGATCGCGGCGCAGCGCACCTACGAGATGAACACCAAGGTGCTGTCCGCCGCCGACAACATGATGCAGTACCTGGCGCAGTCGGTGCGATGAAGCGGACGGCGCTCGTACTGGCCACGCTGCTGCTGGCCGGCTGCACCCAGACCCTGCCGCCGCCGCGCGCCGAGTTCGAGCCGCCGCTGCCGCCGAAGTCGGCGGCGCGCGGCATCGGCGGCGGCGTGTACACCGCCGGCGGCGCCTGGTCGCTGGTCACCGACAGCCGCGCCTACCGCGTCGGCGACGCCCTGACCGTGGTGCTGGAAGAAACCACCCAGGCCAGCAAGAAGGCCGGCACCCTGCTCGACAAGAAGTCGGGCGCCAGCATCCAGCCCACCATCCTCGGCAGCAAGACCATCAACACCAAGGTCGGCATCGACGCCGACCGCACCTTCGACGGCTCGTCCTCGTCCACCCAGCAGAATGCCTTGTCCGGCGCGCTCAGCGTGATCGTGCACCAGGTGCTGCCCAACGGCCTGCTGCTGGTGAAGGGCGAGAAGCAGCTCACCCTCAACCAGGGCGAGGAGTACCTGCAGCTGGCGGGCTACGTCCGCGTCGACGACATCGACACCGACAACCGCGTGTCGTCGCAGCGCATCGCCAACGCGCGCATCGCCTACTCCGGCCGGGGCGTCCTGAGCGACGCCAACGCCCCGGGCTGGCTGACGCGCTTCTTCACCAGCCCATGGATGCCGTTCTGAGAGACCTCATGCCCTACCGTTACCTTTCCCGCCTGATGCTGGTGCTGGTGGCCGGCCTGTTGCCGCTCAACGCCGGTGCCCAGCTGCTGCGCAACCTGGTCAGCGTCGAAGGCATCCGCGAAAACCAGCTGATCGGCTACGGCATCGTGGTCGGCCTGGACGGCACCGGCGACAACTCGCAGGTGAAGTTCTCCGGCCAGTCGGTGAGTAACCTGCTCAAGCAGTTCGGCATCAAGCAGCCCGAGGGCAGCAGCACCAAGGTCAAGAACGTGGCGGCGGTGATGGTCAGCGCCAGCCTGCCGCCCGGTTACCGGCACGGCCAGACCATCGACGTCACGGTGTCGTCGCTGGGCGACGCCAAGAGCCTGCGCGGCGGCACGCTGCTGCTGACGCCCTTGCGCGCCGCCGACGGCGAGGTGTACGCGCTGGCGCAGGGCAACCTGGTGATCGGCGGTCTGTCGGCGCAGGGCAAGAGTGGCTCCAGCGTCACGGTGAACACCCCGACCTCGGGGCGCATCCCCAACGGCGCCTCGATCGAGCGCGAAATCCCGTCCGACTTCGAGAGCGGGCCGTCGGTGCGCCTGAGCCTCAAGCGCCCCAATTTCGAGACCGCCACCAACATCGTCAACACCATCAACCAGCACTACGGTCGCATCGCCAGCACGCGCGACGCCACCTCGGTCGAGGTGCTGGCGCCGCCGGACCCGACCGCGCGCGTGGCCTTCGTCGCTCGGCTGGAGAAGCTCAACATCGGGGTGGGCGAGGAGACGCCGCGCGTGATATTCAATTCGCGCACCGGCACCGTGGTGATCAGCCAGGGGGTGACGGTACGCCCCGCCGCGGTGTCGCACGGCAACCTGCGCGTGGTGATCGCCGAGAGCTCGCAGGTGAGCCAGCCCAATCCGTTCGGGCGCGGCAACACCGTGGTCACGCCGCAATCGGACGTCAGCGTGCAGCAGGACCAGGGCCGCATGTTCAAGTGGCCGGCGGGCGCCAAGCTGCAAACCATCATCGACACCATCAACAGCACCGGCGCCACGCCGGACGACATCATGGCCATCCTGCAGGCGCTGGATCAGGCCGGTGCGCTGGATGGCGAGCTGGTGGTGATCTGAGGAGGAGCGAGCATGCTGAGCACCGACGTGAAGAAGGCCGGCAGCGGCGCCGAGGGTTCTTCGGCCAACCTCGAGACCCCGGTGCAGCCGCCCTCGGCCGAGTACCGCAAGAAGGTCGGCAAGGCCGCCGAAGAATTCGAGGCGCTGTTCGTCCGCGAAATGCTGGGGCAGATGCGCAAGACCACGCGCGCCATGGCCGGCGAGGACAGCATCTTCGCCCAGTCCATCAACAGCGACCTGCTCGACTTCGCCGACACCGCGGTGGCCGGCCAGATCGCCCGGCAACGCGTGTTCGGCATCGCCAACGTCATCCTGGCGCAGCTACTGCCCGGCGCAACGGTCAATGGCAATAATGCACTTAAGGAAAACGCCGCCGGGGTCGCCTCTGTTTCCCAGAAGGCGCCCGAGACGGGCGCCGGCCTGGCCGCCTTCGCCACGCCGTTTTTTCCACTGAACCACAGATAGCCAGCCCGCCATGCGCATGATCCAGAACGCGCTGTCCGGCGCGATCGCCGCCCAGGCCGCGCTCAACACGGTCAGCCAGAACCTTTCCAACGAGATGACCCCCGGCTATTCGCGCCAGGGCGTGCTGCTGTCGACCCTGGTGCCGGGCGCGGGCGACCGCCTCGGTGCCGGCATGGGCGTCGACGTCACCGCCATCCGCCGCTTCAGCGACAGCTACAAGAACCTGCAGATGTGGCAGGCGGCGGCGGGGCAGGGCGAGCTGGCGGCGGCGCAGCCGTACTTCGCCCAGCTGGAGCAGGTCATGGGCAGCGACGGCACCAGCCTGTCGGGCGGCCTCGACAAGTTCTACGGCGCGCTCAACGCCGCCAGCGTCGAGCCCAGCTCGGTGCCCTTGCGCCAGCAGGTGATCAGCGAGGCCGACGCGCTGGCGCGCCGCTTCAACAATCTCAACGGTGTGTTCGCCACGCAGCAGGCCTCGCTCAACGAGCAGCGCAGCGCCACGCTGGCGCAGATCAATACCATCACCCAGTCGATCGCCGCACTCAACGGCAAGGTGGCGGAGGCCGACGCCGTCGGCACCAACGCCTCCGGCCTGCTCGACGAGCGCGACCGCCAGATCGACGCGCTGGCCGCGCTGGTCGACGTGCGCGTCAGCCAGCAGCCGGACGGCAGCCTCAGCGTCACGCTGCGCGGCGGGCAGCCGCTGGTGATCGGCAACACCGCCGCCACGCTCGCCGCGCAGGGCAACGTCAACGGCACGCAGACCATGACGCTGCAGTTCGCCAAGGAGCGCTTCACGCTGCCCAACGACAACCTGGGCGGCCAGCTGGGCGGGCTCAACCAGTACCAGAGCGCAGTGCTGCAGCCGATGGCCGACGCGGTGCGCACCCTGGCCGGCGAACTGGCGACGCGCACCAACGCCCAGCTTGCCAGCGGTTTCGACCTCAACGGTCAGGCCGGCGCGGCGCTGTTCGTCTTCGATGCGGCCAGCACCAGCGGCATGCTCCAAGTCAGCGCCATCCAGGCCGACCAGCTGGGCTTCTCCAGCGATCCCGCCAAGCCCGCCAACAGCGACAACCTGCTGGCGCTGATCGCCATCAAGGACCAGACCGTCGCCATGACCGGGCTCGGCAACGTCACCATCAGCGACGCCTACGCCCAGCTCACCGGCCACCTCGCCATCGACAGCCAGCAGAACAAGGCCGGGCTGGAGACCGCCTCGGTGGTACGCGGCGAGGCCGAGAAGAATTGGAAGTCGACCAGCGGCGTCAACAGCGATGAAGAAGCGATCAACCTGGTCGAGTTCCAGAAGATGTACCAGGCCAACATGAAAGTGATCGCCGTCGCCAACCAGCTGTTCGACAGCACCCTGGCGATTTTCTGAGGAAGCCACCATGCGCGTAGCCAGTAACCAGTTCCAGGCCTCGATGAGCGCCGCCATGCAGTCGGCCAACAGCCGGCTCGCCGACCTGCAGCAGCAGATGTCCTCCGGCGACCGCCTGCTGGTGCCGTCGGACGACCCGGTCGCCAGCGTGCGGCTGTTGCGCCTGCAGCGCGAAGAGGCGGCGTTGACCCAGTACCGCGACAACATCGCCGCGTTGCGCTCGCGGCTGTCGATGAACGAGTCCTACCTCGACGGCATGAGCAAGGACATGATGCAGGCGCGCGACCTGCTGGTGTGGGCGGCCGACGGCGGCAATACCGCGGACGACCTGCGCGCCATGTCGAGTTCGCTCGCCAACCTGCGCGACAGCCTGTTCTACGCCGCCAACACCAAGGACCAGGAAGGCCGCTACCTGTTCTCCGGCACCGCCAGCGCCACCCAGACCATCGCCGTCGACAACACGCAGCCCGCCGGCAGCCGCTACAGCTTCAGCGGCAACACCGACCGCCAGCAGGTGGTGATCGGGCACGGCGTCACCCAGCCCGCCAACGTCACGCTGGAAGACATGGCCGCCTTCCTCAACCAGCTCGACCAGACCATCGACACCCTGCAAAGCCCGACGCTCGACCCGGGCAACCCGAGCGTGGGCCAGACCGTGCGCCAGACCCTCGACGGCACCGATACCGCGCTCAAGGCCATCGGCGTCAAGATCGCCCAGCTGGGCGGGGCGCAGAATACCCTGCAGATGATGGACGACAACCACAGCAACGTCAGTCTGGCCAACCAGCAGAGCATCGCCAATCTCGGCAACCTCGACTACGCCGAGGCGTCGATCAACATGAACAGCTACCTGCTGGCGGTGCAGGCCAGTCAGAAAGCCTACGGCAAGATCAGCGCGCTCAGCCTGTTCGACGTGATCTGAGGCCGCTTTCACCATGAATTCCCTGATTTCCTCGCTGGACTCCGCCAGCAGCCGCACGCGTCGCAACAGCCCCGGCGGCGTGCAGCCGGCGCCGGCGGCCACCGATCTGCGCAGCACGCCGCAAGCTCCGGCCGAATCAGCCGTGGCCGGCACCACGGCCGCCAGCGGCTGGCGCTACAGCAGCCAGCTCAACGAGCAGCTCACCGCCGCGCAACGTGCCCTGGGCTTCGTCGACGGCCTGGCGGGCCAGCTGGAGCAGCTCAAGACCGACCTCAGCCAGCAGCTCGCCCAGCGCCGCATCGACCGGGAAGGGCTGGAGGCCCGCATCGGCCGCTTCGCCACCACCCTGGCGCAGCGCCATGCCCAAAGCGGCGGCAGCGTCGACGCCAAGCTGCGCTTTCATCTGGCGGCCGACGCCCGGCAAGACTTCACCGTACGTGGCATGGACCTCGACAGCCTGCGCAGCGGGCCCGCGGAAACGCTGGCGCTGTTCAGCGGCGAGCGAGGCACCGCCGCGATGTCGTTCAACGTCGGCGGCGACGTCAGCGAAGATGAGATCATGCGCCGTCTCAACCGCGCCCTGGCACCGTCAGGCATCCGCGCGGCCATCAACGACGACGGCCAGCTCGGTTTCTCGGTGGACGAGGCGGCCTGGCCGGCCATCCGCGACCGCCTCGCGGTACGCGGCGGCGGCGTCCGCTTCCCCTCCGGCCAGCCGCAGCGCGTCAAGACCGAGGCCGAACCGGAGCGGCTGGCAACCGGCGAGTGGCAGGTGAACGACCATGCCCACGTGCGCCAGACCCTGCAACGTGTGGTAAGCGCCCTGTCGCAGCTGCGCCAGGCACACAGTGCCATCACCAGCGCCATCGACCAGGCGCGTGACGCCATCGACCAACTGTCGCGCATGGGCGAGCAGAGCTGGGCGCAGGAGTTCGTGGCCGATTTCAACGCGCGCCTGAACCAGGCCGGCGACTACCGCTCCTTCCTCGGCGTCATCCCGGCCCTGCTGGGCGTGAGCCGCTATCGCGTCGTCTCGCTGCTGGCGCTGTAACTAGCTGTTCACGATCTTTTTGGGGCGGCGGCCGCGCTTGGCCACACGGGGGGGGGGGGCCGACTTGGCCTTGGAATGCCAAGGCCGGTGTCGTCCGCCTCCTATCGGGTTGTTTGCCGGGACCGCGCCGCTCGTAAAAAGATCGTGAACAGGCTCTACGCGGAGCGCCGCCGCCGGCAAGGCTTGCAGGGTGGCACAGTGCGTACCGGGATGATCCGCCCCCCAACCTGGGGCCGTTCGGAAGAAGCCAGACGGTGCCTGTCGCTGCCGTCCGGGTGGTTTGAGATAAAAATAATGCGAGATCGCTTGACGGATAGGTTTTCGGTCAATATAATTGTTTTCTCTTTAGATGTTCCCTGATAGCTCAGTTGGTAGAGCGACGGACTGTTAATCCGCAGGTCGCAGGTTCGAGCCCTGCTCGGGGAGCCAAAGTTTCATGAAAGCCAGCACATCGTGCTGGCTTTTTGCATTTCCGGCAGGTGTCTGCCTGCCCAACCCCTCCGCGCCCGCCGGCGAGGCGACACCATCCCCATCGCCAGCGGGTTCTTTCCGAGCGAACGACACGACCGCCTCACCGGCAACCCCACTGTCCGGGGCAAACGGCTGGGCGTGCCGCTGGTGCGTCGTCGGTCGTGGGGCATGTCGGAGGCGCCTTGAAGGCCTGGCTCGGCGGGCCACGGCGCCGCCGTGGTTGTGATGGCGGAGCGCCTGTACAACAATGCTTTATGACACTCCTCTCGCCACACTCGTCCATGACCAAGATTCTCGCCATCTGTGCCGGTGCTTCGAGCGGCGCCTTGTTGCGCTGGATGCTGGGCCTGCGCCTGAACGCGCTGTTGCCGTCGCTGCCGCTCGGCACGTTGTGCGCCAACCTGCTGGGAGGCTACCTGATCGGCTTCATCATCGCCGTCTTGGCACAGCATGCGACCCTGCCGCCAGAATGGCGTCTGTTGCTGGTGACGGGCTTCCTGGGCGGCCTGACCACCTTTTCGACGTTCTCGGCCGAGGTGGTGGAGTTGTTGCAGCAGGGGCGTTTGGGCTGGGCAGCGGCGGCCATCCTGGCGCACGTGATGGGCTCGCTGCTGATGACCCTGTTGGGCCTCTACAGCTATGCGTGGCTGCGCTCGCTAGTCTGACACTGGCTCGCCGTGATCGGCGCTGAGCAGAGCGTCCAGCAGCAGCCGCGCCTGTGCCGGCAGGCTGTCGATATCTTTCACACACAACTGCAGTTCGCGTATCGCCCACGGGTCGGTCAATTCCACCACGTGCAGCGCATGACTCTGGGCCAGACTCCGCGCCGAGCGGGCCGGCAGGATGGCCAGTCCGGCGTTGCGTCCCACCAAAGTGGCCACGGCGGCGAAGCTGGAAACGCGCAGCCGCAGGCGTAGCGCCTTGCCCTTGCGCCGTGCCATGCTTTCCACGAAGCCTTGCATGGCGCTGGTTTCGGTCAGGCCGACGAAGGCATGATCGAGCAAGGTGGCGAACGCGACCGAAGCCGTGCCGTGGAGCGGGTGCGCGGGGCCGCAAATCACCACCAGGCGGTCGCGGGCAAACGGCAGCAAGGGCAGCCGTTCCACCCCCAGGCTGCCGTCCAGGATGCCGATATCGGCCTCGCCGTCTTCGATCGCCGTGACGATGTCGCGGCTCGGGCGCTCGGCCAGCACAACATCCAGCTCGGGCTGCGCCGCCAGAAAGCGGCCCAGCAGGTCCGGCAGGAATTCGTTGCTGGCGACGCTGTTGGCCATCAGCCGGATTTCCCGCCGCACGCCCTGGCTGAGCCGCCCCATGTCGCCATTCAGCTGCTCTGAGCCCAGCAAGAGACGCCGGGCATGATGCAGCAGCACGTCGCCGGCGTGGGTGAGGGCGATGCCGCGCGAGTGGCGTTCCACCAGCTGCACCCCGTACAGGTCTTCCAGCTTTTTCAGGCGCTGGCTGGCGGCGGAGAGGGCCATCGGGAAGCGTTCGGCGGCCTCGGTCAGGCTGCCGCTCTCGGCCAGGGCGGTGAACAGTTTCAGGTCGATGAAGTCGAGTCGCATGGTGCGGGGTTTCTACAGAGGGGAGGGGGCGGATAGACCGGCGCGCCGCGGCTGCAGCAGGCGGACCCGTTCAGTGAAAGCGAACCCCCGCCGTTGAGCCTTCGTGTTTGGAGAAGTCTGGCTGCGCCAAGAACATAACGGTGTGCCGGCACTTCCCGCCATAATAGGCCGAAAACAAGGAACCTGACATGATCGAAGCACAGAAACCGCTGCCGCTGGCTGGCCGTGTCGCCTTCGCGAAAAACAAAGGTGTGGCCATGGCCCTGTTGGCGGCGCTGGGGTTTTCCGCCAAGGCGGTGTTCGTCAAACTGGGGTATCGCTACGGCGCCGGCGCCGAAGCCCTGCTGGTGTTGCGCATGGCCTTCGCCCTGCCGTTCTTCCTGCTGATGGCGTGGCGCAGCGGCGTGGCTGGCGGCGCGCGCCGTCTCGAGCGGCGCGACTGGCAGCAACTGGCGCTGCTGGGCTTGCTGGGCTACTACCTCTCCAGCCTGCTGGATTTCATCGGCCTGCAATACGTCTCGGCGGCGCTGGAGCGTCTGACGCTGTTTCTCTACCCGACGCTGGTGTTGTTCATCTCGGTGCTGTGGCTGGGCAAGCGCTACCCGGCCAAGGTGTGGCTGGGGGTCGGGCTGGCCTATCTCGGCATCGCCCTCGCTTTCGTGCAGGATCTGCGCGACGCCGGGCTGGGCAGTCAGGCGCTGATCGGCCTGGCCTGGGTCGTTGCCAGTACCGTGAGCTATGCCCTGTACCTGGTCGGCTCGGGGGAGGCGATCGCCCGCATCGGTGCCACCCGTTTCGCCGCGCTGGCGACACTGGTGGCGTGCCTGGCGGTGTTCGTCCACTTTGCCGTGACCACGCCGCTGACGGCGCTGCTTTTGCCCATGCCGGTGTACCTGATCGGGTTCGCCATGGGAGTGTTCAGCACGGTGCTGCCGGTGTGGTGCCTCAACGTCGCGATCCGCCAGCTCGGCGCCGGCAAGGCGGCCTCGGTCGGCACGCTGGGGCCGGTATTGACCATGGCGATGGGCTGGCTGGTCCTCGGCGAGAGCCTGACCGGGTTGCAGGTGTTGGGCGCGGCGCTGGTGATCGGCGGGGTGGGGGTGGTCGGGCGCAGCAAGTGAGCGGGCGGTCGTGACGGGAAAAGGTTGGCCGAAGATCGGTAGCTGGACATGAAAAAGCCGCATGGAATTCCATGCGGCTTTGTCCTGGCTGCGCGGGGCGCGTTCGGGGTGGCTTACAGCTTGCCGCTCACCCAGGCGTTGACGCCGGCCAGTGCCTCGGCCAGCTTCTCGGGCTGGGTGCCGCCGGCTTGGGCCATGTCGGGACGCCCGCCACCTTTACCACCCACCTGCTGGGCGACGAAGTTGACCAGTTCGCCGGCCTTGATCTTGCCGGTCAGGTCGGCGGTGACGCCGGCCACCAGCGAGACCTTGCCGTCGCCCTTGGCGGCCAGCACGATGGCGGCCGACTTGAGCTTGTCCTTGAGCTTGTCCAGGGTCTCGCGCAGCGCGGTGTTGTCGGCGCCTTCCAGCTCGGCAGCCAGCACCTTGATGCCACCGATCTCGACCGCGCTGTCGGCCAGGGTGTCGCCGGCCGAGGCGGCCAGCTTGGCCTTGAGGCGCGACAGCTCCTTCTCCAGCGCCTTCAGGTTGTCCTGCAGGCTGCCGATCTTGCCGACCACTTCCTCGCTGGTCTGCGCCTTCAGCGCGCCGGCCGCTTCCTTCACCAGGCTTTCCTGCTGCTGGGCGTAGGCCACGGCGCCTTCGCCGGTCACCGCCTCGATGCGGCGCACGCCGGCGGCCACGCCGCCTTCCGCCACGATCTTGAAGAAGCCGATGTCGCCGGTGCGCTTGACGTGGGTGCCGCCGCACAGTTCGGTGGAGAATTCGCCCATCTTCAGCACGCGCACCTCGTCGCCGTACTTCTCGCCGAACAGCGCGATGGCGCCGGCGCGGATGGCGTCGTCGTAGGCCATCACGTTGGCCGATACCTCGACGTTGTGCAGCACGATGCGGTTCACCACGCGTTCGATCTCGGCGATCTGCGCGGCCGACACCGGCTCGCCATGGGCGAAGTCGAAGCGGGTGCGCTCGGCGTTCACCAGCGAACCCTTCTGCGCCACGTGGCTGCCCAGCACGTGACGCAAGGCCGCGTGCAACAGGTGGGTGGCGGAGTGGTTGCGTGCGGTGGCGAGGCGCTTGTGCAGGTCGATGGTGGCCTGCACCGTGTCGCCGACGTGCAGCGCACCGCGCACCACGCGGCCGCTGTGGCCGAAGGTGGCGGCCTTGATCTTCTGGGTGTCGGTCACGTCGAACAGCGCGCCGACGCCGCCGCTCACCGAAATTTCGCCGCAATCGCCGACCTGGCCGCCGCCCTCGGCGTAGAACGCGGTGTCGTCCAGCACCACTACGCCTTCTTCGCCTTCGGCCAACTGCTCGACCGGGGTGCTGCCCTTGAACAGCGCCAGCACCTTGGCGTCGACGCTGGCGGTTTCGTAGCCGTGGAAGCGGGTGTCGGCACCTGCGTACTCCAGGTTGCCGGTCATCTTGAAGCTGGAGGCGGCACGCGCGCGTTCACGCTGGGCGTTCATCGCGTGCTCGAAGCCCTCCATGTCCACCTCGATATTACGCTCGCGGCAGATGTCGGCGGTCAGGTCGACCGGGAAGCCGAAGGTGTCATACAGCTTGAAGATGGTGTCGCCGTCCATGCGGATCTTGCCACCCTGCAGCGCGGCATCGACCAGCGCCATGCCGTGTTCCAGCGTCTCGGCGAAGCGGACTTCCTCGGCGCGCAGGTTGTCTTCGATGTGGGCCTGCTGCTGGCGTAGTTCCGGGTAGGCTCCGCCCATTTCTTCCACCAGGTCGGCCACGATCTTGTGGAAGAACAGGCCCTTCTGGCCCAGCTTGTAGCCGTGACGGATGGCGCGGCGGGCAATGCGGCGCAGCACGTAGCCGCGGCCTTCGTTGGACGGCAGGATGCCGTCGGCGATCATGAAGCTGCAGGCGCGGATGTGATCGGCGATCACCTTCAGCGACGGCACGTTCTGGCTGTACTCGACGCCGGTTTCACGCGCGGCGGCGCGCACCAGGCAGGCGAGGCCGTCGGTTTCGTAGTTGGACTTCACGTGCTGCAGCACGGTGGAGAGGCGCTCCAGGCCCATGCCGGTATCCACCGACGGCTTCGGCAGCGGGTGCAGCGTGCCGGTCTCGTCGCGGTTGAACTGCATGAACACGTTGTTCCAGATCTCCATGAAGCGGTCGCCGTCCTCGTCCGGGCTGCCCGGAGGGCCGCCGGCAACTTCCTCGCCGTGGTCATAGAAAATCTCGGTGCACGGGCCGCACGGGCCGGTATCGCCCATGGTCCAGAAGTTGTCGGAGGCGTACGCCGCCCCCTTGTTGTCGCCGATGCGTACGATCTTTTCCACCGGCAGGCCGACGGTCTTGTGCCAGATGTCGAAGGCCTCGTCGTCGCTGGCGTACACCGTGACCATCAGCTTTTCCTTCGGCAGGGCCAGCCACTGCTCGCCGGTCAGGAACTCCCAGGCGTAGGTGATGGCATCGTGCTTGAAGTAGTCGCCGAAGCTGAAGTTGCCCAGCATCTCGAAGAAGGTGTGGTGGCGCGCGGTATAGCCGACGTTCTCCAGGTCGTTGTGCTTGCCGCCGGCACGCAGGCATTTCTGGCTGGTGGTGGCGCGGGTGTAGTCGCGCTTCTCGAAGCCGAGGAACACGTCCTTGAACTGGACCATGCCGGCCACGGTGAACATCAGGGTCGGGTCGTTGCCGGGGATCAGGCTGCTGGAAGGCACGACCTGATGGCCCTTGGAGGCAAAAAAGTCCAGAAACTTCTGGCGAATTTCAGAGGTTTTCATAAATATTGTTTCGTCAGGGTCTAAGACGGGCCGCCAACCGGGTTGTTGCGGCGCACTACATCGAGCATGGCTCGATTGTGTCAAGCCGTCCCGGTGCTGGCAAGGGTTTCGGCCCGCTTCTTGACGGCTTCGTTCATGCCGACGAAGCCGTTTCGGGTGTGGTTGAGCAGGGTTTCGGAAAACAGCGGGGTCAACAGGCCCTGGAAGGTCTCGCGCTGGTACAGCCGGGTAGTGCCGGCATCCAGCACCTCCAGTTCAAAGGCGTGCACGCCGCAAAACAGCGGCTGGGCCAGCAAGGTGCCGCGCCAGACCAGTTTGAGGCCCGGTTCGAGCTCGATCAGGGTGGGGCGGAAGGTCATGCGCCGCGCCTGCGGCGGATGCACCGTGACGCACAGCCGCGCACCGCGCTGCAGCTTGCCGTGCAGGCCGACGATGAACGGGTTCCAGTATGGATAGCTGGGCCAGTCGGTGAGCACCTGCCAGATCTGGTCGGGGCTGGCCTGGATGTCGATACGGCTGTCGATGGTCTTGATTGGCATCGCCCTAATCCTCCGCGTCGGTAAAGTCCTCGTCCACCGTTCCTTGCAGCACCCGGCGGATCACGTCCATCGGGAAGCCGCGCGTGGCGAGAAACCGCATTTGCTTCATCTTGTCCTGGGGCGTGGCGGGCGGCGTGCCGAACTTGCGCTGCCACAGCGAGAGCGCCACGGCCGTGTCGTCCTGCTGCGCCAGCGCCGTCTCGATCGCTTCCCGGTCCAGCCCTTTTTCTCGCATCGCCTGGGCGATGCGGCGGCTGCCGTACTTGCGGCCCTTGACGTCGGCAAACTGCTCGGCAAAACGGTGGTCGGATTGCCAGCCGTTGGCCGCCAGCTCGTCGAGCAGGGTGACCAGCTGTTCTGCGCTCTCGGCAAACGGCGCGAGCCGCCGCTCCAGTTCCCGGCGCGAATATTCGCGCCGGGAGAGGAGGTCGACGGCCCGCGCTTTCAGGCTTTTCGTCATGCGCCGGATCAGAACATGCCGTCAGCCAGCTCTTCCTCTTCCGGCTGGCCTTCGGTGATGGCGACATTGATGCCGACCGCCTCGCGAATCTTGCCTTCGATCTCGCGCGCGATGGCCGGGTTGTCCTTCAGCCACAGACGGGTGTTGTCCTTGCCCTGGCCGATCTTCTGGCCGTTGTAGCTGTACCAGGCGCCGGATTTCTCGACGAAGCCATGCTCCACGCCCAGCTCGACGATTTCGCCCTCGCGCGAGATGCCTTCGCCGTACAGGATGTCGAAGCCGGCCTGACGGAACGGCGGCGATACCTTGTTCTTGACCACTTTGACGCGGGTCTCGTTACCGATGATTTCCTCGCCCTTCTTGATGCCGCCGATACGACGGATGTCGAGGCGCACCGAGGCGTAGAACTTCAGCGCGTTGCCGCCGGTGGTGGTTTCCGGGCTGCCGAACATCACGCCGATCTTCATGCGGATCTGGTTGATGAAGATCACCAGGGTGTTGGTGCGCTTGATATTGCCGGTCAGCTTGCGCAGCGCCTGGCTCATCAGGCGGGCGTGCAGGCCGACGTGGTTGTCGCCCATTTCGCCTTCGATTTCGGCCTTCGGCACCAGGGCCGCCACCGAGTCGACCACGATCACGTCGACGCCGCTGGAACGCACCAGCATGTCACAGATTTCCAGCGCCTGTTCGCCGGTGTCCGGCTGCGAGATCAGCAGGTCTTCGACGTTGACGCCGAGTTTCTGGGCGTAGGTCGGGTCGAGCGCGTTTTCCGCATCGATGTAGGCGCAGGTGCCGCCCAGTTTCTGCGCTTCGGCCACCACCTGCAGACACAGCGTGGTCTTGCCGGACGATTCCGGGCCGTAGATTTCCACCACGCGACCGCGCGGCAGGCCGCCCACGCCCAGCGCCAGATCGAGACCGAGCGAGCCGGTGCTGATCACCTGCAGATTTTCGGTGATCTGGTTGTCGCTCATGCGCATGATCGAACCCTTGCCGAACTGCTTCTCAATCTGGGCAAGGGCCGCGGCCAGGGCCTTGCTCTTGTCTTCGGAACGCTCCGCCATGCTGTCTCCAAAAATCGGGTTTGATAAACGTACCGCCGGATTATCGCACAAAGCCCATGGCGCTCAAACGCGGGCATGCGCGCGCCGGCCAAGCGCGATCTGCCGTGAGGCGCTTGAAATGCCGGGGAATGCAGCCACTTCTCACTCCACGGGGGACGTGTAAAATGATTGGCATGCTGAACGAACGCGCGCAACGCCTGCTGAAAGCTCTGGTCGAGCGCTACATCGCCGACGGGCAGCCGGTCGGTTCCCGCACGCTGGCCATGGTGGCGGGGCTGGACCTGTCCCCGGCCTCGATTCGTAACGTGCTGGCCGATCTCGAAGAGATGGGCCTGGTTGCCTCGCCGCACACCTCGGCCGGCCGTATACCGACCGCCAAGGGCTACCGCCTGTTCGTCGACCGGATGCTGACCATCCGGCCGCTGGAAGAGGGCACGCTGCACGAGCTGGAGCACAGCCTGCAGCCGGACAGCCCGCAGCGCATCGCCCAGTCGGCCTCGTCGCTGCTGTCGGATCTCACCCATTTCGCCGGCGTGGTGATCACCCCGCAGCGCCTCGACGTGGCCTTCCGCCAGGTCGAGTTCCTGCGCCTATCGGAGCGGCGCATCCTGCTGATCCTGGTGACCATGGACGGCGACGTGCAGAATCACCTGCTCAATCCGTTGCGCGACTACTCCCCGACCGAGCTGATCGAGGCCGCCAACTTCCTCAACCAGCACTACGCCGGCCAGGGCTTGACCAGCATCGCGCAGCGCATGGAGAGCGAGCTGCACCAGCTGAAGGGGGATATCACCGAGCTGATGGCGGCGGCGATCCGCTTCGGCCAGAGCGCGATGAGCGACGCGCCGGCCTCGGTGGTGATCGCCGGCGGTACCAACCTGCTGAACGTCAGCGATCTCTCCGACGACCTGACGCGGTTGCGCGAGTTGTTCGAGACCTTCGAGCGCAAGACCGAGCTGCTGGAGCTGCTCAACCAGAGCCGCAACGCGCAGGGGGTCAATATTTTCATCGGCGAGGAGTCGGGGGTGGTGACGCTGGGCGAGTGCTCGATCGTGACCGCGCCTTACTGCATCAATGGCCAGGTGGTGGGCACGCTCGGCGTGGTGGGCCCGACCCGCATGGCCTACGAGCGCGTCATTCCCATCGTGGACATTACCTCGCGCCTGGTATCGAGCGCGCTGTCCTATCAATAAACCCAGTCGGTCGGCGTGGTGCCGGCGGATGCCTTACCGGAACGCCCTGATGAAACTCCTTACCTGCCTGGCTGCCGCCACGCTCGCCCTGACCAGCTCGCTGGCGCTGGCCGACGCGGCGTTTCTCGCCCGGCCCGACGTGCAACGCTATATCGACGAGCAGGTGGCCAGCGGCCAGTTCGACCGCCCCGAGCTGGAGGCAGTGTTCGCCAACGTCGAAACCAAGCCCAACATCCTGCAGATACTCGACCGCCCGGCCACCTCGCGGCCGTGGTACCAGTTCCGTCCGGCCTTCTTCAACGATCGCCTGATCGACGGCGGCGTGTCGTTCTGGAAGGACAACGCGGCTACGCTGGAGCGGGCCGAGGCGACCTTCGGCGTGGCGCCGGAGGTGGTGGTGGCGATCATCGGCATCGAGACCGGCTACGGCCGCAGCACCGGCAGTTTCCGCGTGGTGGATGCCCTGTCGACCATCGGTTTCGATTACCCGCGCCGCGCCGAGTATTTCCGCGGCGAACTCACCGAGTTCCTGCGCCTGGCCAAGGAAGAAGGCAAGAATCCGCTGCTCTTGAAAGGCTCCTACGCCGGCGCCATGGGCTGGCCGCAGTTCATGCCGTCGAGCTACCGCAAGTGGGCGGTAGACTTCGACGGCGACGGCCATCGCGATATCTGGGGCAGCGTGCCGGACGTGATCGGCAGCGTGGCGCATTACTTCCAGCTGCACGGCTGGCGCCACGGCGACGACGTGATCCTGCCGGCCAGCGTGCAGCCGGGGGCGCAGGTCGATCAGCTGGTGGCCGACAAGTTCAACCTGCACTATACCGTGGGCGAGCTGAAGCAGATGGGGGTGCAGCCGGAGGCGCCGGTGGGCGACCAGGTGCCGGCGGTGCTGGTGCCGCTGGAAACCGCGCCCGGCGTGACCGAATACTGGCTCGGTCTGAACAACTTCTACGTCATCACCCGCTACAACAAGAGCACCCTGTACGCCAAAGCGGCGCAGGAGGTGGCAGCCGCCATCCGCGAGCGTTATCTGGCGCAGCAGTTCCTCGGCCAGCAGCCGGTTTCGACACCGGCGCCGTGACGTCGGGCGGCGACGAAAAGGGTCGCCTTGCCTGCCAATTGGAATTAGAATCCGCCACCATGACTTATCAAGTGCTTGCCCGCAAATGGCGCCCGAAACGCTTTGCCGACCTGGTCGGTCAGGAGCACGTGGTGCGCGCCCTGACCAACGCCCTGGCCGGTGAGCGGCTGCATCACGCCTACCTGCTGACCGGCACGCGCGGCGTGGGCAAGACCACCATCGCCCGGATTCTGGCCAAGAGCCTCAACTGCGAGGTCGGTGTCGGCGCCGAGCCGTGCGGCGAGTGTTCCGCCTGTCGCCAGATCGACGCCGGCCGCTTCGTCGACCTCTTGGAGATCGACGCCGCCTCCAATACCGGCATCGACAATATCCGCGAAGTGCTGGAAAACGCCCAGTACGCGCCTACCTCGGGGCGCTACAAGGTGTACATCATCGACGAGGTGCACATGCTCTCCAAGAGCGCCTTCAACGCCATGTTGAAGACGCTGGAAGAGCCGCCGGCCCACGTCAAGTTCATCCTTGCCACCACCGATCCGCAGAAGGTGCCGGTGACGGTGCTGAGCCGCTGTCTGCAGTTCTCGCTGCGCAACATGACGCCGCAGCAGGTGGCGGGCCACCTGGCACGCGTGCTCGACGTGGAGCAGGTGAGCTACGAGGCGCCGGCGCTGGCGCTGCTCGGCCGTGCCGCCGCCGGCTCGATGCGCGACGCGCTGTCGCTGCTCGACCAGGCCATCGCCTACGGCGTTGGCAAGGTCGAGGAGGGCGGGGTGCGCGCCATGCTGGGTGCGGTCGACCGTGCCTACCTCTATACCCTGTTGGAAGCCCTGGCCGAGGCCGACGGCCCGCGCCTGATCGCCGAGGCCAAGGCGTTGGCCGAGCGCGGCGTCGGCTTCGACAGCGCACTGGGCGAACTGGCCCTGCTGTTGCAGCAGATCGCGCTGGCGCAGACGGTACCGGCCGCCATCACCGGTGACGACCCCGACGCCGAGGCGGTGCTGGCTCTGGCGCAACTGATCGCGCCGGAAGACGTGCAGCTCTACTACCAGATCGCCATCCATGGCCGCAAGGACCTGGCCCTGGCGCCGGACGAGCACGCCGGTTTCACCATGACGCTGCTACGCATGCTGGCGTTTCATCCGCAGAATGCGCCGGGCGACAGCACGCCGGCACCGCGTCCGGCGGCGGCGAGCCGTCCCGAGCCGGCGAGCCGGCCGGCCGTGCCGAGTGAGCCGTCGGTGGAGGGGGCTTCCGCTGCCAAGGCCTTGCTGGCGCGTTTGTCCGGCCGCAACGGAGCGGCGCGCAGTGCACCCGCCACGCCGGACGAGTCCGCACCGGCCGACCCCGAACCCGAGCCGGCGCGCGTCGAACCCGCGCCGGCGCGCGTCGAACCCGCGCCGCAGCCGGTGCCGGCGGCCCCGGCCGTCGCCACTCAGGCCGCGCCGGCCACGCCGCCGTCGGTCGAACTGGCGCCGTGGGAGGATGCTCCCGACGACGCCGGCGATGTCGCCGCCGAAGCCTGGCAGGCGGGGGTGAGCGCCGACGACAGCACTGCCGAGGCGTGGCCGGAGCCGGTCGCACCGCCTGCCGCCGCCGAGCCCTACGTTTTCGACGGTGATTGGGCGGGGCTGGTGGCCGAGCTGGGCGCGCGCATGGGGGCCAGCCGCATGCTGGCGCACAACGCGGTGCTCAAATCCTGGGATGGGCGGCGCTTGCAGCTGGCGGTGCCGGAGAGCTTCCGTCACCTCGCCACGCGCGATTACCAGGAAAAACTCAAGGCCGCGTTGGCCGAACGCTTCGGCCAGGCGCCGGAGCTGTCGGTCAGCGTGGAGGAGCTGGGGATGGAAACCCCGGCGATGCGCGAGGCGCGTTTCCGCCAGGAACAGCTGGCGGCGGCGCGCGTCAATCTCGAAAACGATCCCGTGGTGCGGCAGCTGGTCGGCGAATTCAACGCCGTGCTGCTCACCGAGACGATTCAACCTGTGCAGGAGTTGTAGCCCATGTTCGGAAAAGGTGGTATCGCCGGCCTGATGAAGCAGGCCCAGCAGATGCAGGAAAACATGAAGAAGGCCCAGGAAGAGCTGGGCAAGGTCGAAGTCGAAGGCCAATCCGGCGCCGGCCTGGTCAAGGTGGTGATGACCTGCCAGCACGACATCAAGCGCGTGTCGATCGACGACAGCCTGCTGGAAGACGCCAAGGACGACAAGGAAATGCTGGAAGACCTGATCGCCGCCGCCGTCAACGACGCGGTGCGCAAGGTGGAAAGCACCACCCAGGACAAGATGTCCGGTTTCACCGCCGGCCTCAACCTGCCGCCGGGCATGAAACTGCCGTTCTGATTCCCGATGTCTTCCTAAAGAACCGGCTCTCGATCTGTAGCGAGCGGCCCTCAGCGGGGTGAATGGCAGCGCAGAAACCGGAATGTACACACAGTACATGAGGATTTCTGATCGCTGAGCGAATCCCTGCGTGCCAATCTTTGATTGGCTCAGCGATAGATTCGCACGCCGTATACATGAGCCCCGATCAGGGCTGCGTAGCAAGATCGGGGGCTGGTTCTAAGGTTGGCCGAAGCATGGGCTTCGGCCAACCTTTTTCTCTTTCTCCGCCTGCCCGATGAAAAATCCCCCCTCGCTCGACCAGTTGATTTCCGCGCTCAAGGTGCTGCCCGGGGTCGGCCCCAAGTCGGCCCAGCGCATGGCGTTCCACCTGCTGCAGCGCGATCAGGCCGGGGCCGACCGGCTGGCGCGCGCGCTCGACCGGGCGCTGGCCAACCTGACCCACTGCGAGCGCTGCAACACCTTCAGCGAGACGCCGTTGTGCAATCTGTGCGCCGAGCCGGCGCGCAACCAGCACCAGCTGTGCATTGTGGAAATGCCGGCCGACCTCCTGATGCTGGAGCAGGCGCGCTGCTACGACGGGCTGTACTTCGTGCTGATGGGGCGGCTGTCGCCGATCGACGGCATCGGCCCCAAGGACGTCAACCTCGACAAGCTGATGGTGCGCGCGCTCGACGGCGTGGTGGAGGAGGTGATCATCGCCACCAACTTCACCGCCGAAGGCGAGGTGACGGCGCACATGATCGCCGAGTTGCTGAAGGACCGGGGCCTGGCGGTCAGCCGCATCGCGCGCGGCATGCCGGTGGGCGGCGAGTTGGAGTACGTCGACTCAGGCACGCTGGCGCAGGCGCTGTACGAGCGGCGCCAGCTGGGGTGATCCAGGGGCGGTAAGATTCGCGCAAGGGACAAAAGGTTGGCCGAAGGCGCTCTGCGCGTGCCTTCGGCCAACCTTTTTTGCCGTGGCGCTCGGCAGGCTAGTGGCTCAGCTGCGGAAACAGCCGGTACAGCCCGTCCACGATGATCTCCACCGACACCGCCGCCAGGATCATGCCCATCACCCGGTTGACGATGTTGATGCCGGTCTGGCCGAGCCAGCGGCTGATCGGCGTGGCCATCGCCATCGCGGCGTAGCAGGACAGCGCGATCAGCAGGCCGCTGACGATCAGGTAGCTGATCTGCACCCAGCTGTGGGCCGTGGTGCTGTAGATGATCACGGTGGAGATGGTGCCCGGCCCGGTCAGCAGCGGCATCGCCATCGGCACCACCGCGATGTTGGTGCGCAACTCGGCTTCCACGCGCTCCTCGTCGCTGGTCTTGGTGGGGTTGGGCTTGGCGTTCATCAGCGCCAGCGCGATCATCATCACCAGCAGGCCGCCGCCGACTTGGAACGAGCCGATGCTGATGCCGAGAAATTTCAGCAGGCTCTCGCCGATCAGCGCCGAGGTGATGATCACCACCGCCACCGAGGTGGACGAAATCTTGGCGATCTTGCGCCGCTCGATCTGGCTCGCGTTGGGCGTCAGGCTGATGAACAGCGGAATCGCGCCGAGCGGGTTGACCAGCACCAGCAGCGAAATGAATATCTTGGCGATTTCCAGTTCTTTCATGAGCCGGATGTCCTTGTTGTTGTCGAAGTCAGTCGGTAAGGGAAACGTTCCGCTACGTTTCTGAAGAGGTCCCGGCTCCGCCCGGGCAAGAAAAATCGGCAGACACCCGGTCTGCCGACGCGCGCTCAGGAGCCGGGGCAGGGGCTCACAGCAGCAGGTTCTTCAGCGCGGCCTCGTAGATGTCCGACAGCCGCTCGATGGCGTGCACTTCGACGCACTCGTTCAGCTTGTGGATCGAGGCATTGACCGGGCCGAACTCGGCCAGTTCGCGCGCGATGCGCTTGATGAAGCGCCCGTCCGAGGTGCCGCCGGTGGTGGACAGTTCGGCATCCACCCCCATCACCTGCTTGATGGAGCGTTCCAGCGCCCGCGTCAGCGTCCCTTCTTCGGTCAGGAACGGGTTGCCGGACAAGGTCCAGTGCAGCTCGTAGGCCAGGCCGTGGGCGTCCAGGATGTGGTGCACGCGGTCCTTCAGCGTCTCGGCGGTGTGCTCGGTGGAGAAGCGGAAGTTGAACTTGACCTCGCAGGAGCCGGGGATGATGTTGGTGGCGCCGGTGCCGGCATTAATATTCGACACCTGCCAGCTGGTCGGCGGGAAGTGGTGGTTGCCCTGGTCCCATTCCTCGGCGGCCAGTTCGGCCAGCGCCGGGGCGATCAGGTGCACCGGGTTCTTCGCCAGGTGCGGGTAGGCGATGTGGCCCTGGATGCCGTGCACGATCAGGTGACCCGACAGCGAGCCGCGCCGGCCGTTCTTGATGGTGTCGCCCAGCACGTGGTTGGAGGTCGGTTCGCCGACGATGCAGTAATCGATCAGCTCGCCACGCGCTTCCAGCGTATCCACCACGCGCACCGTGCCGTCGATGGCGCTGCCTTCCTCGTCCGAGGTGATCAACAGTGCGATCGAACCCGGGTGGTCCGGGTGCTGCGCCACGAAGCGCTCGATCGAGGTGATGAAAGCCGCCAGCGAGGCCTTCATGTCCGCCGCGCCGCGTCCGAACAGGTAGCCGTTGCGGATGGTGGGCTCGAACGGGTGGCTGTCCCATTTGTCCAGCGGGCCGGTCGGCACCACGTCGGTATGGCCGGCGAAGCACACCACCGGACCGCTCGTGCCACGGCGGGCCCAGAAGTTGTCGACGTCGCCGTGGCGCATGCGCTCCACGGTGAAACCGACCGCCTCCAGGCGGGCGATCATGCGCTCCTGGCAGCCGGCGTCGTTCGGGGTGACCGAATCCAGCCGGATCAGCTCTTCGGTCAGCATCAGGGTATTGGTCATCGGCCGAATGCCTTTCCGTAGAGGTCTTCCTTGAAGCCGAGTTCGACGGCCTCTCCGCGCTCCAGCACCGGGCGCTTGATCAGCGACGGGTTGGCCTGGATCAGCGCGATGGCCGAGCCGACGTCGTCGGCCCGCGCCTTGTCGGCGTCGGAGAGCTTGCGCCAGGTGGTGCCCTGGCGGTTGATCACCTTGTTAAGGCCGACGGCCTCGATCCAGTGCTGCAGGCGCGCCTCGGCGATGCCCTGTTTCTTGAAATCGTGGAACACGTAGTCGATCTGGTGCTCGGTCAGCCACTGGCGGGCTTTCTTGACCGTGTCGCAGTTGGGTATGCCGTAGAGGGTGGTGGTCATGTCGATGCGGGTTAAACGTCCAGGGTGAAGCCATCAAAGCTGGCGGAGGCATCCTTGCCGGCCGGTTTGGCCGCGGCCGGCTTGCCGGCGGGCTCTTCGCCAGGCTTGTCGTGACCGTGGTTGATCAGCCAGTACAGGTTGGTCGGCGAGTCGGCATTGCGCAGCGCCTCGTCGAGCGTAATCTTGCCATCGCGATACAGCCGGAACAAGGATTGCTCGAAGGTCTGGGCGCCTTCGCTCATGCTGTGCTCGATCGCCTCCTTGATGCTGGAGATCTCCCCGGTGCGGATCAGTTCGGCGATGTGCGAGGTGTTGAGCAGCAACTCCACAGCCGGCGTCAGCGTCTTGTCGACCGTCGGCACCAGGCGCTGGGACACCACCGCCTTGAGCGAGACCGACAGATCCATCAGCAGCGCGGTACGGTTGTCGGGCGGGAAGAAGCTGATCACCCGGTTCAGCATGTGGTAGCTGTTGTTGGCGTGCAGCGTGGTGATGCAGAGGTGGCCCGACTGGGCGTAGTTGATGGCGTACATCAAGGTCTCGGCATCGCGGATTTCGCCGATCATCAGCACCTCCGGCGCCTCGCGCATGGCGTTCTTCAGCGCTGTCTGGTAGCTCTTGGTGTCGATGCCGATTTCGCGCTGGTTGACGATCGACTTCCTGTGCTCGAACAGGAATTCGATCGGGTCCTCCACCGTCAGGATATGTCCGCTCTTGCTCTGGTTGCGGTGCTCCAGCAGCGCCGCCACGGTCGAGCTCTTGCCGCTGCCGGTGGCGCCCACCACGATGATCAGGCCGCGCTTTTCCATGATCAGCGGCTTGAGCATCGCCGGCAGGTTGAGTTTCTCCAGCGACGGGATGGTCGGGGCGATGCGGCGGATGACCATCGCCGGTTGCCCTTTCTGGCGGAAGATGTTGACGCGGAAATTGCCCAGATCGTCGACCTGGCGCGCGAAGTTCATCTCGAACTCGCGCTCGTACTCGGCGATCTCCTCCTCGTCCATCAGGCTGTAGACCAGTGTCTTCACTTGTTCAGGGGTCAGCGCCTTGTCGTTGACCGGCAGCGTCACCCCCTCGATCTTGATCTGGGCCGGGGCGTGGGCGGTGAAGAAGATATCGCTGGCACTCTTGTCGGCCATCAATTTGAAAAACGGCAACAACAACATGATTCGGCTCCTGCTGGGCATGGCTTTTGTGCAAGTGTAGCCGTAAATGGCATAAAGAAACCCGCCTGAAGCGGGTTTCTTTGCCGGGTGCCGCGAGCTTTTTCACGGGGACTTGGCCAGCTCCTGGTCCCGCAGCGCGCGGCGCAGGATCTTGCCGACATTGGTCTTGGGCAGCTCGCTGCGGAACTCGACGTGGCGCGGCACCTTGTAGCCGGTCAGATTCTTGCGGCAATGCTCGATGATGTCCTTCTCGGTGAGCGCGGGGTCCTTGCGTGTCACAAACACCTTGACCACCTCGCCCGACTTCTCGTCCGGCACGCCGATGCATGCCACCTCCAGCACGCCGGGGTGCATCGCCACCACGTCCTCGATCTCGTTGGGGTAGACGTTGAAGCCGGACACCAGGATCATGTCCTTCTTGCGGTCCACCAGCTTGACGAATCCGCCCGGTGTCACCATCGCCATGTCCCCGGTGGCGAGGAAACCATCTGCGCCGATCACCTTGGCGGTCTCGTCCGGGCGCTGCCAGTAGCCTTTCATCACCTGAGGCCCGCGGATGAACAGCTCGCCGGCTTCGCCAACCGGCAGCTCGCGTCCCTCGGCGTCACGAATCTGGATCTCGGTCGACGACACTGGCAGGCCGATGCTGCCGTTGTATTCCTTCAGATTGAGCGGGTTGATGCAGGCGGCAGGCGAGGTTTCGGTCAGCCCGTAGGCCTCCACCAGCGCCACCCCGGTGACTTCCTTCCATTTGTCCGCCACCGCCTTCTGCACCGCCATGCCGCCGCCCAGCGTCAGGCGCCAGGTCGAAAAATCGATGGTCTTGAAATCGGGGTGATGCAGCAGCGCGTTGAACAGGGTGTTGACCCCGGTGATGGCCGTCACCTTATAGTTCTTCATCTCCTTGATGAAGCCGGCGATGTCACGCGGATTGGTGATCAGCACGTTCAGCGCGCCCACCTCGGTGAACGTCATCAGGTTCGCGGTCAGCGAGAAGATGTGGTAGAGCGGCAGGGCGGTGACGATGACCTCCTGCCCCTCGTGGATGACCGGCTTGATCCAAGCTCCCGCCTGCAGCATGTTGGCGACGATGTTGCCGTGGCTCAGCATCGCCCCCTTGGCCACCCCGGTGGTGCCTCCGGTGTATTGCAGAAAGGCGATGTCGTCGTGGTTGAGGTCGACCGGCATCGGAGCCTGGCGGCGGCCTTCGGCCAGCGCCGCCGGGAAGCGGATGTGGCCGGGCAGGTTCCACGCCGGCACCATCTTCTTGATCCTGCGGATGACGAAGTTGACGATGGCAGACTTCGGAAAGTCCAGCATGTCGCCGATCGACGCCACGATCACGTGCTTGATCCGGGTGCGGGCGATGACCTCCTCGAGCACGCTGGCGAAGTTTTCCAGGATCACGATCGTCTCGGCGCCGGAGTCGTTCAGCTGGTGTTCCAGCTCGCGCGGCGTGTAGAGCGGGTTGACGTTGACCACGGTCAGGCCGGCACGCAGGGTACCGAACACGCCGATCGGGTATTGCAGCAGGTTGGGCATCATCAGGGCGACGCGGTCGCCTCTCTTGAGGCCAAGGCGATGCTGCAGGAACGAGGCGAACTCGGCGACGTGCTGGTTGAGGTCCCCGTAACTCAGCACCTTCCCCATATTGGCCATGGCGGGGCGGCTGCGAAACTTGGCGACAGAACGCTCGAACACCTCATCGATCGATCTGAAACTATCGATATCGATGTCGTGCTCGACGCCGGGCTGGTAATTCTTGAGCCAGAGTTTATCCATGCTGTGTTTCTCCATCGTGCTTGATTCGGGACGCCTCGCCTCAAGTCTTTTTGCCGAGCGTCTTTTGTTATTAGGTCAGCGGTCGCTGCTTGTCATAAACAAACGATCGTTTTATTTGCTCGCCAATGTACAGGAAGCACGATCATATCGTAAAGACGCCCGTGCACCGTTCGTGCCACCTGGCGCAGGCTTGTCGCCGGGATTTCCTTTCGGGGAGAAATGTATTACAATCCCGACGGTTAGGGATGGGCGTTTCGCCCATTTTTTATTTGTGGAAAAAGCAATGGATGTACGTTTGCTGCTGGAGAACACGCTGCCAGGTCTGGGTTACGAGCTGGTGGACTTCGAATTGACCCCTGGGGGCGGTTTCAGGGTGTTTCTCGACAAACCCGGTGGAATCACCGTGGAAGACTGCGTGCTGGTGAGCAACCACCTGACGCGCCTCTTCATGGTCGAAAACATAGATTACGAGCGGCTGGAAGTGTCGTCTCCGGGGCTGGACCGTCCGCTCAAGAAAGAGTCGGACTTCGTACGCTTCTCCGGGCAGCGGGCCAAGATCAAGACCCGCATGCCCATTGAACAGCAAAAGAAATTTTCCGGTCGTCTGGCTGGCGTCGTGGATGGCGCTGTACAGCTGGAGTTCGAGGGCCGGACCGTGGCCATTCCGCTCGCCGTTATCGACAAGGCCAGGCTTGATCCTGAGTTCTGATCTGGGCGGGGTCGACCCCACGGGAATGAAAAAAATTCGGAGGATTGCATGAGTCGCGAGATTTTGTTGCTGGTTGATGCCCTGGCGAGCGAGAAGAGCGTCAGCAAGGACGTGGTTTTTACGGCGCTGGAATTGGCGCTGGCGTCTGCTACTAAAAAGAAATTCAATCAGGATGACGTCGATATCCGTGTCGAGATCGATCGTCATACCGGGCAGTACCATACTTTCCGTCGCTGGACCGTGGTCGAAGACGACATGCTCGAATTCGACGACAAGGAAATCGAGCTGGCAGACGCTCGCGAACGTGATCCGTCCATCGAGGTCGGCGCCGTCATCGAGGAACCGATGGAGGCTGTCGAATTCGGCCGTATCGGTGCCCAGGCCGCCAAGCAGGTGATCTTGCAGAAGATTCGCGACGCCGAGCGCGAGCAACTCCTGAGTGAGTTCCTGCAGCGCCGCGAACATCTGGTCAGCGGTACTGTCAAGCGCATCGAGCGCGGCAATGCCATCATCGAGTGCGGCAAGCTGGAGGCCGTGCTGCCGCGCGAGCAGATGATTCCGAAGGAAAACCTGCGCGTGGGCGACCGCGTCAAGGCCTACCTGATGCGCATCGACCGCCTCGGTCGCGGCCCGCAGCTGGTGCTATCGCGTACTTCCCGCGAGTTCCTGATCAAGCTGTTCGAGCTGGAAGTGCCGGAAATCGAAGAGGGCCTCCTGGAGATCAAGGAAGCCGCCCGCGACCCGGGCCTGCGCGCCAAGATCGCTGTCAAGGCCAACGATCCGCGCATCGATCCGCAGGGTACCTGCATCGGCATGCGCGGTTCGCGTGTGCAGTCGGTGACCCAGGAGCTGGCCGGCGAGCGCGTCGACATCGTGCTGTGGGCACCGGAGCCGGCGCAGTTCGTGATCAACGCGCTGTCCCCGGCCGAAGTCAACCGCATCATGATCGATGAGGATAACCACGCCATGGACGTGGTGGTGGAAGAAGACCAGCTGGCTCTGGCGATCGGCCGCAGCGGCCAGAACGTCCGCCTGGCAGCAGAGCTGACCGGCTGGTACCTCAACATCATGACGGTGACCGAGGCCGAAGAAAAACATCAGGAAGAAGACGCCGCGTTGCGTGAAACCTTCATGAAGCACCTCGGTGTGGATGAAGCGACCGCCATGACGCTGGTGCAAGAGGGGTTCGCCACCCTCGAAGAAGTGGCGTATGTGCCAATCGCCGAAATGCTCGAGATCGAAGGCTTTGAAGAGGAGCAAGTCAACGAACTGCGCAGCCGCGCTCGTGACGCTCTCTTGACGCTGGCCATCGCCTCCGAGGAAAAGGTGGAAAGCGTATCTGACGATCTGAAGGGCATCGAAGGCCTGGAGGATGCCGACCTGGTGCGTAAGTTGGCTGAAAATGGCGTGACCACCCGCGACGAACTCGCCGACCTTGCCGTGGATGATCTCGTTGACATGACCGGTATGGAGGCTGAAGCCGCACGTGCAATCATCATGAAGGCGCGCGAACACTGGTTTGCCCAGTAAGGCTTCGGGAAGTTATTGACGGAATTTGGGAAGACGCATGGTATTGACGAATGTAAAACAGTTTGCCAGTGAGCTTGGCTTGACACCGGATCGCCTGCTGGAACAGCTGCGTGCCGCCGGTGTCGGCAAAGGCTCGCTGGATGACACCCTCTCAGAACGGGACAAATCCCAGCTCCTGGACTACCTGAAGCGTTCGCATGGTGCCCGTAACGAGACCCCGATCACGGTGACCCGCAAGCAGACCAGCGAGGTTCGTACGGCGGACGGTTCGACGGTAAGAGTGGAAACCCGCAAGAAGCGTGTGGTGCAGCGTCCGCTGGAGGCACCGGTTGCGGCTGTCGCCGCCGTTGCCAAGCCAGAGGCTGCTCCGGTCGCCGCCGCTCCGGTTGAGCCGGCTAAGGCCGAAGTCAAGGCCGAGCCCGTGGTGGCGAAGGTCGACCTCAAGGAAGAACAGAAGCCCGAAGCGCCGAAGCCGGCGGCGGTTGAGACCAAGGTAGAGCCGAAGGTCGAAGCCAAGCCGCAAGAGCCGGCTGCTCCGGAAGTCAAGGCAGCCCCGGTGCGCCCGGCTCCGCTGTCCATTCTGTCTCCGGAAGAAATCGCCGCACGCGAAGCGGAAGAAAAACGCCAGCTGGCGTTCCGCGCTCGTCAGGAAGCCCTGATGCGCGAAAAGATCGAGCGCGAAGAGCGCCGTCAGGCCGCCAAGCTGGCGGCGGAAAATCCGCCTCCGCCTCCGGCGCCGAAGCCGGTCGAGGCCAAACCGGCCGAAGCACGCCCGGCTGCCGGGCGCTCCGCTGATGGCCGTCCGCAGGATGCACGCGGTCCGCGCAGCGGACAGCCGGGTGCCGGTCAGCGTCCTGGCTCGGCCGGGGTGCGTCCGGCCGCGGGGGGGCAGCGTCCGGCTCCGGCCGGTGGCCGTCCTGCTCCGGCTGGGGCCGGCGCCGCAGCGCCTGCCGCGCCGGCACCGGGTTCTGCTGCACCGAAGAAGGGCAAGAAGGGCGGCTCCGAGCGCAGTTGGGACGACGGCAAGAAAGGCCGTGGCCTGCGCGTCAAGGGTGGCGATGCCGGCGGCGACTGGAAGAGCAAGCGCGGCGGCAAGTCGCGTGGCAACAGTCAGCACGCTTTCACCGCACCGACCGAGCCGATCGTGCACGAAGTGCTGGTGCCTGAAACCATTACCGTGGCCGACCTGGCGCACCGCATGGCGGTCAAGGCCGTCGAAGTCATCAAGACCCTGATGAAGATGGGCATGATGGTGACCATCAACCAGGTGCTGGATCAGGAAACCGCGCTGATCGTGGTTGGCGAGATGGGCCACATCGGCAAGGCGGCACAGATGGACGATCCGGATGCCTTCCTCGAGAACGTCGAGGGCGGCGCCGAGGTGGAGCGCCTGCCGCGTCCGCCGGTGGTGACCGTAATGGGTCACGTCGACCACGGCAAGACCTCGCTGCTGGACTACATCCGCCGTGCCAAGGTCGCCGCGGGCGAAGCCGGCGGCATTACCCAGCACATCGGTGCCTACCATGTGGAAACCCCGCGCGGCGTGGTGACCTTCCTCGACACCCCGGGTCACGAGGCGTTTACCGCCATGCGTGCCCGTGGTGCCAAGGCTACCGATATCGTGATCCTGGTGGTGGCCGCCGATGACGGCGTGATGCCGCAGACCATCGAAGCCATTCACCACGCCAAGGCCGCTGGTGTGCCGATCGTGGTGGCGGTGAACAAGATCGACAAGCAGGGTGCCAACCCGGAACGTATCCGCCAGGAACTGGTCGCGCAGGAAGTGGTGCCGGAAGACTGGGGCGGTGATGCGATGTTTGTTGAAGTCTCCGCCAAGACTGGCCAGGGCATCGACAACCTGCTGGAAGGCGTGCTGCTGCAAGCCGAGGTGCTGGAGTTGACCGCACCGATCGAATCCCCGGCCAAGGGCGTGATAGTCGAGGCCCGTCTGGACAAAGGCCGTGGCCCGGTGGCAACGCTGCTGGTGCAGTCCGGTACCCTGAAGAAGGGTGACGTGGTACTGGCCGGCACCGCTTTCGGTCGCGTACGCGCCATGATCGATGAAAACGGCAAGGCGATCGATGAAGCCGGCCCGTCGATTCCGGTGGAAATTCTCGGCTTGTCCGACGTGCCGGCCGCAGGCGAAGACGCCATGGTGCTGATCGACGAGAAGAAGGCGCGCGAAATCGCCCTGTTCCGTCAGGGCAAGTTCCGCGACGTGCGTCTGGCCAAGCAGCAGGCTGCCAAGCTGGAGAACATGTTTGCCCAGATGGCCGAAGGCGAGGTGCAGAACCTCTCCATCATCATCAAGGCCGACGTGCAGGGTTCCTACGAGGCGCTGTCGCAGAGCCTGCAGAAGCTGTCCACCGACGAAGTGCGCGTCAATATCCTGCACTCCGGCGTGGGTGGCATCTCTGAATCCGACATCAACCTGGCGATCGCTTCCAAGGCCATCGTGATCGGCTTCAACACCCGTTCCGATGCTGCGGCCCGCAAGTTGGCCGAAAGCGAAGGTGTCGACATTCGTTACTACAGCATCATTTACGATGCCGTGGACGAGGTGAAGGCCGCCATGTCCGGCATGCTGTCGCCGGAGAAGAAGGAACAGATCACCGGTACCGTGGAAATCCGTCAGGTGATTTCAGTGTCCAAGGTCGGCAATATTGCCGGTTGTATGGTGACCGATGGCCTGGTGAAGCGCGGTTCCATGGTCCGTCTGATCCGCCACAACGTGGTGGTTCACACCGGCGAACTCGAATCGCTCAAGCGCTTCAAGGACGACGTGAAGGAAGTGAAGCAGGGCTACGAGTGTGGCCTGATGCTGAAGAACTTCAACGATATCCAGGAAGGCGACCAGCTGGAAGCGTTCGAAATCGTCGAAGTGGCGCGTACCCTCTAAGCGCGTTGTTCGGGCGAGCGTCCCTCCGGCTGCGGCCGGACGGCGCTCGCTTTTGTGTTTTCAGTGAATCAGGATCAACACCATGGCCAGAGCCAAAAAAGGTTTTTCCCGTGCGGATCGTATCTCCGAGCAGATCCAGCGCGAATTGGCTGAACTCTTGCGCAAGGGTCTGAAGGACCCGCGCGCCGGCTGGATTACCATTACCTCGGTAGAGGTGACGCGCGATTACTCGCACGCCAAGATCTACTACACCGTGATGGACGACAAGACTCGCGAGGTAACGCAGGAGGCGCTGGAGCACGCCGCCGGCTACCTGCGCAGCGAGCTGGGCCGCGCCCTGCAGATCTTCACCACGCCGCAGCTGCATTTCGTCTACGACGAGTCGATCGAGCGCGGCATGCACATGACGCGCCTGATCAACCAGGTATCCGAAGAGTACGCCGAGCCCAAGACCGAGCCGGAAGAGGGCGACGGGGCATGACGCAGATGCGGCGCAAGAAGCGCGCCGTGAGTGGTGTGCTGTTGCTGGACAAGCCTTACAACGTGACCAGCAATTCGGCCCTGCTCAAGGCGCGTTGGCTGTTCACGGCGGCCAAGGCGGGGCATACCGGTGTGCTTGACCCGCTGGCGACCGGCCTGTTGCCGGTATGCCTGGGCGAGGCTACCAAGTTCTCGTCCTACCTGCTCGATGCCGACAAGGGCTATCGTGCGACGATCTGCTTCGGCAAGGTGACCACCACCGGCGACCTCGAGGGCGAGGTGCTGCGCGAGCGCCCGGTGACCTTCGACGAGACCGCGCTGCGACGGGTGTTGGCGCAGTTTGTCGGGCCGATCAGCCAGGTGCCGCCGATGTACTCGGCGCTCAAGTTCCAGGGCAAGCCGCTGTACGAATACGCCCGCGCCGGGGTCGATATCGAACGTCAGGCGCGTGATGTCGTCATCCATGGCCTGGAGCTGGTTTCGTTCGACGGCGGCGAGGCCGTGGTCGACGTGCTGTGCAGTAAGGGCACCTACGTGCGTACCTTGGCCGAAGACATCGGCGAGGCGCTCGATTGCGGCGCTTTCCTCACCGGTTTGCGCCGCACCACCACCGGTGGTTTTACGCTGGAACAGTCGATCACCCTGGAGGCCCTGGAGGCTGTGCCGGAGGCCGAGCGTGACGCTCTGTTACTGCCGATGGACGTGCTGGTGGCGCATCTGCCCGAGATCGTCCTGGCACCGGAGCAGGCCGGTCGTTTTCGCCAGGGGCAGGCGGTGCGCATCACGGAAAAATGTGAGACAATGCTGCGCTTCCGGGTTTACCTTACCGAAACGCGGGAATTTGTCGGGCTGGGGGAGGTCAGGGAACCGGGTGTTCTTTCCCCCCTCCGGCTCGTGGCTGCCTCGGCAGCCGAAGTGTGAAGTGTGGATGGGTCTCGGCTCGCTGCACTTGTCGGGCTTGATTGCCCTTACCTGAATTGTGGAGTACATCAAAATGGCTATGACCGCCGCTCAAAAAGCAGAAATCGTTAAAAACTTCCAGCAGAAGGAAGGCGATACCGGTTCGTCGGAAGTGCAAGTTGCCCTGCTGACCGCCCGTATCAACGATCTGACCCCGCACTTCAAGGCCAACACCAAGGATCATCACAGCCGTCGCGGCCTGCTGAAACTGGTGAGCCGTCGTCGCCGTCTGCTTGACTACCTCAAGCGCACCGATGCCGACAGCTACCGTGCCCTGATCACCCGCCTGGGTCTGCGCAAGTAATCGGTTCAGGTTCGAAAAAGTCGCAGCCAGTCTGCGACTTTTTCGTTTCCCGGCCCACTAACTGAATGACACGACGGGAGGAGCCTCTAGACATGCCGGTTGCCGCAGCCAGTCGGTATTTCTAGGGGTTCCCGTTGTGAGTCCACTTGCCTCAAACCAATAGCAAAAGGGATGCCCTGTGTTCAACAAGATTAGCAAAACCTTCCAGTACGGCCGCCACACCGTGACCCTGGAAACCGGTGAAGTGGCCCGTCAGGCCTCCGGCGCCGTTCTCGTCACCATGGAAGACACCGTGGTACTGGTGTCCGTGGTCGGCTCGCAAAACGTCAAGCCGGGCCAGGATTTCTTCCCGCTGACCGTCGACTATCTCGAGCGCACCTACGCCGCCGGCAAGATTCCGGGGGGCTTTTTCAAGCGCGAGGGCAAACAGTCCGAGAAGGAAATCCTGACCAGCCGCCTGATCGACCGCCCGATCCGCCCGCTGTTCCCGGAAGGCTTCTACCACGACGTGCAGATCGTCGCCACGGTGATGTCGCTGAACCCGGAAATCGATTCCGACATCCCCTCGATGATCGGCGCTTCCGCTGCGCTGGCGATCTCCGGTCTGCCGTTCAACGGCCCGATCGGCGCCGCCCGCGTCGGCTACGCCAACGGTGACTACATCCTCAACCCGACCAAGACCGAACTGGAAACCTCCCAGCTCGACCTGGTTGTTGCCGGTACCCATCGTGCCGTGCTGATGGTCGAATCCGAAGCCAAGGAACTGCCGGAAGCCGTGATGCTGGGCGCCGTGGTGTTCGGCCACGACCAGATGCAGGCCGCGATCAAGGCCATCAACGAGCTGGCCGACGAAGTCAATCCGGTAATGTGGGACTGGTCCGCCTCGGCCCAGAACAACGAGCTGATCGCCAAGGTGCGTGAAGTGTCGGGCGAGAAAATCGCCAACGCCTTCCGTATCCGCCAGAAGCAGGCGCGTACGCAGGTGCTGGCTGAAGCCTGGGCCGACGTCAAGGCCGCGCTGATCACTGAAGAAACCGACACCCTGACCGCCAACGAGATCAAGGGCATCTTCAAGAGCCTGGAAGCCGAGATCGTGCGCGGCCAGATCCTGGCCGGCGAGCCGCGCATCGACGGCCGCGACACTCGCACCGTGCGCCCGATCGCCATCCGCACCGGCGTGCTGCCGCGTACCCACGGTTCGGCGCTGTTCACTCGTGGTGAAACCCAGGCCATGGTGGTAACCACGCTGGGCACCCAGCGCGACGAGCAGATCATCGACGCGCTGGCCGGCGAGTACACCGACCGCTTCATGCTGCACTACAACTTCCCGCCGTACTCGACCGGTGAAGCCGGTCGCATGGGCCCGCCGAAGCGCCGCGAAATCGGCCATGGCCGTCTGGCCAAGCGTGCCCTGGCGCAGGTGCTGCCGTCCGCCGACGAGTTCGGTTACTCGATGCGCGTGGTGTCGGAAATCACCGAGTCCAACGGCTCCTCGTCGATGGCGTCGGTATGCGGTGGCTGCTTGGCGCTGTTGAACGCCGGCGTGCCGCTGAAGGCGCACGTGGCGGGTATCGCCATGGGCCTGATCCTGGAGGGCAACCGTTTCGCCGTGCTGACCGACATCCTGGGTGACGAAGATCACCTGGGCGACATGGACTTCAAGGTGGCCGGTACTGCCGAAGGCGTGACCGCGCTGCAGATGGATATCAAGATCCAGGGCATCACCAAGGAAATCATGCAGGTCGCACTCGACCAGGCCAAGGAAGGCCGCCTGCACATCCTCGGCCTGATGAAGGAAGCCGTGGAGGGTCCGCAGCAGCTGTCCACCCACGCTCCGCGCCTGTTCGTGATGAAGATCAACCCGGACAAGATCCGTGAAGTGATCGGCAAGGGTGGCGAGACCATCCGCTCGATCACCAAGGATACCGGTACCGAGATCAACATCGAGGAAGACGGTACCATCACCATCGCTTCGGTGACCCAGGAAGGTGCCGATGCCGCCAAGAAGCGCATCGAGGAAATCACCGTCGAAGTCGAAGTGGGCAAGATCTACGAAGGCACCGTGGTGAAGATTCTCGACAACAACGTCGGCGCCATCGTATCGATCCTGCCGGGCAAGGATGGTCTGGTACACATCTCGCAGATCGCCAACGAGCGTATCAAGAACGTGTCCGACTACCTGAAAGAAGGCCAGGTGGTGAAGGTCAAGGCGATCGAGATGGACGACCGCGGCCGTATCCGCCTGTCGATCAAGGCCCTGCTGGAAGACGAAGCCAAGACGGCGCGCGAAACCGCCGACTCCTTCGGTCTGAAGGCCGGCAGCTGAGTCTGATCGCTGCCAGTGAAAAGCCCGCGCATGCGCGGGCTTTTTTGTTGCCTTGGGTGTGAGGGCGCCGCCGTATCGCGCTCAGTCCTCCGCCGGACGGCGCAGGTGCAGCAGCACACCGCCTTCGCTGCCGGTTTCGAAGCGGTACTCGAGTGCGGCATACTCGTCCAGCATCGGGATCAGCGGGCCGGGAAAGTGCGGTAGGATGAAGGAGGCTTCGCCTCCTGCTTGAAGCTCATCGGCCGCATTGAGGATGATTTCGATCGGCCCGGGCGGGGCCATGTTTCTCAGGTCTTGGGCTGGCATGATGGGTCTCTTGGTCGGGTGGTCGGGTCGGTAGGTGCGCTACGGAGAAAATCGATACTTAGCCGGGCTTGCCGTCCTCGCGCCGCTTCAAGTAGGCCGGGATGAACAGCCTACCCCAGCATAGCAGCGTGAGCAGCCAGCCGCCGGCGGCGACCACATACAGCACGCTGGTCAGCCCAGCGGGGAGGAGGTCGGCGAGCACCCGCGCCAGCGCCATCCAGTGGGCGGCGAGGTAAAGCCGCCATATCCCAGGACTGGCTTCCAGCGGCCGCCCTGAATGGCCGAGACTGACCCGTGTCACGAAGGCGATCATCATGGTCAGGAAGAAGCCGGTGGTGATGGCGTGCAGCGGCGCGAGCCCCAGCAGGGGTTGGCCGAAGAGGGCGGCCCCTTCTTGCAGGACGTACAGGGTGAAACCGATCGCCAGCCAGGCAAAGGCCAGGTGCAGCATGCCCAGCAAGCGCACCGACAGGCTGGCACGCAACTGCCAGCGCCACGAGGTGTAGGCCAGCAGCAGGGCGAATGGCAGGTCGGCGGGCAGGGTGGTGACGCCGGCGATGTGCAGCAGGCCGTGGCCGAACGAGCCGGCCAGCAAGGCATAGAGCAGCCAGTTCGGTCGCCATACGGTATAGCCGGCAAGCACGCTCGAGGAAAAGAACGGTACCATGCGATGGCTGACGGTCAGGAAGACCGGCAGCAAAAAGCCCCATAGCGCCAGGTCACGCATCACCGCCCAGCCGAGGGTGTCGCCGCTGAGCAGCCAGTAGAGGGCGGCCATCAGCCCGGCGAGGCCGACGATGAAGGCCAGTTCCACCGCGATGGCGTGGCGCCGGTCAGGTTGTGGACTGGCCAGGATGATCTGGCCGAAGACCAGCACCAGTCCGGAAAAGCCCAGCGCATAACTCAACAGGCCGGCCACGGCCAGGCCCGGGCCCAGCGCCAGGGCGGCGAGCCACAACACCAGGCCGCCCGCCATCAGTGCCGGAATGGCCAGGTAGCGGGCGCGAGACGGTGCATCGACGTTGAGCCAGCGTGGTCCGGCGGTCAGGATGAAGCCGGTCATAAAGAACGGAAAAATGCCGTACAGCATCAGGAAACCGTGCGCCAGCGTGGCGGGGATGGATAGCGGCAGGGCAAAGCCTGTCAGACGGCGGCTCATTTCCAGTGACCAGCCTGCCAAGAGCGTGATGGCGAACACCATGCCGGGCAGGAAGGCCACGCGGTGCGGTGCCTGCAAGAAGGCCGGTAGCGTGACTGCCGGCGATGGTTTTGGAGCCAGGCCGGGGCTGGGAGTGGGGGTGGGGGATAGCGGTCGCATCTTCATACAACTCCGGATGGGGTATTAGGGAGTATCGGACGCACGCCGTCCGAGCTGAATGATCAGAGTCAAGAATCGAGGGAGAAAATCATGTCTGGGCCGTCAACGCACGCCTTTCTCAAGCACATTCCATTGTTCAGCGTTTGCCACGAGGACGAACTGGCAAGGTTGGCCGAAAGGGCGATCGAGCAGCGCTACGAAAAGGGGCAGATGCTGTTCCAGCGTGGCGACCCGTGCCAGGGCATGTACGTGCTGGTGTACGGCCGTATCAAGATCGCCATCGTCGCGCGCCAGGGAACCGAGAAAGTGATCGAAATCATTCACCCTTCGCAAAGCTTCGGCGAAGCCGTGATGTTTCTCGAGCAGCCCTACCCGGTGATGGCGCAGGCGGTGGAAGATTCGCTGGTGCTGTTCATCCCAGCCGAAACCCTGTTTACCGCGCTGGATGACGACAGCCGCCTGGCACGGCGCATGCTGGCGGGCTTGTCGATGCGGCTGCGTACGCTGCTCAAGGATGTCGAGACCTACACGCTGGAGTCGGCCGTGGAGCGCGTGGTGGGCTACCTGCTCAACAGCCTGGAGGACAGCGACGACAATGTGGTCAACCTGCCGGTCAACAAACAGACGCTGGCCTCACGCCTTAACCTGACCCCGGAAACGTTCTCCCGGGTTCTGCAAAAACTCGCCGAGCAAGCCGGGATCGTGGTGGAAGGCCGGGAAATCCGCGTTCCTGACCGTAATAAGCTATCCGAAATGCGCAATCTGGCCTGATTTGCGCTGAATTCACGCTCTTTCGGGCTCCGAGGTTTTTGTAATCGCATGTCGCAAACCGGATATGGGGCTGTTTGCGGATTCGATTAGAATGATTCGGACAATTATCCAAAAGTACCCGTTACTGCACGAAGGAACTATCAAGATGAGCAACGCTGTTACCCGCGCTACCTTCGACCAGGTCATGGTCCCCAACTACTCTCCCGTCGAGTTCATTCCGGTGAAAGGGCTGGGTTCCCGTGTATGGGATCAGCAGGGCAATGAGTACATCGATTTCGCTGGCGGCATCGCCGTCAACTCGCTCGGTCACTGCCACCCGGAGCTGGTGGCCGCGCTGACCGAGCAGGGCAACAAACTGTGGCACCTGTCCAACGTCTTCACCAACGAACCGGCGCTGCAACTGGCGACCCGTCTGACCGAGCTGACCTTTGCCGAGCGTGTGTTCCTGTGCAACTCCGGTGCCGAAGCCAACGAAGCGGCCTTCAAACTGGCCCGCAAGTACGCCACCGATCACTTCGGTGCCGACAAGTACGAAATCATTTCCTGCAAGAACTCGTTCCACGGTCGTACCGTGTTCACCGTCAACGTCGGCGGCCAGCCCAAGTATAGCGAGGGTTTCGGCCCCAATCCGGCTGGTATCACCCACGTCGAGTTCAACAGTATCGAGTCCCTCAAGGCCGCCATCTCCGACAAGACCTGCGCCGTGGTGATCGAGCCGGTGCAAGGCGAGGGCGGCGTGCTGCCGGCCGACAAGGCCTACCTGGAAGCGGCCCGCGAGCTGTGTAACCAGCACAACGCGCTGCTGATCTTCGACGAAGTGCAGACCGGTGTCGGCCGTTGCGGCACGCTCTATGCCTACCAGTCTTACGGTGTGACCCCGGACATCCTGTCCTCGGCCAAGGGCCTGGGCGGCGGCTTCCCGGTTGGTGCCATCCTGACGACCGCTGCCATCGCCAAGAGTCTCGGCGTCGGCACCCACGGCACTACCTACGGCGGTAACCCGCTGGCATCCGCCATCGCCGGCAAGGTAGTCGAGATCATCAGCCGTCCGGAAGTGCTGGAGGGTGTGCGCGCCAAGCATGATCGTTTCGTGGCCGGCCTGAACGCCATCAACGCCAAGTACCACGTGTTCAAGACCGTGCGCGGCATGGGCCTGTTGATCGGCTGCGTGCTGGCCGACGAGTACGCCGGCCGTGCCAAGGACTTCCTCAAGGCCGCCGAGAAAGAACGCCTGATGGTATTGGTCGCAGGGCTGAACGTGGTGCGCCTGGCGCCGTCCCTGGTGGTTGAGGACAAGGACATCGACGAGGGCCTCGCCCGCCTCGATGCCGCCATCGCCAGCCTGGTTAGCGTCCGCTAAACCCGCCCCCTTTTCTTAACAATTGACGTTTTTCACCCGCGACCTGCCCAGCTGAGCAGGTCGTAGGGGACGGCTGCGCCTGAAAAACGTCGTGACAATGATTTGACATGCTTGGGAGGGCTTGCCCATGTTAGTCGTCCGTCCAGTCCGGACCTCCGATCTGCCTGCAATCGAGCGCATGGCAGTGGCCAGCGGCATCGGCGTGACCAGTTTGCCCAATGACCGGGACAAGCTGTTCGAGCGTATCCAGCAATCGGCCAGCGCTTTCGAGCACGAGGCGGTGCCGGATACCGGCCGCGAATTCTATATGTTCGTGCTGGAAGAGCACGGCGAGGTGGTGGGGACCGCCTCGATCAGCGCTTCCGCCGGTTTCGATGAACCGTTCTACAGCTATCGCAGCGAGACCTTCGTGCACGCCTCGCGTCCGCTCAAGGTCAACAACCGCATCCATGTGCTGAATATCTGCCACGACCTGACCGGGATGGTGCAGTTGTGCGGTTTCTATTCCGACCCGGCCTACGGGGAGTTGGGCAGTGAATTGTTGTCTCGTGCCCGTCTGTTGTTCATCGCCGGGCAGCGTGAGCGCTTCGGCAAGCGCATCCTGGCCGAGATGCAGGGCATCCACGACGAGCAGGGACAGTCGCCGTTCTGGAACGCCATCGGCCGGCGCTTCTTCAATATGGATTTCATCCAGGTGGAGCAGGCCTTCGTCTCGCACAGCAAGACCTTCATCGCCGAACTGATGCCGGCCTACCCGATCTACGTGCCCTTGCTGCCGGACGAGGCGCAGAACGCCATCGGCCAGGTCCACCCGGATTTCGAGCGGCCGTTCATGCTGCTGACCAGCGAGGGCTTCGAGGCCGACAACTACCTCGACATCTTCGATGGCGGCGCGGTGCTGACCGCCGACGTCGACCGGCTGTGGACCGTCGAATGCAGCGGTACCTATCCGGTGGAAGTGTCGGCCAGCCTGCCGCCGTCCGCCACCACCATGTTGCTCAGCAATGGCGGCACCGACCGCTTTGCCGCGGTGGCGGCCCGCGTGGCCTTGGTCAACGGGATGGCGCTGATTACCCAGGATGTCGCCCAGGCGCTGGCGCTGTCGAACGGCCAGCCGGTGCGTGTGGTGCCGCTGCACGAGGCCAAGGAGAAACAATCATGATGGTGATCCGTCCCATTACCCGCGATGACCTGCCGGGGCTGATGAAATTGGCGGCCAGTGCCGGCGTGGGCCTGACGTCGCTGCCGATCAACGAGGAACGCCTGGCCAAGCGCATCCTGCGCTCGGTGCGCTCGTTCAGCGGTGAGGCCGAGTTGGCCGAACAAGGCTACGTGTTTGTGCTGGAAGACGGCAGCAACGGCACCGTCGCTGGCATCTGCGCCCTGGAGGCGGCGGTCGGCCTGCACGAGCCTTGGTACAACTACCGTGTCGGCACCATCGTGCACGCCTCGGAAGAGTTGAACGTCTATTCACGCCACGACACCCTGTTCCTGTCCAACGACCACACCGGCTATTCGGAATTGTGCACGCTGTTCCTGCACCCGGATTACCGCGTCAACCGCAACGGTGGCTTGCTGTCGAAGAGCCGCTTCCTGTTCCTGGCTCAGTTCGCCGACCTGTTCGGCAAGATGGTGGTGGCCGAAATGCGCGGGGTCTCGGACAGCGATGGCAAGTCGCCGTTCTGGGAGGCACTGGGCCGGCACTTCTTCTCCATGGAGTTCGCCGAAGCCGACTACCTGACCGGGGTCGGGCAGAAGGCTTTCGTCGCCGAACTGATGCCCAAGCACCCGGTGTACATCGATTTTCTGTCGCCCGAAGCCCGGGCCGTGATCGGGAAGACTCACGAGAACACCCGGCCGGCGGTCGCCATGCTGGAGTCCGAGGGCTTCCGTTACGAGGGCTACGTCGACATTTTCGACGCCGGTCCGACGGTGCAGGCCTATACCAGCGAAATTCGCGCCGTGAAGCAGAGTGTCATGGCCAGCGTCCGCGTCGTGACCGCTCCGGTCGAGGGCGAGCGCAAGAACCTGCTGGTGTCGAACACCCAGTTTGAAGGCTTCCGCGTGATCCTGGCGGAAACCACTGTCGTCGATAACGAGATTCTGCTGACGCCCGAAGAGGCGCACGCCCTGCAAGTGGGCGAAGGTGACCCGGTGCGCTGTGTCACGCTCTCGCCCAAGGAGACTATCTAAATGACAACGCTGTGTATCAATGGAACCTGGCTGGCCGGTGACGGCGAGCCGTTGAAAAAGACCAACCCGGCCACGACCGAGCTGATCTGGGAAGGCAAGGGCGCCTCGCCGGCTCAAATCGACGCCGCCGTTGCCGCCGCTCGCGCCGCCTTCAAGAGTTGGTCGCGCACTTCTTTTGACGAGCGGGTAGCCATTGCCCGTCGTTTCGGCGAGCTTCTGGCCGCCAACAAGAATGCTTTGGCCGAGGTGATCGCAAAGGAAACCGGCAAGCCGATGTGGGAAGCGCTGACCGAGGTGACCACCATGGTCAACAAGGTCGACATCTCGGTCAAATCGTACAACGAGCGCACCGGCGAGCGCGCCGCCCCCATGGGCGACGCTCAGGCGGTATTGCGCCACAAGCCCCACGGCGTGGTGGCGGTGTTCGGTCCGTACAACTTCCCGGGCCACCTGCCCAACGGCCATATCGTGCCGGCACTCTTGGCCGGCAACACCGTGATCTTCAAGCCGTCCGAACTGACGCCGTGGACCGCCGAGGAAACCGTCAAGCTGTGGCAGCAAGCCGGCTTGCCGGCGGGCGTGATCAACCTGGCCCAGGGCGCCAAGGAAACCGGCATCGCCTTGGCCAACCATGCCGGCATCGACGGCCTGTTCTTCACCGGCAGTTCCGCCACCGGCAACCTGCTGCACAAGACCTTCGGCGGCCAGCCGGAGAAGATCCTGGCGCTGGAGATGGGCGGCAACAATCCGCTGATCGTGGGTAAGGTGGCCGAGGTCGATGCCGCCGTGCACCACGTGATCCAGTCTGCCTTCATCTCCGCCGGCCAGCGCTGTACCTGCGCCCGCCGCCTGCTGGTCCCGGCAGGGGAGTGGGGCGATGCCTTCGTCGGACGTTTGGTCGAGGTCGCCGCCAAGCTCAAGGTGGGGCTCTACAACGAAGAACCGGCTCCGTTCATGGGTTCGGTGATTTCCAACACCGCGGCCGATGTGCTGCTCAAGGCGCAGGCCACGTTGCGTGAGAACGGCGGCAAGGTGCTGCTGGAAATGCGCCGCCTGTCCGAGACTGGCGCCATTCTGTCGCCGGGCATCATCGACACCACCGATGCCCAGCGTCCGGATGACGAATTCTTCGGCCCGCTGCTGCAGGTGATCCGCTACACCTCGTTCGACCAGGCCATCGAGATCGCCAACGACACCCGCTTCGGCCTGGCTGGCGGCGTGCTGTCCGACGACCGTGCCGAATACGAGCGCTATCTGCTGGAAAGCCGTGCCGGCGTGGTGAACTGGAACAAGCCGCTGACGGGTGCCTCCAGCGCCGCTCCGTTCGGTGGCATCGGCGCCTCGGGCAATCATCGCCCCAGCGCCTACTATGCAGCCGATTACTGTGCCTGGCCGGTCGCTTCGCTGGAGTGCGACAGCCTGACCGTTCCGACTCAACTTTCTCCGGGGATCGTACTGTGAGCAACGCTTTTGAAGTGAACTTCGACGGCCTGGTTGGCCCGACGCACAACTACAGCGGCCTGTCCTACGGCAACGTCGCTTCCACCGGCAACCAGAACGCCGTGTCCAACCCGAGGCTGGCCGCCAAGCAGGGGCTGGCCAAGATGAAGGCGCTTCACGACCTGGGCTTCAAGCAAGGCGTGCTGGCGCCGCACGAGCGCCCGGATGTGGCGAGCCTGCGTCGCCTCGGCTTTGGCGGCAGCGATGCGCAAGTGATCGAGCGCGCGGCCAAGGAGGCACCGGCCATCCTGGCGGCCGCCTCGTCCGCCTCCTGCATGTGGACCGCCAACGCGGCCACCGTCAGCCCGTCCGGCGACACCGCCGACGGCCGCGTGCACTTTACCCCGGCCAACCTGAACAACAAGTTTCATCGTTCGATCGAGCACCCGACCACACGCCGCATCCTGCAGGCGATGTTTGCCGACCGCGAGCGCTTCATGGTGCACGAGGCGCTGCCGGCGCAGATGCACTTCGGCGACGAAGGCGCAGCCAACCATACCCGTTTCTGCGACCGTTACGACGGAGCCGGTGTGGAGTTCTTCGTGTTTGGTGCCGCTGCTTTCGACAGCCGCTATCCGAAACCGGCCCGGTTCCCGGCACGCCAGACGCTGGAAGCCTGCCAGGCGGTGGCCCGGCTGCACGGCCTGAAGGAGGAGGGCGTGGTCTACGCTCAGCAGGACCCTGACACCATCGATGCCGGCGTGTTCCACAACGACGTGATCTCGGTCGGTAACCGCAACGTGCTGTTCCATCACGAGAAGTCCTTCCTGAATCAGGCCGAGGTGCTGGCCGAGCTGGACCGCAAGCTGGCGGCGGCAGGCGGCAACTTCATCGCCATTGAGGTGCCGCAGGCCGAAGTGTCGGTGGAGGAGGCGGTGAAGAGCTACCTCTTCAATAGTCAGCTGCTGTCCAAGCCGGGCGGCGGCATGATCATCGTGGTGCCGGAAGAGTGCCGCAATATCGAACGTGTCTGGGCCTACCTGGAGAAGCTCAAGGCCTCGGGCGGCCCGATCGACGAGGTGCGCGTGTTCGATCTCAAGCAAAGCATGCAGAACGGCGGCGGGCCGGCCTGCCTGCGTCTGCGCGTGGCCTTGTCCGAGTCGGAAATCGCCGCGGTCAACCCGCGCGTGATGATGTCCGAGCAATTGTTCGGCACGCTGAACGCCTGGGTGGACAAGCATTATCGCGATCGCCTGTCCCCGGAAGACCTCGGTGACCCGCAACTGTTGCTGGAATGCCGCACCGCGCTCGATGAATTGACCCAAATCATGGGACTTGGCGCGGTGTACCCGTTCCAGCTGGTTTGAGTCCGGTTCTGGTGCAAAAAAGGCAGCCCGATGCGGGTTGCCTTTTGTATTTTGTATACAACAAAAATTGCCGTTGCTCGACGCGAGTAGCAACGGAAAGAGCTTGTTTTCACGGCGTTTTCTTGCCAGCCCATCAGAGCTCATGACGGAAAATCGCTATTTGATCGAAAATCTGCAGGAAAATCGTCGGTTCAATCCGGGGCGTGCGATGTTTTGTTCTGGTGCAGTGCAGTGCGTTTCGGTTGTGTTTCGAGATTAATAAAAAAAATACATAAAAAACAATAACTTGCGACGTGTTTGGGAGTCTATTCTTTAGGGGTTTTTGGGGCTCTTGTTAAGATTGACAGTCGATTGTAGACACACGCATAATCCGCCGAAGTTTCCGGATAGTGACAGCAAAAGTCATCAACCGGACGCTAGATGGACGATAACGAAAAGAGGGCCACCCCCGTCGTGTCGTCGGGTCTTCAATCAAAGGAGAATTCCCACCGTGGACATTTTTTTGCAACAGATACTCAATGGCCTCGTGCTGGGTAGCATCTACGCGCTGATCGCGCTGGGCTACACCATGGTGTACGGGATCATGGGGCTGATCAACTTCGCCCATGGCGAAGTCGTCATGATGGGGGCCATGGTCACCATCACCGTCGTGACCTCGCTGATGGGGGCCGGAGTCAACCTTCCGGGGCCGATACTGGTTCTGATTGGTCTCGTTATCGCCATTCCGGCCTGCGCGCTGTTGGGCTACACCATCGAACGCGTCGCCTACCGTCCGCTGCGCAACGCGCCGCGCCTGGCGCCGCTGATCACCGCGATCGGCCTGTCGATCGTGCTGCAGCAGGTGGCGATCCTGATCTGGGGCCGCAACTACATCCCGTTCCCGTCGATCCTGAGTCATGACACCGTCGAGATCTTCGGCGCCAGCATCACCGTGCTGCAGATCATGATCATCGTGCTGTGCCTGGTGATCATGGCTGGTCTGTTGATCATGGTCGAGAAGACCAAGCTCGGCCGCGCCATGCGCGCCACCAGCCAGAACCCGGGCGTGGCCTCGCTGATGGGCGTCAACGTCAACACCATCATCTCCTCCACCTTCATGCTGGGCTCCGCGCTCGGCGCCATCGCCGGCGTGATGGTCGCCACCAACTACGACCAGGCCCACTACTACATGGGCTTCCTGATCGGCCTGAAGGCGTTCACCGCGGCGGTCCTGGGCGGCATCGGCAACCTCGGCGGCGCCGTGGCGGGCGGTATCCTGCTCGGCATCATCGAGAGCCTGGGCGCCGGCTACATCGGCACCCTGACCGGCGGCTTCCTCGGCAGCCACTACCAGGACATCTTCGCCTTCATGGTGCTGATCCTGGTGCTGATCTTCCGTCCGTCCGGCCTGCTGGGCGAAAAAATGGCCGACCGTGCCTGATCGAAGGGGAGAAACAAACATGACCATGGCACTAGAAATGAACAAGCTCGACACCAACAAGAAGGTCGGCCTGTTCCTCGTGTCGGCCATCGTGCTCGCGGTGCTGCCGTTCGTCGTCGGCGGCCTGCTGGGCAACTCGTGGCTGCGCATCATCGACTTCGCGCTGCTGTACGTGATGCTGGCGCTGGGGCTCAACATCGTGGTCGGCTTCGCCGGCCTGCTGGACTTGGGCTTCATCGCCTTCTATGCCGTCGGCGCCTACACCTTTGCGCTGCTGGGTTCGCCGCACTTCGACATCCACCTGCCGTTCTACATCACCATCCCCCTGGGGGCACTGGTGGCAGCGTTCTTCGGCATCCTGCTCGGTACCCCGGTGCTGCGCCTGAAGGGCGACTACCTGGCGATCGTGACGCTGGGCTTCGGTGAGATCGTGCGTATCTTCATGAACAACCTGAACGCACCGATCAACATCACCAACGGCCCGCAGGGTATCAACCTGATCGATCCGGTCAAGATCGGCGGGCTGTCGTTCGGCAAGCCGCTGGAGATCGCCGGCCACAGCTTCAACAGCGTTTATCTTTACTACTACTTCTTCCTGGCGCTGACCGTGCTGGTGGTGATCATGGCCTGGCGCCTGCAGCACTCGCGCATCGGCCGTGCCTGGGTGGCGATGCGCGAAGACTCGATCGCTGCCGCCGCGATGGGGCTCAACATCCGCAACATCAAGCTCTTGGCGTTCTCGCTGGGCGCGCTGTCGGGTGGTGTGGCTGGTGGCCTGTTCGCCTCGTTCCAGGGCTTCATCTCGCCGGAATCGTTCGGTCTGTTGGAGTCGGTAATGATCCTGGCGATGATCGTGCTGGGCGGCATGGGCCACATCCCGGGCGTGATCCTGGGGGCGGTGGTGCTGACCGTGGCGCCGGAAGTGCTGCGCGACGTCATCGGCCCGCTGCAGATGCACACCTTCGGTCGCATGCTGATCGACCCGGAAAACGCCCGCATGCTGATCTTCGGCCTCGCCTTGGTCATCATGATGCTGCTGCGTCCGGAAGGCATGTGGCCGTCCAAGCGCCGCAAGGCCGAGTTCGACGACGCGAAGAAAGGTTAAGCCATGGCACACGCTCTGCTGAAAATCGAAGGCATCAACAAGCGCTTTGGCGGCCTGCATGCCCTGAACAATGTCGGTCTGACCATCAACAAGGGTGAGATCTACGGCCTGATCGGCCCGAACGGCGCCGGCAAGACCACGCTGTTCAACGTGTTGACCGGTCTCTATCAGCCCGACGAAGGTACCTTCACCTTCGACGGCCAGGACCTGTTCCGCGCCAAGCCGCACGTGGTGGTCGGCACCGGCATCGCCCGGACCTTCCAGAACATCCGCCTGTTCGGTGAGATGACCGCGCTGGAGAACGTCATGGTGGGTCGCCACATCCGCTCCAAGGCCAACGCCCTGGGTGCGATCCTGCGCGACAAGAAGACCATGGCCGAAGAGAAGGCGATCGAGGCCAAGGCGTGGGAGCTGCTGGCCTACGTCGGCATCACCGACGTCGCCTTTGAACGCGCCCGCAACCTGTCGTACGGCCACCAGCGCCGCCTGGAGATCGCCCGTGCGCTGGCCACCGAGCCCAAGCTGTTGGCGCTCGACGAACCGGCCGCCGGCATGAACCCGAGCGAAACCGAAGACCTCAAGGTGCTGATGGAAAAGATCCGCAAGGACGGCGTGACCGTGCTGCTGATCGAACACGACGTGAAGCTGATGATGGGCCTGTGCGACCGCATCGCCGTACTCGACTACGGCAAGAAGATCGCCGAAGGCGTGCCGGAAGTGGTGCGCAAGGACCCGAAAGTGATTGAAGCCTACCTGGGAGCGGCCCACGCATGAGTCTCTTGGACGTGAAGAACCTGCAGGTGTCGTACGGCGGCATCCATGCGGTGAAGGGGATCGACCTGCACATCGAGCAGGGCGAACTGGTGACGCTGATCGGCGCCAACGGCGCCGGCAAGACCTCGACGCTGCGCACGCTGGTGGGGATGGAGAAGAAGTCCGGCGGCAGCATCGTCTACGACGGCAAGGAAACCGCCGGGATTCCGGCGCACAACTTCGTGCGCAACGGCCTGGCCATGGTGCCGGAAGGTCGCGGCATCTTCGCCAAGCTGACGGTGGAAGAGAACCTGCTGATGGGCGCGTTCTACCGCGACGACAAGGCGGCGATCCAGAACGAGCTGGAACACGTCTACGAGCTGTTCCCGCGCCTGAAGGAACGCTTCAAACAGCTGGCCGGCACGCTGTCGGGCGGCGAGCAGCAGATGGTGGCGATGGGCCGGGCGATCCTGTCCAAGCCCAAGCTGTTGCTGCTGGACGAACCGTCGATGGGCCTGGCGCCGATCATCGTGCAGAAGATCTTCGAGATCATCCAGATGATCTCGGCGCAGGGCGTGACGATGCTGCTGGTTGAGCAGAACGCCAAGCTGGCGCTGGAGATCAGCCAGCGCGGCTACGTGATGGAGAGCGGCCGCATCACCATGAGCGGCCCGGCGCGCGAGCTGCTGGACGACGAGCGCGTGCGCAACGCCTATCTGGGCGGCTGACCCGAGCTGACAATGAATGCGACTCTTGGCCCCGGCGTGCTGGTTCACCAGCTCCTCGGGGCTTTTTTCTTGCCTCCGCTCAACGTCATCCTGCTTGTCCTACTGGGGCTGTGGCTGAGGCGGCGCCATCCGAGGACGGGGAGTGTGGCCGTTGCGCTCGCGCTGGGCTTGTCGTATGCCCTGGCGACCCCGCAGATGGCGATGTGGCTGAACCGTCCGCTCGAGCGTTTTCCGCTGGTGGCGCTGTCCCAGGTGCGGGAGACCGGTGCCATCGTGGTATTGGGGGGCGGCAAGAAGCCGGCGCCGGAATACGGCCGTAACGAGCCCTCGGCCGACACCCTGATGCGGCTGCGTTATGCCGCCTACCTGGCGCGGCACAGTGGCTGTCCCGTGCTGGTCAGCGGCGGTGCGCCGCTAGGGGGCGAGGCGGAAGCGCCGGTGATGGCCCGCACCTTGGCGAGCGATTACGGCGTGCAGCCGCGTTGGGTCGAGCAGGGCTCGGATACCACGTTCGACAACGCGCGCCTGTCGGCGCAACTCCTCAAGGCCGACGGCGTGCGCTCCATCACGCTGGTCAGCCAGGGCTGGCACCTGGCTCGGGCCGTGCCGCTGTTCGAAGAGCAGGGTCTGAAGGTGCTGCCGGCACCGACCGGACTCGTGCGCTACGATGGTGGCGGCGTGATGTGGTACCTGCCTTCCGGGCGGGCGATGCAGGAGACGCACGCCGCGCTGCGCGAATGGGTGGGGCGGCTGTATTATGCCGTACGCGAGCGGGGTACCGCGTTGCTCGGCTCGGTCTCGCATCTCAAATCCTGACCGCGCCGGAGTACGGCATTGCCGTCAGTGCCGAAGCACCGTCGGCCGGTGGGCGGCGTGCCTCGCCGGGCCGGATGGGGCGCGCAGCAGATTGATTCACGAACACTCTGACAGGAGCCAGTCATGCAGGTAGCAGCCATCATCATCGGCGACGAATTGTTGTCTGGAAAGCGCCAGGACAAGCATTTGCAGGCGCTGATCCGTATCCTGGCCGCGCGCGGCATGCCACTTGTGGCGGCCGAGTACCTCGGAGACGATCCGCGTCGGATCGAGGCGGCGTTGAAGCGTGCCTTCGCCAGTGGCGACCTAGTGTTCAGCTTCGGTGGCATCGGCGCCACCCCGGACGACCATACCCGTGGCTGTGCTGCCCGTGCGCTGGGGGTGGAGCTGGCGGTGCATCCGGAGGCGCGCGCCATTATCGAGGAGCGTTTCGGCGACGAGGCCTATCCGCACCGCATCAACATGGGGGCGTTCCCGCTCGGCGCGCGCCTGATCCCGAACCCGGTCAACCGCATTGCGGGTTTCTCGGTGCATGACGTGCATTTCGTGCCGGGCTTTCCGGCCATGGCGTGGCCGATGATCGAGTGGGTGCTCGATACGCACTACCCGCACCTCCGGAACGATGTGCCGGATGTCGAGCGTAGCGTGATCGCCATCAACGCCCGCGAGGGTGACCTGATCGGGCTGATGGAGGCGTTCAGTGCGCGCTACCCGGCGCTGAAGCTGTCCAGCCTGCCCAACTTCGGCAACGACGCCATCCCACAGATGCACATCGAGTTCGGTTTCAGCGGCCAGCCGGCGCTGGTCGGCATCGCTTTGTCCGAGCTGGAGAAGGAATTGGTCAAGCGCGGCTACGAGGTGCGAAGCACCACATGATTTGCAAGTATTTGTTTTGAAATAAACCATCTATTTAGCATTATTTTAAATTGTTTATATTTGTTTCCTGCGCTTGAGTTGTCCTGAGCGGGCGGGCTAGGGTGGCGGTTTTTTGCCTGCCACCCGCCATGAAACGCTTACTGTTTTTGCTGTTGCCCCTGCTGCTGAGCGCCTGCCTCGGCCATGACCGTCCATCCCCCGTCGCCCGGGACGTTTCCTCGTACACTCCGCCCCCCGCCGAAGCGGTCACGTTGGTATCCGGCAAGCACAGCGTGGGTCACCGCGACTTCAATAACGCCAAGAAAGTGTTGCCGGAGGTCTTTGCCGGCATGGAGGAAGACTTCTACTGTGGCTGCAAGTACAGCGGCAAGGACGTCGATTTCGCTTCCTGTGGGTATCAGCCGCGCAAGAATGCCGCGCGTGCCAGTCGCATCGAGTGGGAGCACGTGGTGCCGGCGTGGGTGCTGGGGCATCAGCGGCAATGCTGGCAGCAGGGCGGGCGCAAGAACTGCGTGGCCACCGACGCGGCGTTCCGCATGGCCGAGGGCGATCTGAACAACCTGGTTCCGGCGGTGGGCGAGGTCAACGGCGATCGCGGCAACCTGTCGTACGGCGCCTGGACGCGCAATCCGACCCCGATGTACGGCCAGTGTCGGACCATCGTCGACTTCAAGAACCGGCGCGTGCAGCCGCGCGAAGAGGTGCGCGGACGCGCCGCGCGCATCACCCTCTACATGCACGACCAGTACGGCCTGCGCATGAGCAGCCAGGATCGTCAGCTGATGTGCGCCTGGGCCAAGACCTACCCGGTGGACGAATGGGAGCGCCAGCGCGAAGCGCGCATCGTGGCGTTGCAGGGCAGCGGCAATCCTTACGTGAGCGACCCGCAGCAGCTGGCCAAACGCTGCGGCTGAGCGCTTGCGAGGTACGATCAGACAGGAGACCGGGCAGGGCGTGACTCTGCTGTGCCGGAGCGGCAGCCCGGCCGTCTCCCTGGATGTACGCAGAGACGGGGGCCGAAAGCGGCCGGGCGGCCTGCTGCTCAGTCGCGGTAGAAGTGCTTGAGGATGCTGGAGAAGTCGAGCTTGCCATGGCCGTCGGCGACGTGCTCCTCGTACAGGTTGCGCGCCAAGGCACCGAGCGGGTTGGCGGCGTGGCAGGCCAGCGCCGCCTGCTCGGCCAGACCCAGGTCCTTCAGCATCAGTTCCGCCATGAAGCCGCCGCTGTAGCCGCGGCTGGCCGGCACGTTTTCCATCACCCCTGGCCAGGGGTTGTACAGCTCCAGCGCCCAGTTGCGGCCGGAGCTCTTGGCCATGATCTCGGACAGCACCTTGGGGTCGAGTCCGCTCTTGACCCCCAGCGCCAGCGCCTCGGCGGTGCCGGCCATCAGGATGCCGAGCATCATGTTGTTGCAGATCTTGGCGCTCTGGCCGGCGCCGTGGCCACCGGCGAGGAACACGTTCTTGCCCATGGCCTCGAACAGCGGGCGGGCCTGTTCCAGGTCGGCCGCTTCGCCGCCGACGATGAAGGTCAGGGTGCCGGCGGCGGCGCCGGCGGTGCCGCCCGATACCGGCGCGTCGAGCATGCGCAGGCCGGCGGCGAGCGCAGCCTCGGCCACCTTGATGGCGCTGGCGGCGGCGATGGTGCTGCAGTCGATTACCAGCGTGCCCTTGGGCAGTTGGGCGAGCAGGCCGTTTTCACCCAGGTACAGGCCCTCGACGTGGTGGCTGGCGGGCAGCATCGACAGCACGATGTCGGCTCCGGCGACGCAATCGGCGGCGCTGGTGGCGACCGTGGCGCCGGCTTCGGCCAACCTTTGCATGGCCTCGGCGGAGAGGTCGAAGACCTTGATGGCAAAGCCCTTGCGGAGGAGATTGAGGGCCATCGGCCCGCCCATGTTGCCGAGGCCGATGAAAGCGGTGTGAGTCATGGTTGTCTCCTGAGGTGCCCATTTCATTTGAGTGTAGGCAGGCTGCGTGCGAATTTTTCGCTGGGCAAATCCGTGCGTGCCAAACTTCGATCGGTTCAGCGAGAGAGTTGCACGCAGTCATCCGCTCGGCGATACGGAATCCTCATGGACTACGTGTCCATTCCGGATTCTGTGTGCTGGCGGCACCCAATCTGCGTTGGCTCGCTCGCCTACTGAAACGGGCTCTCGTCTTTAAGTTGGTAACTCAGCCCAGTGCCGCCAGCGGGTGTTCGCCATCCCCCCACGGCGTGGTGAAGTGGCTGTCGACCCAGGCCTGGTCGACTTCGGCCAACGTCTTGCGGCTCCACTGCGGCTGGCGGTCCTTGTCCACCAGCAGCGCGCGCACGCCTTCGCGGAAGTCCGGCTTGCTGCAGAAGTTGACCGACAGGGTCAGCTCCATGCGCAACGCCTCGGCCAGCGACAGGTGCTTGGCGCGGCGGTAGATTTCCCAGGTGACCGCAGCCGAGCTCGGGCTGCCGTGGGCGAAGCTGTGCGCCGCCGCCTGCAGCCAGGGGTCGTCGAAATGGCCGTCGGCCAGCGCCTGCGCCACGGCGGCGAGGCTGCCGCGGTTCATCAGGCGGTGGATGGCTACCAGCTGGCGCTCGACGTTGGACATCGGCAAGGAGGCGTGGGTAGCGCATTCCATGTCGTTAAGCAGGGCGGTGACGGCGGCGTGGTTGGCCGAAGCGGTATCGGACCAGGCGGTGTCGGTCAGACGTGCCAGCAGTTCGGGGTAGCCGTCCAGCGCGACGACATGGTCGGCCAGGTTGACGATCAGCGCGTCGTGGGCGTTGAGCGGGGCGCCGGTCAGGCCGAGGAACAGCCCGAGCTTGGCCGGCATGCGCTGCAGGAACCAGCTGCCGGCCACGTCCGGGTACAGGCCGATGGTGATTTCCGGCATGGCGATGCGCGTGGCCGGCGTGGCGACACGGTGGCTGGCGCCGACCATCAGGCCGAGCCCGCCGCCCATGACGATGCCGTGCCCCCAGACGATGACCGGTTTGGGGAAGGTGTGCAGACGGTGGTCGAGGGTGTATTCCTCGCGGAAGAACGTCACCACCTCGGGAATCGGACCGTCGCCGTGGTGGGCCAGGATGGCGTCGCGCACCGCGCGCACGTCGCCGCCGGCGCAGAACGCCCGTTCGCCGGCCCCGCGCAACAGCACGCAGGCGATGGTGTCGTCGGCGGCCCAGCGCTGAAATTGCGCGTCGAGCAGGCGGATCATGCCCAGCGTCAGCGCGTTGAGCGATTTCTCGGCGTTGAGCGTGGCCACGCCGATGCGCCGGCCGTTGCTGCTGGCCAGTTCTTCAAACAGGACTTCGTCGTTCATGGTGTTCCTTTCGGCCAACTAGTCAGAATCGACTTACGGTCTCGCGGAGCGTTCCCGATCGGGGTTCAGGTGTGCCGCGTGCGAATCTTTGCGGGTCTCCGCGGAAGATCGGCACGCAGCGATACGCTCGCGACGGATCGTGAGCCGGCTCTCAGGCATTCTTCCACTGCGGCGGACGCTTTTCCAGGAAGGCGCCGACGCCTTCCTTCTGATCCTCGGTGTCGAACAGCTTGATGAAGCGCTCGCGCTCGTGGATCAGATTGTACGACGGCGGCTCGACACGGGCGCGCTGCACCAGCGTCTTGCATGCCGCCACCGACGACGGCGACTGGCGTGCCACCTTCTCCGCCAGCGCCAGCGCGGCGGCGCGCGCCTGCCCCTTGCCGACCACTTCTTCCACCAGCCCGATGCGCAGCGCGGTGGCGGCGTCCACGCGCTCGCCGCACAGGATCATGCGCTTGGCCCAGCCTTCGCCCACCAGCCAGGGCAACAGCTGGGTGCCGCCGGCGCAGGGCAGCAGGCCGACGGCCGCTTCCGGCAGCGCCATCTGAGCTTGTTCCTCGGCGATGCGGATGTCGCAGGCCAGGGCGCATTCCAGCCCGCCGCCCATGGCGTAGCCGTTGACGGCGGCGATGCTGACGCCACGGAACGCCGAGAGCGCCTCGAAGGCCTCGCCGAACAGCATGGTCATCTCGGTGGCGACGGTCTTGTTGCCGTCGGCGAACAGCGTCAGGTCGGCGCCGGCCGAGAAGAACTTCTCGCCGTCGCCGGTGATGACCAGGGCGTAGATGTCGCGCTCGGCGTTGAGGTCGGCCACCAGCGCCTTGAGGGCGGAGAGGCTCTCCCGGTTCCAGGTGTTGGCGGGCGGGTTGGCGATGGTTACCAGCGCGGTGTGGCCGTGTTTTTCGACGTTGAGATGGGCGTAGCTTGGCAAAATGTTCTCCTTGTTGTGTGGCCTGTCCTGGCCGTTGTTGAGCGGGGAGGAGGGACGAAACCTATCGCCATGATTGGAAGCGATGTGTCGTGTTTCAACCCTCCCGACCCCTAGTTCGGCCTGGCGTTCAGCGCAGTGTGTCGAGCGCGCCGTCCTTCAGCAGGTGGCGCGCCACGATCATGCGCATCACCTCGTTGGTGCCTTCCAGGATCTGGTGCACGCGCAGGTCGCGCACGTGGCGCTCGAGCGGGAAATCCTTCAGGTAGCCGTAGCCGCCAAAGAGCTGCAGCGCCTGGTTGGCGACGTTGAAGGCGAGATCGGTGGCGAGGCGCTTGGCCATGGCGCAGTAGGCGGTGGCGTCGGGGCTGCCGCTGTCGAGCTTCCACGCCGCCAGGCGCACCATCTGGCGCGCGGCGACGAGCTCGGTCAGCATGTCGGCGAGCTTGAACTGCACGGTCTGGAAGTCGGCCAGCGCATGGCCGAATTGCTGGCGCTCCTGCACGTAGCGCTGCGCGGCAGCGAGCGCGGCCTGGGCGGTGCCGACGGCGCAGGTGGCGATGTTGATGCGCCCGCCGTCCAGCCCCTTCATGGCGAAGGTGAAGCCCTGGCCTTCCTCGCCGAGCAGGTTGGCGGCCGGAATCTCGACGTTGTCGAAGGTGACGGCGCGCGTGGGCTGGCTGTTCCAGCCCATCTTCTTTTCCTTCTTGCCGTACTGCACGCCCGGTGCGTCGGCCGGCACCACGAAGGCCGACACGCCTTTGGGGCCGGGGCCACCGGTGCGCGCCATCACGACCAGCACCTCGGTGCTGCCGGCGCCGGAGATGAACATCTTGGAGCCGTTGAGCAGGTAAACGTCGCCCTTCTTCTCGGCGTGGGTCTTGAGCGAGGCGGCGTCGGAGCCGGCGCCCGGTTCGGTCAGGCAGTAGCTGCCGAGCTTGGCGCCCGTCACCATCTGCGGCACCCAGTGCTCGGCCACCTCGGGCTTGGCGAAGCTGGCGATCATCCAGCTCACCATGTTGTGGATGGTGAGGTAGGCGGCGGTGGAGGTGCAGCCGGCGGCCAGTTCCTCGAACACGATGGCGGCGTCGAGGCGGCTGAGTCCCAGCCCGCCGTAGGCTTCCGGCGTGTACAGGCTGAGAAAGCCCATCTCGCCGGCGCGGCGGATGACGTCGAGCGGAAACTCCTCGCGTTCGTCCCATTCCGCGGCATGCGGCGCCAGTTCGTGCGTGGCGAAGGCGCGCGCGGCGTCCTGGAAGGCGATCTGTTGTTCAGTCAGGGCAAAGTCCATGTTTTCAGCCAATCTTGTCAGCCCCGCCGGGTCGGCGGGAGGATGTCGATATGCGGCGCGTCCGGGTTGGATGGGCGCGCCGCGCCTGATGATGCGTCAGTGCAGCGCAATGGTGGTGTTGACCTTGCCGCTCGAGGCGGCGTCGTCGAACCAGCGGCTGGTGACGGTCTTGGTCTGGGTGTAGAACAGGATCACCTGCTTGCCGTACGGTCCCAGGTCGCCCAGTTTGGAACCGCGCGAACCGGTGAACGAGAACAAGGGCACCGGCACCGGGATCGGCACGTTGATGCCCACCTGGCCGACGTCGATCTCCTCCTGGAATTTGCGCGCCGCGGCGCCGCTCTGGGTGAAGATGGCGGTGCCGTTGCCGTGCGGATTGGCGTTGATGAGTTCGATGGCCTCGTCGAGGCTATCCACCCCCACCAGGCACAGCACCGGCCCGAAGATTTCCTGGTCGTAGATCGCCATGCCGGGCTTCACGCCGCTGAAGAGGGTTGGGCCGACGAAGTTGCCGTGCTCGTGGCCGGGCACCTGCACGGCGCGGCCGTCCAGCTCCAGCTTGGCGCCCTGTTCGATGCCCTTGGCGATCAGTCCCGTGACGCGCGCCCGCGACCGGGGGGAAATCAGCGGCCCGAGGTCCGGGTTGTCCCGGCCGGGCCCCACCTTGAGCGCCCGGGCCTTGGCCACCAGCTCGGGAATCCAGCCCTGCGCCTCGCCCACCAGTACCGCCACCGAGATCGCCATGCAACGCTGGCCGGCGGCGCCGAATCCGGCGCCGACCAGCTGGTTGAGCGCCTGTTCCTTGTTGGCGTCGGGCAGCACGATGGCGTGGTTCTTGGCGCCCATCATGCACTGCACGCGCTTGCCGGCCTGGCTCGCGCGCTGGTAGACGTGGGTGCCGACCGGTGTGGAGCCGACGAAGGACAAGGCCTTGATGTCGGGGTGGTCGCACAGCGCGTTGACCACCTCGGGCCCGCCGTGCACCACGTTGAGCACGCCGGGCGGAATGCCGGCCTCGATCGCCAGTTCCACCAGCCGCATCGTCACCATCGGGTCCTGCTCGGACGGCTTGAGCACGAAGGTGTTGCCGCAGGCGATGGCCATCGGGAACATCCACAGCGGGATCATGGCCGGGAAGTTGAACGGCGTGATGCCGGCGCACACCCCGAGCGGTTGCTGCACGGTGTAGGTGTCGACGCCGCTGGCGACGTTCTCGGCGTGCTCGCCCAGCTGCAGGTTGCCGATGTTGGCGGCGTGTTCGACCACTTCCAGGCCGCGGAACACGTCGCCCTCGGCGTCGGCCAGGGTCTTGCCTTGCTCGGCGGTGAGGATGGCCGCCAGCTCCTTCATGTTGTCGCGGATCAGCTGCTGATACTTGAGGAAGAGGCGGGCGCGGGCGCCGATCGGCGTCTTCTTCCAGCTCTTGAAGGCTTCCTTGGCCGCCGCTACGGCGGCGTCGACTTCCTCCGGCGTTGCCATCGGTACCCGCGCCAGCACGTGCTGCGTGGCCGGGTTGACCACGTCGCGCCAGTCGCTGGTGTTGGACTCGACGAATTCGCCGTTGATCAGCAGTTTGATGGTGGGGACGGCAGTGCTCATCGTGGTTTCTCCTCCGCGTGGCCGGACAGGAGCCGGTGTTCGATGCTGCCCGGCGCGGGCCGGCAGCGCATGGAAACCCTCTGCGCCGGGCCCGCGATCCGGTATGGCTCCCGCGACGGGTATGAACAGGGGCTTCGGCCAACCTTTATCATGTTCTGTTTAGACCATGCGCCGGGTGCGTGTGCTCCCCGTGTCGTCAGTCGTAGCGGTAGAAGCCGTGCCCGCTCTTGCGCCCGAGCCGGCCGGCCGCCACCAGTTGCGCCAGCAGCGGGCAGGCGCGGTACTTGCTGTCGCGGAATTCGTCGTGAAGGATGTCCATGATGGCAAGGCAGGTGTCCAGGCCGATCAGGTCGGCCAACGCCAGCGGGCCGATCGGGTGGTTCATGCCGAGCTTCATCACGGTGTCGATGTCCTCGGCGCTGGCCAGGTTCTCGTACAGCGCGAACGCCGCCTCGTTGATCATCGGCATCAGCACGCGGTTGGAGACGAAACCCGGGCCGTCCTTCACCGTTACCGGGGTCTTGCCGATTTCCACCGCCAGCGTGTGCACCGCCTGGTGGGTGGCATCGTCGGTCTGCAGCGCGCGGATGATCTCCACCAGCGGCATCAGCGGCACCGGGTTCATGAAGTGCATGCCGATCACCCGCTCCGGGCACTCCACCCAGGCCGCGATGCGGGTCAGCGAGATCGACGAGGTGTTGGACGCCAGGATGGCGTCGGTGGGCAAGGTGCGCGCCAGCTCGCGGAAAATCTTTTCCTTGATCGCGGGGTTCTCGGTGGCGGCCTCCACCACCAGCTGGCAGCCGGTCAGGGCGGCCAGCGTGTCGGCGGTGGTGATGTTGGAGAGGGTCAGCTCGACGTCGGCGGGGCTCAGCAGCGCCTTCTTTTCCAGCTTGGCGAGGCTCGTCTGGATGGTGGCGAGCCCCTTTTCCAGCGCCGCGGCCGAGGTGTCGACCAGAGTGACCTGAAAGCCGTGGCGGGCGAAGGTCTGGGCGATGCCGTTGCCCATGGTGCCGGCGCCGATAACGCCGATGCGGGTGATTGCCATGATGTCTCCTTGTGCACTGATTCCGTGAACATAAGGTAACGTTTACGTAAACGTCAATATGCGACGCCGCAAAACATTCGAATCCTTCCCTGTCATTCCCGTCAATTATAGTCCGGCACACCGCGAAACCCGGCGCGGTTCCCCGGCAAGACGGGCCGGGTAGGGGGCGTCGCGGCGTTCCGCCATCAGGCTCCGCCGGCGGACTGTTTCTGGCGGATCGCCAGCAGCGCCTGATTGCGCAGCGCCTTCAGCAGGTTCAGCGTTTCCGCGTCGGGCTTCAGGCTATGGGCATGCCTGCGTTCGCCGTACAGACAGCCGATCGGCTTGTTCTCCAGTACCAGCGGCAGGATCAGGAAGGTCTCCGCCGGCGTGGCTCGGCGCAGCCAGTTGGGGATGCGGCTGGCGATATTCGGCGCGTTGACGTCCTCGATCAGGATGTCGGCGTTGTGCTCCAGCGCCACGCAGAACACGTTGGCGGGCTCCTGTAGGCTGAAGCGGAAGGCTGGGATCATCGCACCGATCCGCTCGCCAAAACCGGAACGCGCCACCATCTGTCCCAGCCGCGGGTCGCGCGTGCACAGCAGCACGTGCTCGAACGGGGTGGCGCGAAACAGCGTTTCCAGTACGGTCTGCAGCAGCTCGTTCAGGTTGAACGGGCCGAGCAGGGCGTGGGTGAGCTCCTGCATGCCGGCGCTCAAGCGGCGCGCGCTGCTGTCTTCGCAGGGCTCTGGCATGGCGGCGAAATCCAGCATCAGGTCGAGCTCCAGCTCTTGCGGCCGGGCTGCCTGGATGGCTTGGGCGAGCGGCGGAGGGCGAACGCCCGGACGCGTCGAGCCGGCGAGCAGCGCTGAGCCGCGCAGCCGCGCCAGGAAGCTGTCGGGACGGGCGCTGACCCCGATCGGCTCGACGTGCTCGTCGAACGCCCGCAGCGCGGCACGCACGTGCTCTATCGCCTGCTCCGCGTTCAGCGGCAACACGCGTTGATAGCGTTCCAGTAGCGTCTCCAGCGGCTGGCGCGGGGTGCTGCCGGGGTCTTGTGTCAGTTGCGTCAGCTCGGCGGCCAGGTTGGCCAGGATGCACAGCCGCGCCGCGGCACTGGCTGGCGGGCGGATCGGCCCGGCCGGCAGCAGCTCCATGCTCTGCACGATGCGTGCCGGGAAGCTCCAGTGCTCGGCCACGCTCATGCCCAGCGCGGCGAAATCCAGCCCCAGGGTATGGATGGTGGCCTGGGTGAGGGTGAGCCCGTTCTCGACCTTGAGGTCGATCAGCCGGCTTTCTTCGCGGAAATAGAAGCGGCACAGGAGTTCGCCCAGGTGGTGGAACATGCCGCAGATCAGCGCTTCCTCGCTGTCCCCGGCGGCACCGTGCTGCGCCAGTTCGCGCGTCAGCAGGCCGCAGAAGAAGGTGCGCAGCGCGGTGTCCTTCAAGGTGGCCGCGTGCGCCTTGTTGTGCATGTGTTCGAACAGCAGCAGCGTGATCGCCAGGTTGCGGATGGTGTCGAAACCGAGGATGACGATGGCGCGCGACACCGTGCTCACCGCGCCGCCGAAGTGGCTGTAATGCACCGAGTTCACCACCCGCAGCAGCTTGTTGGTGAGGGAGAAGTCCTGCAGGATGATTTCCGCCAGCTCTTGCACCCGGCCGGTATGGTCCTCGCTCACCTGGTTGATGGCCTGGATCGCCTGCGACAGGGCGGGAAAGTCGGCCGAATAGCGCATGCGCTCCAGCAGGCTGTCCCAGGCGGTCGGGCTGGCGCTGCCCTTGATGAAGCGGTGCTGGGTGGTGAGCCAGGCCTGCAGCGCCGCCAGCAGCGAGGCGGCGTCGGCAAAACCCTGTCCCGGCGTCGTGTCGAGGGCGCTCGCCATGATGGCGTCCAGTTCGTCATCGATCAGCGGGTTCAATTGCCGCAGCGGCGTGCTGCCAGGCGGCTGGCCGGTCAGCAACTGGTGCAGGATGCCGGCCAGCGCGGCGAGGTCGCGCTGGCGCATGCGGGACAGGGCATTCGCCGGCGGTGCCGGCAACAGCCCGAGCCCGAGCAGGTGCGGCGTGCGCTCGTCGTCGAGCAGGATATGGTCCAGGCTCAGCCAGCCGTGCGCCACGCCCTGGGCGTGGGCGTACATCAGCGCGCCCAGCAGGTCGCAGCACAGCCCCACCGCCTCCTTGGCCGGGAGCACCCCCGAGAGCGCCAGCAGGCTGGCCAGCGGATGCCAGGCCGGCAGGTCGTAATGCCAAAGGCAGAGCCCGTCGCGCAGTTCCTGCTCCCTGGGCGGGACGATGCCGGGATGTTTCAGCCGGGCGGCGGGAAAGGTGGCGACGGTCAGTTTCTGCGGCAACGACAGGGTATGGCGGAGCGTGCCGCCGGGGGCGGAAACCGGCAAGCCGGCCGGTGGCTGGGCGGCGTCGTGGCTCAGGATCGGTGCGGCGTGTGTTGTCATTCTTTTTCTCCCCCGCTGACTATATAAGCAATCTCCCGACTCCGGACAACTTTATCCTCGCCGTGGGAGACCGGGCCGCCATCGGGGGCGCCGCTATATGTCTGGTTAGATAGTTTTTTGCTTCCAATAGCGCATATTGATATATCCATTCGGTTTTGCCTGGCTAGGGGGCTTCCGGTAGATTGGCGTCAAATGGCAGGCGGGTGTGCCGCCTGCTGGCAGGAACAGAACTGGCCACGTGCCAATAGCGGGCGGAGCAAGATGACTATCAGTGAAGCAAGACTGACTCACCTCAAACAACTGGAAGCAGAGTCGATCCATATCATTCGCGAAGTGGCGGCGGAATTCGAGAACCCGGTGATGCTGTACTCCATCGGCAAGGACTCGGCGGTGATGCTGCACCTCGCGCTCAAGGCGTTCTACCCGGGCAAGCCGCCGTTCCCCCTGCTGCATGTCGACACCACCTGGAAGTTCCGCGACATGATCGCGTTCCGCGACCGCATGGCGGCCAAGGTCGGCATGGAACTGCTGGTGCACACCAACGAAGAAGGGCGGGCGGCCAATATCAATCCGTTCGACCACGGCAGCGCCAAGTACACCGACGTGATGAAGACCGAGGCGCTGAAGCAGGCGCTGAACAAGTACCAGTTCGACGCCGCCTTCGGCGGGGCGCGCCGCGACGAGGAAAAGTCGCGCGCCAAGGAGCGTGTTTATTCCTTCCGCGACAAGAACCATCGCTGGGACCCGAAAAACCAGCGTCCGGAACTCTGGAACATCTACAACAGCAAGATCAACAAGGGCGAGAGCATCCGCGTGTTCCCGCTGTCCAACTGGACCGAGCTCGACATCTGGCAGTACATCTACCTCGAAAACATCGAGATCGTGCCGCTCTATTTCGCTAAGCCGCGCCCGGTGGTCAACCGCGACGGCATGCTGGTGATGGTCGACGACGAACGCCTGCCGCTCAAGGAAGGCGAAGTGCCGGAAATGCGCAGCGTGCGTTTCCGCACCTTGGGCTGTTACCCGCTGACCGGCGCGGTCGAGTCGGAAGCGGCCACGCTGCCGGAGATCATCCAGGAAATGCTGCTCACCACCACTTCCGAGCGCCAGGGCCGCCTGATCGACCACGACCAGGCCGGCTCGATGGAGAAAAAGAAGATGGAAGGCTATTTCTAAGCCTGTCCTGACGAGCTTGTCGCGAATACCGCGTGCCGACGTGAACGCCCCCGGGCTCACGTTGGCCGAAGATGACGGAATACCACCATGTCTCACCAATCCGAACTGATCGCCAGCGATATCCTGGCCTACCTGAAACAGCACGAAAACAAGGATCTGCTGCGCTTCATAACCTGCGGCAACGTCGACGACGGCAAATCCACGCTGATCGGCCGGCTGCTGCACGATTCCAAGCTGATCTTCGAAGACCAGCTGGCCGCGATCCAGAAAGACAGCAAGAAGTACAACACCACCGACGAGGACATCGATCTGGCCTTGCTGGTCGACGGCCTGCAGGCCGAGCGCGAGCAGGGCATCACCATCGACGTGGCCTACCGCTACTTCTCCACCGAGAAGCGCAAGTTCATCATCGCCGACTGCCCGGGCCACGAGCAGTACACCCGCAACATGGCCACCGGCGCCTCCACCTCGGACCTGGCGGTGATCCTGATCGACGCCCGCCGCGGCGTGCAGACCCAGACCCGCCGCCACAGCTACATCGTCAGCCAGCTCGGCATCCGCCACGTCATCGTGGCGATCAACAAGATGGACCTGGTCGACTTCAGCCAGGAGGTGTTCGACAAGATCCGTGACGATTACCTCGCCTTCGCCGAACACCTGGCGATTCCGGACATCCGCTTTGTGCCGATCTCGGCGCTGCGCGGTGACAACGTGGTGAAGCCGAGCGAACGCGCGCCGTGGTACGACGGTGCCACCTTCATGCAGCTGCTGGAATCGGTCGAGCTGTCGCACGACGCCGCGCTCGACGCCTTCCGCCTGCCGGTGCAGTACGTCAACCGCCCGCACCTGGACTTCCGCGGCTTCTGCGGCACCATCGCCTCCGGCCGCGTGCATCCGGGCGACCAGATTATGGTGTTGCCGTCGGGCAAGACCAGCAAGGTCAAGGCCATCGTCACCGCCGACGGCGATCTGGCCAGTGCCCACGTTGGCCAGGCCGTCACGCTGACGCTGGAAGACGAGATCGACTGCTCGCGCGGCGACATGATCGTGCGTAGTGGCGAGGTGGAACCCCAGGTCTCGGCGGCGTTCGATGCCCACATCGTGTGGATGAACGAGGTGCCGTTGCAGGTGGGCAAGGAGTACGCCTTCAAGCTGGCCGGCAAGAACGTGTTCGGCCGTGTCGAGCACATCCTGCACCGCGTCGACGTCAACACCATGGAGCAGTATGCCGCCGACGAGCTCAAGCTCAACGAGTTCGGCCTGTGCCGCGTCGTCGTCAATGCGCCGGTGGTGTTCGACGCCTACCGCCAGTGCCGTGGCAGCGGCAACCTGATCGTGATCGATCGCTTGTCCAACGCCACCGCCGGCGCCGGCATGATCACCGGCGCCGCGCAGAGCGACAGCAGTGCCCAGGATGCCAACGAACTGGCCCGCCTGCGTGCCTTCGAGCTGGAGTTCAACGCGCTGGTGCGCAAGCACTTCCCGCACTGGGAAGCCAAGGACATCAGCCAGCTGTTGAAGTAAGCACGGCCAAAGCCCGCCGCCGGTTCAATGCCAGTCAGTCGATCTGACTGGCATTTTTGTTTTGTCGGGGCGCCGCAAGGAAAGAGTGTGTCGGTCGGGCGGGCATCTGGCGTGGCCCGGTGGCCACGTTGGCAGTGCGGCTGCTTTGGCGGGCAGTGCAAAATATGCTATTGTTCTGAATTTTGCGGCGATGGCAGCCGGAATGGTGCTGGTCGCCGGCCCCGGCGGGGCTTCTTCTGCATCAAATTACAATTAGTAACAAACAGATACCTGTTCCGCTACGGATTGTGACGTCTTCTTTGTTATGATGTAACAAATCGTAATGTCAGCGGGTCGACTCCACTGGCCAACGTCCAATTCCTGCCTCACCCGCTAGTTGCAACTACCTACCCGATGACAATGAATCGCATCCTGTCCCTTGCCATGGGCCTGCTTATCGCCCTGACATCCACCCTGACCCTGGCGGCGTCCCAGCTGCAGATACTGGGCTATCACGAAATCACCGATAAAGAACAGGCGCTGATTCCGCAGTACGCCATCAGCCCGGCCACCTTCCTGGCCCAGATGCAGTGGTTCAAGAGCAACGGTTATCACTTCGTCAGCGTCGACGACGTGCTGGCGGATCGCGCCGGCAAGAAGCCGCTGCCGCCCAAGGCCGTGCTGCTGTCGTTCGACGACGGCTACGAGGATGTCTACAGCCAGGTTTTCCCGATTCTGAAGCAGTTCAACGCGCCGGCCCAGATCGCTCTGGTCGGCAGTTGGCTGGAGCCGCAGGACGGCATGGTCAACTTCGCCGGCCAGGCGGTGCCGCGCAGTCGCTTCCTGTCGCAAAGCCAGATCAGGGAAATGGTGAAAAGCGGGCTGGTGGAAGTCGCCAGTCACACCTATGGTCTGCATGAAGGCGTGGTGGCCAATCCCCAGGGCAACACCCAGCCGGCCGCCACCACCCGCATTTTCCGGGATGGCCGCTATGAAACCGAGAAGGAATACCGCGCCCGGGTGGCGGCCGACCTGCGCCATAACAACGCCTTCCTGCGTCGCTACACCGGCCAGACCCCGCGCATCATGGTGTGGCCGTACGGCAGCTATAACCAGTCGCTGGTCGAGATTGCCGCCAAGCTGGGGCTGGTGGTCGACCTGACGCTGGACGATGGCCCCAATACCGGCCGCATCGCGCTGACCGGGCTGCGCCGCATCCTACTGGAAAGCGATACCAGTCTCAGCGATCTGGCCACCGATCTGGCCCTGCGTGCCGGGCCTCACGAGATCATCACGCTGCCCGGCAAGATCATGCATGTCGCGATCGACGACATCTACGACCCGGACCCAGATCGCCAGAATCAGAACCTCGGCAATCTGCTCGAGCGCATCGTCGCCAGCGGGATCAATACCGTTTACCTGAAGGCGTTCGCCGATCATGACGGCAACGGCACCGCCGATGCCGTGTACTTCCCCTCGCGGCGTCTGCCGATGCGGGCCGACCTGCTCAACCGCGTGGTCTGGCAAATCAAGACCCGTACCTCGGTGCAGGCGGTGTACGCCTGGGGGCCGTTGCTGGTCAGCGCGGCCGCCTCGGGCGCGGTCGAGCGTCCGGGCGCCGTCACGGCGCGGCTGTCGCCGTTCAGCGCGCGCGGGCGCCAGCTGCTGCGCCAGCTCTACGAAGAGATGGCGTTGGCCGGGCCGATCGACGGTTTGCTGTTCAGCGAGGAACCGGCGTCTGGCGACGCGGCAAGCGGCCGCCAAGAACCGGGCATGACCGGGCAGTGGGACCGCTTTGCCCTGGAACTGGCCGCCATCGTGCGGCGCGAGCACCCCGACCTCAAGACGGCGCGAACCCTTTACCGCGCCCCGCTGCTGAGCGCCCAGGGGGCGAACCAGTACGCCCAGGTGTTCCGGCAGATGCTGTCCAGTTACGATTTCACCGTCGCCGCGGTGGCGCCTGCCGAGGATGGCTGCGTGCCGGAGCGTGCCCTGCACGAGGTGGTGCGCCTGGCGGCCAACCATCCGGGCGGCCTGACCAAGACCGTGTTCGATCTGGCGGCGCCGGGGTGTGACCGTTTTGCCACGCTGCCGGGCGAGCCGATGGCCAAGACGGTGAGCCAGCTCTACAGCCGGGGCGTGCAGCACATCGCCTTCTACCCCGCGCCGCTGGCGGGCGACCAGCAGGCCACGGCGGCGCTGGCGCAGGTATTCGCCATCAAGGGCAACATGATCGGTGCCAAGCCCCGCGCCACCGTGACGCAGTGAACCCTGGCCCGCTTGCGCACCGAGCCGACAGCAAAAAGCCCACGAAAGTGGGCTTTTTGTCGTGCGGAAACAGATAAGGTTGGCCGAAGCCTCAGTTCTCGTGCTGCTCCAGCGTGAAGCCGGCTCCCTTGTCGAGCGCCAGCACCTCGACCAGGTACGGCATCACCTGCTGCAGCGTGGCGTGTAGCGTCCACGGCGGGTTGAGGATGAACATGCCGCTGCCGTGCATGCCGAAGCCATCCTTGGAGGGGCTTTGCACCGACAGCGTGACGTTGAGCCAGCTCTTCACCGGCAGCTTCTTCAGCTGCTGCGGCAGCTCCTTCGCTTCCTGGCGTTGCAGGCAGGGATACCACACCGCGTAGGTGCCGGTGGCGAAACGCTTCAGCCCTTCCTTGAGCGCCGTCACCACGTGCTGGTAGTCGCGCTTGTCCTCGTACGGCGGATCGATCAGCACCAGGGCGCGGCGTGGCGGCGGCGGCAGGATCGCCTTGATGCCTTCGAAGCCGTTGGCGGCCTGCACCTGCACCCGGCGCCCGGCGTCGGCAAAGTTGTTCTGCAGGATCTGGCTGTCGGTGGGGTGCAGTTCGAACAGGCGCAGCTTGTCGCCGGCCGGCATCACCTCGCTAGCCACCAGGGGCGAGCCCGGGTAGAGCCGCAGCCGGCCGTCCGGATTGAGACGGCGCACCACCTCGACGTAGCCGGCCAGCGCCTCGGGCAGGTCGTCGCGCTGCCACAGCCGCGCGATGCCGCTCTCGAATTCGGCGTTCTTGGTGGCGTAGCCTTCTTCCAGCGAGTAGCAGCCGGCGCCGGCGTGGGTGTCGACGTACCAGTAGGGCTTGTCCTTCTGCCCGAGGTAGCGCAGCAGTTCGACTTCGACAAAGTGCTTGAGCACGTCGGCGTGGTTGCCGGCGTGAAAGGCGTGACGGTAACTCAGCATGAATCGGTCTTTCTTCGGTCAGGCGCAGATTGTAGCCGATGGCCGGCGACGCCGCTGCCAGAACCTGGCCGCGCCAGGCGGCACATGCCGGTGCACAGCGGCGGCCACACGGCACCCCGCTCGGACGCGGAGCGCCGCGGACGCCTGCTCAAAGGTTGGCCGAAGCCGCGCTTCCCAGCCACGCGGACGGCAGCGCGTCCTCCCAGCCCAGGGCGCGCACCACGCCGGCAAAATCGTCGGCCAGCGGCGCGGTCAGGGTCACGGTTTCGCCGCTGACCGGGTGGGCAAAGCGCATTTCCATGCAGGCCAGCAGCAGGCGCTGGCTGCCGAACAGTTCGCCGAACAGCCGGTTGTGCCGGCCCTTGCCGTAGGTGGCGTCGCCGATGATGGGATGGGCGATGTGCTTGAGGTGGCGGCGCAGCTGGTGGCGCCGGCCGGTTTCCGGCGTCAGCTCGACCAGCGCGTAGCGGCTTTGCGGGTACTTGTCGACGGCGTACGGCAGCTCCACTGTGGCCAAGCGGCGAAACCGCGTCAGCGCCGCCTGCGGCGCGGTGTCGACCTTTTCGCCCACCCATTCCAGATCGTCCGGGCGGCGCGTCAGCGCGTGCTCGATCTCGCCCTGTTCATCCGGCCAGCCGCGTACCACCGCCAGGTAGCGCTTGTCGACCTGCTGGCGCTCGAACTGCCAGCTCATCTCGCGTCCCATGTCGCGGTCGAGCGCGAACAACAGCACGCCCGAGGTGCCCTTGTCGAGACGGTGCACCGGGTAGACGCGCTGGCCGATCTGGTCGCGCAGCAGCTGGATGGCGAAGCGGGTTTCGTGACGGTCGAGCACGGTGCGGTGCACCAGCAGGCCGGAAGGCTTGTGGATGGCGATCAGGCGTTCGTCGCGGTAAAGAATCGGCAGCATGGGGCGGGCCAGAGGCGAAAGAGCCGGCATTATGCGCGCCGATGTCGTACCGGGAAAGGCCCACCCCGGCGTTGTGCGGCGGCAAAGTGTTCTATGGTGGTAATACGTGAAATGACGTTGGAGAACGCCATGGCCCTGGGTGCAGCGCAGAGTTTCCTGCCTTCCTGGCCTCTGCCGGTCGGTGGTGTGTTCTGGATCGCGGTGACGCTGGTGTTGACCGGGCTGGCCGGCGAGTGGTGTTACCGGCGCCTGGGTTTTCCGCGCATCGTGGCGTATTCCGCCACCGGCATGGCGATCCGCCTGGCCGGAGTGGAGCCCATGCTCCGGGTGGACGATTCCGGGTTGCGCGTGGTGCTGGACCTGGCGTTGGCGCTGCTGCTGTTCGAGCTGGGCGCCCGCGTCGACGTGCGCTGGTTGCGGCGCAACCCCTGGCTCTTGGCCAGCAGCGTCGCCGAGGCGGGCTTGAGCTTCGTCGTGGTGGGCTCCCTGCTGTCCTGGTGGGGCGTTTCGCCGCCGGTGGCGCTGAGTGTGGCCGCCATCGCCATGGCGGCATCGCCGGCCATCGTCAGCCGGGTGGTCAGCGAGTTCCAGTCAGTAGGGCAGGTCACCGAGCGCCTGCTGCTCATGACCACGCTCAACAGCATCTACGCCATCCTGCTGGTCAAGCTGCTCACCGGCTGGATGCACAGTGCCGCCGGCAACCCGCTGTTGGCGATCAGCGTGCCGCTGTACGTGCTGACCGGGTCGCTGCTGGTGGCCTTGCTGCTGGCGGGGGGTGTGGAGCGGCTGTCGCGCAGTATGGACGTGCAGAGCGAGGCGGCCACCGTGCTGCTGTTCGGCCTGATTCTGCTCGCCACCGCCTTGCTGCAGATACTGAACCTCTCCACCTTGCTGGCACCGCTGCTGGCCGGAGTGGTGTTCCGCAGCCGGCGGCTGCGGCCCTGGGTCTGCCCCGATCATTTCAGCGCCGCTGGCAGCCTGCTGGTGGTGGTGCTGTTCGTGGTGAGCGGCATGATGCTATCGCCAGGACAGTTGCTGAGCGGTGCCGTGATGGCGGTGATTCTGCTGTCGGGTCGCTTCGTGGCCAAACTGGTCGGGGTGCTGGCGTTTGCCCGGCTGAGCGGGCTCAGCCTGCGTCAGGGCGTGACGCTGTCGCTGGCGCTGACGCCGCTATCGATCGTGGCCTTCGTGCTGGCGACGGATCTGGGGTTCTCCTTCCCCACGCTGCGCCAGGAGCTGAACTCGGTCTTGCTCGGTGCCGTGGTGCTGATGGAGCTGGCCGGGCCGCTGCTGGTGAAATGGGCGCTGGAGCGCAGCGCGGAGATCAAATCATGAGCCTGGAACGTTTTGCCCCGTCCCGCCCTCTGACCATGGGAGTGGAACTGGAACTTCAGGTGGTCAACCGTCACGACTACGACCTCGCCCCCAGCGTGGAAGACCTGCTGCGTCTGATGAAAGGGGTCGATGTCCCGGGCGAGGTCAAACCGGAAATCACGGACTGCATGATCGAGCTGTCGACCGGCATCTGCAACAGCTACCAGGAACTGATCGACCAGCTCGAGCTGATCCGCAACGAGTTGCTGCGCGCGGCCGACAAGCTCAACCTCGGCCTGTGCGGCGGCGGCACCCATCCGTTTCAGCAGTGGACCCAGCGCCAGATCTTCGAAACGCCGCGGTTTCGGCATTTGAGCGATTTGTACGGTTATTTGTCCAAGCAGTTCACCGTGTTCGGCCAACATGTGCACATCGGCTGTCCCGGCCCCGATGAAGCGCTGTGCATGCTGCACGCCTTGTCGCGCTACATTCCGCATTTCATCGCGCTGTCGGCCTCCTCGCCGTACGTGCAGGGAGTGGATACCGGTTTCGATTCGGCCCGCATCAATTCGGTAACGGCCTTTCCGCTCTCGGGTCGGGCACCGTTCCTGCTCTGCTGGGACGATTTTACGCGCTACTTCGAGCACATGACGCGGACCGGCGTGGTCGAAAGCATGAAAGACTTCTATTGGGATATCCGGCCCAAGCCTGAATACGGCACCATCGAGGTGCGCGTGATGGATACGCCGTTGAGCGTCGAGAAGGCAGCCCGCATTGCTGCCTACATCCAGGCCATCGTGCGCCGCCAGCTGGTGGAAAAACCCGACCGGCCGCTCGAGGACGATTACCTAGTGTACAGCTTCAACCGTTTCCAGGCCTGCCGTTTCGGCTTCGACGGCGTGTTTGTCGATCCGCGCACGCTGGAGCATCGCACCATCCGCGACGACATCCTGTTGACGCTCGATATGCTGGAGCCGCACGCCATCGAGCTGGGCAGCGACGGCGCCTGCCGAGAGTTGCGCCTCGATGCTCTGAATCGCGGCAACGATGCCGGCTGGATACGCGCGCTGCAGCGCCAGGAAAACCTGCTGCCCGAGGTGGTGCGGCAGCAGTGCCTGCGTTGGAGCCAGTAAAGCACAGACCTATGGAAAAGAGACCCCTCAAGATAGGGCTATCGGCACGGCTGATGCATACCCCGCCCAAGGAGCTGGGGTTCCGCAACAAGGTGCTCCAGTACATCGAGCAGTCCATCGCGCACTGGGTGATGGCACACGGCGCGCTGGCCTTCATGGTGCCGACCCTCGAGACGGGCGGGGAAGTGCAGCGCTCCAGTCTGTCGATCAAGAGCGTGGTACACGAACTCGACGCCCTGCTGCTGCAGGGCGGGTCCGACGTCTGCCCGCTGAGCTACGGCGAGGAGGCATTGCGGCCGGAGTGGTCGGGCGACCGCATCCGCGACCTCTACGAAATCGAGCTGTTCTGGGAATTCGTGTTCCAGCGCAAGCCGGTGCTGGGCATCTGTCGCGGGGCCCAACTGATCAACGTCGCCATGGGCGGGACGCTGTATCAGGACATCCTGACCCAGCATCCGGACGCCCATCCGCATGTCGATGCCGACCTCTACGACAAGTATTCCCACCGCATCGAAATCCTGCCGGAGTCTCACTTGGCGCAACTGTATCCCGAGTATGCTGCGGCCTATGTCAACAGCATTCATCACCAGGCGGTGAAGGACTTGGGGAACGACCTGGCGATCGAGGCGGTGTCGGCGCAGGACCGCATCGTTGAAGCCATCCGTTGGAAGGGAGAGGGTTTTGTCGCCGGTTTTCAGTGGCACCCGGAGTTTCACGGCAGCAATCGCAACCTGCTCGATAGCGCGCCGGCGTTGCTGGATTTCCTGTTTGCTGCCGAACAGCAGCGCGATAGCCGATGATGCATATTGGTTTTTATTTGTTATTTGAGTTTCAATTGGAATTATAAGAATTTTTACGAATATCGCGATGTCGAATCCGCCGCTATAGTGACGACCTATCAAGCACTGAATGTGAACCGGCGCTTTCGCCCCGGCGAATCCGGTTCGGGCGCTGCACGCTTTTTGGGGAGTTTCGGCTGTCTTGACGTCGCGCCTTCTCCGATTTCAGGTTTGCTTCGATATTGGTAATTGGTCCCTTGTCCGGGTCCGCCAGCGGCGGGCCCGGTTTTTTTTTACCGCCTTGAGCGGACCGTCGACGCCCTGCCGCGCGCATGCCGTCATGGCCTCCGCCCGCCTTATCTCCTACAATACGTGCCAGATCAACCGGGCGGCCATGCAGCCGCTTTTTTCTTTCAGGATGTGCCATGGAACCCGTACGCCTTTCTAAACGTCTCGCCGAGCTTGGCATCTGTTCGCGCCGCGAAGCCGACAGCTACATTGAGCAGGGCTGGGTGAAAGTGGACGGCCAGGTGGCGGTGCTCGGCTTCAAGGTGCTGCCGCATCAACACATCGAACTCGACCCGCGCGCGAAGAAGGCGCAGTTGGAGCGCGTCACCATCCTGCTCAACAAACCGGTGGGCTATGTCTCGGGCCAGGCGGAAAAGGGCTACAAGCCCGCCGCCATGCTGGCGGTACCGGCCAATCACTGGGAGGGAGACAAGAGCGGCATCCGCTTCAGCCCCAACCACCTCAAGGGATTGGCGCCGGCCGGCCGGCTCGATATCGATTCGGTCGGCCTCCTGGTGCTGACCCAGGACGGCGTGGTGGCTAAACGGCTGATCGGCGAGAATTCCACCGTGGAAAAGGAGTACCTGGTACGCGTCACCGGCGAGCTGAGCCCCGAAGGCCTGAAACTGCTCAACCACGGCCTGTCGCTCGACGGCCAGTCGCTGCGCCCGGCCAAGGTCAGCTGGCAGAACGAAGACCAGCTGCGTTTCATCCTGCGCGAAGGCAAGAAGCGCCAGATCCGTCGCATGTGCGAGCAGGTCGGCCTGTACGTGGTGGGGCTGAAGCGAGTGCGTATCGGCAACGTCATGCTGGGCGATCTGCCGACTGGCCAATGGCGCTACCTGCGCGAAGACGAGCAGTTCTGACGCGCCGTCCAACCCGTCCTCTTTCACTTGGCAATTCCGTATGCTGAAGCGACTGGTCGACCTGTTCCTGAGCCCCCGTCACGGTTCAGCCAAGCCACGGCGGCAGCTGCAGGCCGAACTGGAGAGGGTGGTGGAGATAGTCGAGCCGCGCCTGCGCCTGGTCACCGGCTATCCGCGCGTGTTGCTGCGGGGCATGGCGCGCACGCTGGATTTTGCCGAGCAGCTGACGCAGGATCTGCCGGAGGTGCTGGAGCTGTCCTGGCGCGGCTTCACCAGCGACCGTCGCCTGGGCATGTTCTTTTCCTCGCCCGCCAGTCTGCTCGATCTGCTACATACCAGTTCCGAACTGGACGCCTTCTTCGCCCGGCCCGGCAACGGCGATGTGGCTTTCTGCCTGCTCATCATGCAGCGTAGCGACAACCAGCGCCTTGGCATGGTCAGCCAGAACGGCGAGGTGGTCGCCGAGGTGCCGCAACTGGTGGTCAGCTTCGACAACCACCGCCTGACCCTGCCCAGCGCCACGCTCGATGAATTTGTCCCGCGCCTGGCCGAGCGGGGGGTAGAGCGCCTCACCGAGGTGATCGCCCGTCGCTTGCGCGACAAGGAGGCACAGCGGGTCGAGCTGGAAAGCGAGCTGCTGCGCGTCGAGCTGAAACTGAAGACCCTGCGCGCTCCCGGCCAGCTCGTGGTGGATGCCATGGCGGACCAGGGGCCGGCTTTGCCCGATTCACCGCTGGCGCTGCAAAGCCGTTTCGAGGCGGTGCGTACCGACTTGGCGGCACTCAAGGCCGAGCTGACCCTGGACGGCAAGCTGCGCGAGGTGCGGCAGATCCTGGAGCATCCGGCCGATTATTTCAGCAGCCGCAGCGTCACGCTCAACCTTGACCGCATGGGGGTGTTGCTGCCGGATGATGAGTCGGACAATGGTCACCCGATCTGCTTCGAAGAGGTACTTTTGGGCGAGATGCCGCCGGTACGCCGTGTGGTGGTGCCCGCCAGGGTTACCCGGCAAGCGATCCGCGAGCTGGAAGAGAATTTCGGCACAGGCTGAACCCAGGCGGTTCAGCCTTTTTTTTCGTGGTCCCGGGGCTGGTCGGCAAGGGCTTCCGACTCGGTCTGTATCCGTGGCCACAGCCGTTCGGCCTCGGCGGCGTCGTAATCGTGATGCTTGCGCTTGACCACGCCGTACTCTGACAACACCACGTGCCGGTCGGCGCTGACCCCGGCGTTGGCGAGACAGGCCTTGACGCAGGCCAGCGGACAGCCGTCCAGTGCCAGCACCGGCCGGCCGGAGCGGGCCATCCGCACCAGCGCCGGCACGCCGCCCCCGACTCCCGAGATGCAGGACATCTCGGCCAAGCCTTCGCGGGTCAGCTTCAGGGCAAAATCGTTGGCCATCTGGGCGGCGCTGGAACAGCCGGAGCAGGCGTAGACGAGAGGGAGGGTAGTCTTCGCTTTCATAGCCTTACGTTACGACGGAGGCCAGCCGGATACCATCCCCCCATTAGGGTAGGGGAGCCTAGTCCATGCGGCCTAGCGGCCGTGGAACACGATCAGCGGCACCGTCATCTCCGCCGCGCTGACGCCGGCGTGCACGCCGGGGAGGTAGTAGGGCTTTTCGCCGGGCACGAGGTCGCGCAGGGTCCAGTCGTCCTTCATGATCAGCACCGCTTCGCCGATGCGTTGCGCCAGTTCCGCATGCTGCGGGCCGGGGCCGAAAACGCCTTGCTCCAGCAGCACCCGGCTTTCCAGGCACCAAGCGGCGTGGCCGAGCCGGTGCCGGGCGTTGGCGAGAAAGGCCTCGCAGCGGCCCGGCCGCACGTGGCAGAACGCCACGCGCCGCTCGCCGGACAAGGGGGCGCGCAGATCGGCCACCAGTTCGGAATAGTCTTCCAGATCGATCTGCCGCTCCAGCGGCGCATCGATGAAGCCGTGATCGGCGGTGACCAGCACGGTGACATCCTGGCCACGCAGTGATTCGGTAAATTGCCGGAACGCCTGGTCGATCTGGGCGAACAACTGCCGCACCGGCTCGGCTTGCGTGCCGTGGGCGTGCATCGTGCTGTCGAGCTGCGGCAGGTAGCCGTAGACAAAACTCGGGCCACCGTCGGCGTGCATGATCTGCTGCAGCTGGCCGAACACGTCTTCGATGCCGCGATAGGGTAGGCGCCGGGCCTGCCCCGAGTGCTGGCGGCTGTAAGGCGAGTCGCTGATGTAGGCCGGGTGCAGCACCGTGGCCGGGCGGTCGAAGCGGTCGAATAGAGCGGGTGTCTCGAACAGGGTCTCGGCTAGGGTGGCGGCATCGCTGGTGTCGTCTTCCGGCCAGCGCACCGTCAGCGGCAGGGCGGCAACAATGCGCTCCGGGTTGTTCTGGTAAACGTGCCAGCCCGTCAGCCCATGCCGCACCGGTGGCTCGCCGGTCATCAGCGTGGTGATGGCTGCGGCCGTGGTGGGAGGGAAGACCGAGGTCAGCATGCCGTGCTGGTGCCGGCGCAGAGCGCTCTCCGGCCCGAGCGCCTGCAGCTGCTGTTCTCCCAGCCCGTCGATCACCAGCAGTACCACGTGGTGGCGTGCCGCCAGCCCGGCCAGGGCCGGGTGTCGCAGCGGAGGGTGGCCGATGGGGCAGCCGAGGGCTTCGGCCAACGTGGCGGTGAGATTGAGCAGGCTGTGGCCGCGGTAGTCGGGCCAGTTGGAGCCGGGGCAATGCTGTTGCATGGTGTCGTCTCGCCGTGAGTGTGGGGGGATAAGCGCTGTTGCGCGTTCCCATACCGGTCTCGCGCCGCTGTCGGTGCGTCGCCAAGCTTCTACCGTTGGCCTGAATTTGCCCACAGTAACGTCATTCGCCCATGCCGAGGGTTGCCGCGGGAAGGGCATGAAGGCATTATCCGCCAGAAAACCGAACCGTATTCCACTTTGCCTTGGAAGCGATAACGTTGCCGGTGGCGTTACCTGGACCGCGTGCGAATTTTTGGTCCGCTCGGTGGACCCTTGCCGTGCTGTCTGCCGCGCTGCGCACTGGCCTTCGCGTTCTCATTGCCACGGCTTTTTGGAACTAGCCTGCATCTGGAGCTTCCTTCGTGACGGACCGCCTGCACAATACCTGTCTTTCCTGTGGCGCCTGCTGCGCCGCCTTCCGCGTTACCTTCCACCGTTCCGAGCTCGACTGCGAGCCGGGAGGGCGTGTGCCGGAGCGGCTGGCCGACGAGGAAACCGCCTCCCTGGTGCGGTTGCGTGGCACCGATTACGCCCGGCCGCGCTGCATCGCGCTGGTCGGCAAGATCGGTGAGGAAGTTCGCTGCGGTATCTACGAACATCGGCCGTCACCCTGTCGCGAATTCGCCATGCGTGCCGGTATTGGCGTGTTCGAGGAGGCCTGCAACCGGGCGCGCGCTCAGCATGGCCTGTCGCCGCTGCCTTTGGGATGAAGCCGCTGCAGAGTGATTGATTTTACGTTGACGTTAACGTAATGTAATCGAATCAACGTTCCCTTTATCGAGGTGCAGCATGCAGAACCAGTCTATCGTGATCGTCGGAATGGCCAGGACCCCGATGGGAGGGCTGCAGGGCAGCCTGTCGCCGCTGACGGCGAGCGAACTCGGTGCGGTGGCGATGGCGGCGGCGGTCGAGCGCGCCGGTATCGACGCTGCCAGCGTCGACGAGGTGATCATGGGCTGCGTGCTGCCCGCCGGACAGGGCCAGGCGCCGGCCAGGCAGGCCAGTCTCAAGGCCGGGCTGCCGCTGGCGACTGGTTGCACCACCATCAACAAGATGTGCGGCTCGGGCATGAAGGCGGTGATGCTGGCGCACGATCTGCTGCTGGCCGGCTCGGCCAAGGTGATGGTGGCGGGCGGCATGGAAAGCATGTCCAACGCGCCTTACCTGATCCCGAAGGCCCGTGGCGGCCTGCGCCTCGGGCATGGCGAACTCAAGGATCACATGTTCCTCGACGGGCTGGAAGACGCCTACGACAAGGGTAAGCTGATGGGGGTGTTCGCCGAGCTTTGCGCCGAGCGCTTCGGTTTCAGCCGGGTCGCCCAGGACGAGTTCGCGCTGAGCTCGCTGGCGCGCGCGGTGGCGGCGATCGAAAGCGGTGCCTTCGCCGGCGAGATCGCCGCTGTCAAGTTGCCCGCCAGGTCGGGCGAGACCGTGGTCGATACCGACGAGCAGCCGCTCAAGGCCCGCCCGGACAAGATTCCTTCCCTGAAACCCGCCTTCAAGCCGGACGGCACCGTTACGGCGGCCAACGCCAGCTCGATCTCCGATGGTGCCGCGGCGCTGGTGTTGATGAGTGAGGACGAGGCACGCGCACGTGGGCTCACGCCGCTCGCCCGCATTGTCGGCCATAGCACCTTTGCCCAGGAGCCGTCCTGGTTCACCACGGCGCCGGTCGGCGCCATGCGCCAGCTGTTTGCCAAGACCGGCTGGCAGGCCGACGAGGTCGACCTGTTCGAAATCAACGAAGCTTTCGCCGTGGTCACCATGGCCGCGATGCAGGAACTGGGCTTGCCGCACGACAAGGTCAACGTCAACGGCGGCGCCTGCGCGCTGGGACACCCGATCGGGGCTTCCGGGGCGCGTATCCTGGTCACGCTGATCGCAGCGTTGCAGCGCCGAGGCGGCAAGAAGGGCGTGGCCAGCCTGTGTATCGGCGGCGGCGAGGCCACCGCGCTGGCGCTAGAGCTGGTATGAGGTGAGGGATGACAACAGGCCGGACGGTGTTCCGGCCTGTTGTTTTCAGCGGTGTTCCGGCTTCGCTTCGGCCTCTTCGTCGTTGTTGAGCCAGAACTGGAACAGCGTGAAGCCGATCGCCAGCAGGGTGGGGCCGATGAACAGGCCGATGATGCCCCAGGCCAGCAGGCCGCCGATGACGCCGAGGAAAATCAGTGACAGCGGCAGTTTGGCGCCCTGGCTGATCAGCAGGGGCTTGAGTACGTTGTCGATGGTGTTGACCAGCAGGAAGCCCCACAGCAGCAGGAACACGCCCATCCCGGTGGCGCCGGTATAGAACACCCAGCCGGCCGCCGGCAGCCAGACCAGCAGGGTTGGCAGTTGGGCCACCGCGATCACGAAACACAGAAAGCCGAGCGCCAGCGCGCCGGGTACCCCGGCAATCAGCAGCCCGATCACGCACAGGATGGTCTGGGCCAGGGCGGTGCCGACCACGCCGGTGGTGACGCCGCGTATCGTGCGTGCCACCACTTGAGGCAGCTCGCTGGCCGAGGCTCCGCCCAGCTTGTTAATGACGCGCTCGGCGATGCGCCACAGCGCCTCGCCGTTGGCCAGCAGCAGCCCGGCCACGATGATGGCCATGACGATTTCCAGCAGGCTGATCCCCAGCATTGCCCCGCGTCCCAACAGCCACAGGGCCCCCTGGTTGATCCACGGCTTGAGCCGGGCGAGCAGGCCGGGTAGATCGGTCTGCGCCGTGACCCAGTACTGGGTGAGCGCTTCACCCGTCAGCGGAATCTTGCCGAGCCAGGCGGGAGGGGGTGGCAAGGTGAAGTTGGCCAGACCGTGGGCGATGCCGTTCAGGTGGGGCAAGGTATCCGTCAGCGTCAGTACCATCAGCCCCAGGGGGACGGCCAGCGCCAGGCCAAGCAGGAGAACCACCAGCAAGGCCGCGAGATTGCCGCGCCCGCGTAGGCACTGGGTCAGGCGCTGGTACAGCGGCCAGGCGGAAATGGCGATGATCACAGCCCAGGTCAGCGCCCCGAGAAAGGGCAGGATGACCTGCAGGCAGGCCCAGACCAGGAGTGCAACGATGGCGACTCGTAGCACGGCCATGACGCCGATTCCGGCAAAACCCTTGTCCAGCATGAATGAACCCCGTCGGGTAAGAGACAAGCCGTCATTCTAGCCGGGAGGAACAGGCTTGTCCGGCGGGCACGGCAGTCGACGCGGCTTAAGGCGCCAGTTTTTGCAGGTTCGTAGGATGGGCGACGCGCGGCAGAACCCATCCGTTGCGATGGGCTACGGCGCTGACTGAGCGAGGCAAGCGTCGCGAAGGAATAGTGCCTACCCCCATCCTACGTTGCGGCATGTGGGGTGAGCAGGGGCTTAGCGCGCCAGCTTTTGCAGCCGCGCCAGGAACGGCTCGGCTTCCATGAAGCCGATGATACGATCGGCCTCGCGGCCCTGACCGTTGAACAGAATGATGCCGGGAGGACCGAACAGGCCGAAGCGCTTGAGCAGAGCCTGCTGTTCGGCGCTGTTGGCGGTGACGTCGGCACGGATCAGAACAAACTGGTTCAGCTTGTTGGCGACGCGGGCGTTGCCGAAGGTGGACTCGTCCATTTCCTTGCAGGAGACGCACCAGTCGGCGTAGAAGTCGAGCAGCAGCGGTTTGCCGCCGGCACTGGCCAGTTTCGCATCGAGTTCGGCCAGGTTGCCGACGCGCTGGAATACCGGGGTGATGCTGCGTGCCTGGGCGTTGCTGCCGCTCAGCCATTTCAGCGGGTAACGTGGATTGGTCTCGCCACCCAGCACCCCGATCAGCTGGGCGGCACCGATCAGGAACAGCGCGAGGCCGATGGCCTTGCCGATCTTCGCCACCGGATGGGCGTTGCCGGGCAGGTTCTCGAAGGTTTTGAGGAAGACTGCCGAGCCGATGCCCAGCGCCGCCCACAGCAGCATGACCAGCGGGCCGGACAGGAACGGGGTGGCAAGCCAGATCGACAGGCCCAGCATGACCACGCCGAAGACGCCCTTGACGCCGCGCATCCAGGCACCGGCCCGGGGCAGGATATGACCGCCGTAGGTGCCGATCAGGATCAGCGGCAGGCCGAGGCCCAGCGCCATGGCGTATAGCGCCGCGCCGCCCAGCACGGCGTCGCCGGTGGTGCCGATATAGCCCAGCGCCAACGCCAGCGGGGGGGCCACGCAGGGGCCGATGATCAGCGCGGAGAGCGTTCCCATGCCGAATACGGTGGCGACCTTGCCGCCGCTGAGACGGTTGGAGGTTTCGCTCAAGCGCGTCTGCCAGCTGCTGGGCAGCTGGATCGAGAATACGTCGAACATCGACAGCGCGAAGACTACCAGCAGGGCGCTGGCGGTGAGCACCACGGCCGGTTGCTGCAGCCACACCGTGAGCAGCGACCCGGTCAGGCCGGCCACCACGCCGACGGCGGTATAGGTCAGGGCGAGGCCCTGCACGTAGGTCAGCGACAGCTGGAAGCCGCGGCGGCGGGTGAGAGTGTTGCCCTGGCCGGCGATCAGCGAGGACACGATGGGCAGCAGCGGGTACATGCAGGCGGTGAACGCCATGCCGAGCCCGGCCAGGAAGAACGTGCCGAGAGTCGTCAGCCAGCCCTGGCCGGCGAGCCGGATAGCATCGCTCTGGCCGCTGACGGTGCCTGCTACTGCGGTACTGGTCAGCCAGGAGGGCAGGGTCGAGGCGGCCTGGCCGCCCACGGTGAGGGTCTGGGTCAGCGGGGGGTAGCAGACGCCGACGTCGGCGCAGCCCTGGGCGGTGACTTTGAGCTTGAGCCCGTCTGCGGATGCCGTCGTGAGCGGCACGGTGATGGCGATTTGCTTGTGGTAGACGTTCTGCTTGCCGAAGAACGGATCGTTTTTCACGTCGGCAGTGGGGAAGACCGGCTCGCCGATCTGCCCGGCGGGGTCCGAGACGATGTGGGTGCGGTCGCGGTAGAGGTAGTAGCCGTCGGCGATCTCGAAGATCACCCGCAGGTCGTTGCCGTTTTGTTCGAGGCGGGCGGGAAAGGCCTTTTCCGGCGGCAGCAGGTCTTCCTGCGCCACCGCCAGGGCGAGCGTCGAGGCGCACAACAAAGCCAGCAGCAGGGTCAGGCGCTGCCAGAGGGAAAGCGAAGCAGATCGGGTCACGGTCAACATAACGGCATCGTTCTAGGGGCTAGCTGAAGGACCACGGCACGCGGCCCAGGTTCCGCGACGGACGTTTTTGGGAACCCACGTCGCCGGGAAAGCGGAACCGTATGATAGCGCAGCCATCACTCAAATTATCTGACACGAATCAGGGGCAAGGCAAAAACATGAGGGAGATTATTCATTTCGCCCACGCCAACAGTTTTCCGGCGAGCGTGTACCGCAAATTTCTCGCTACCTTGGCCGAACAGTACCAGATCGGCTATCTCGACGCGGTGGGGCACGATCCCGCCTATCCGGTGACCGACGGCTGGCCGTATCTGGTGGACGAGTGCATTCGCCACATCGAACAGTATGGCCGGCCGGTGATCGGGGTCGGCCATTCCCTGGGCGGGGTGTTGCTGCTGTATGCCGCCATGCGCCGGCCGGAACTGTTTCGCGCGCTGGTGATCCTGGACTCACCGCTGTTCGGCCCCTTGCGTTCGCGCACCGTCTGGCTTGCGAAGCGCCTGGGGTTCATCCAGAAGATCACGCCGGGCGGCAATCCGCTGCGCCGGCGTGACAGCTGGCCCAGCGTGCAGCGGGTGCGCGAGTATTTTGCCCGCAAACCGGCATTCGCCCGATTCGATCCGGATTGCTTGGCCGACTACGCCGAACACGGCACCGTGCCCGACGCGCAGGGCGGGCGCCGCCTCAAGTTCCGTCCCTTGGTCGAATACCAGGTATTCGAAGGTTTACCGCATGATTTGCCTCGTTACCGCGGTCGTCTCACGGTGCCGACGCTGTTGGTGGTGGGGCAGCAGTCGGGGGTACTGAAACCGGCCGACCTGGCTTTTGCCCGGCGTCATTTCGGCATGCAGATCACGCAACAGGCCGGCTCGCACCTGTTCCCGTTGGAGCATCCGGTGGAAACCGCGCAGCGCATCATGGAGCGGCTGCCGGCGCTGCTGTCGCCGCACGCAGCAGCCGGTCCCTAGCCATACTGCCCTGGCGTGGCGCACAAACAAAAGCGGCATCCCTCGGGGATGCCGCCTGGCTTGCTACGGTAGCGTTCAGCCCTGGCGCTTGTCGCGCTCGATCAGTGCGTAGGCCGAGTGGTTGTGGATGGATTCGAAGTTTTCTGATTCCACCACGTAGGCGTGGATGCGCTCGTCGCGGTCCATCGCGGCGGCGACGTCGCGCACCATGTCCTCGACGAATTTCGGGTTTTCGTAGGCGCGCTCGGTGACGAATTTTTCGTCGGGGCGCTTGAGCAGGCCGTACAGTTCGCACGAGGCCTGGTCTTCGGCGATATCGATCAGCTCTTCGATCCAGACGTGCTCGTGGGTGCTGGCGGTCAGCGTGACGTGCGAGCGCTGGTTGTGCGCGCCGTACTGCGAGATTTTCTTCGAGCACGGGCACAGGCTGGTCACCGGGACCACCACTTTCATGGTGAAGTGGTACTCGCCGTCGCGCAATTCGCCAACGTAGGTGACTTCGTAATCGAGCAGACTCTGCACCCCGGAAACCGGAGCGGTCTTGTTGACGAAGTAGGGGAAGCTCATCTCGACGTAGCCGGACACGGCCTCGAGGCGCTGCACCATCTCGCGCACGATCTGCTCGAACGAGGCCACTGAAATTTCGCGCTCGTGCTGGTTGAGAATCTCGACGAAGCGCGACATGTGCGTACCCTTGAAATGGGCCGGCAGGTGCACGTACATGTTGAACAGACCGATGGTGTGCTGCACGCCGTTGTCGCGCTCGGCCACCTTGATTGGGTGGCGGATGGATTTGATACCCACCTTGTTGATGGGAATATTGCGGCTGTCGTGCGAGCTTTGCACGTCAGGAATGGTGGTTTGGTTCATTGCGTTATTGTGTAACACACGAGATGGGTACTTGGCGAGTATAACGCCAGAGTAATAGTTGAGTAAAGAAGTCGGAATTGGCCGCTCGTCAAGCGACGCCGGTGCCGAGCAAGAGGAGCCCGCCCAGCATGCCCGCCCCGGAAAGGATGAAGGTCGGCAGGCAGCGCCAGGCCAGGGTGCGTCCGCCCAGGCTTGCGATCAGCCCGAATTTGAACAGGTTGTTGGCGAACACGGCAAGCACCACGCTGATGATGACCTGATGAATGTCCAGACGGTGCTCGCCGAACAGGTTGAGCACGGTGAGGGTGATGGGGTCGACATCGTTGACGCCGGAAATCAGCGCCACGGCGTAGATGCCGCGGCTGCCGTAGAGGTCGTGCAGCCAGGCCGAGCACAGCACCACCACGGCGAACATCAGGGCAAAGCCCAGTGCCAGCTTGAGTTCGGTGGGGTTGGACAGAGTCAGTTCCGGATGGCCGTCCTGGTTCTGGTCGTGGCGAAAGCGCAAGAAGACGGTGATCAGCCCCAGCCCCAGCGCCGGCAGCATCACCATCGCCATGGCGCCCAGCGCCGCCGGCACCAGGATGGCGGCGAGCACGATGAGCCGCAGGAAAAGCACGATGTTGGCGAGCAGGATCACCGAGGTGGCGAAACTCAGCGATCCCGGGTTGCTGCGTGCCTCGCGGGCGTAGACCAGGCTGGTGGCGGTGGACGACACCATGCCGCCAAGCAGGCCGAGCCAGGGGCCGCTGGCGCGTCCGCCCAGCAGCCGCACCGCGAGGTAGCCGGTCAGGCTGACGCCGACGATCAGCACCACCATGAGCCAGATCTTGTGCGGGTTGAGTGCAAGATAGGGGCCCATGGCGCGGTTGGGCAGGATGGGCAGGATGATGAAGGTGAGGGTGGCGAACTGCAGCAGCGACAGCAGGTCGCGCCGCTCCAGCTTGCGGGCGATGCCGGTGAGTTCGGGTTTGAGGTAGAGCAGTGCCGTGGCGAGAATGGCGGTGGCGATGGCCAGTTCGCTCTGGTTGTACCACACCAGGGCGCCCAGGCCGTAGGCCAGCATCAGGCTGACCAGGGTGGTGGTGCGCGGCTCCTGCACCTCGGCTTCCTGGTGTCCCTCGGGCAGAAAGCCCAGCGCGATCACCCCGGCGAGCCCGACGGCGACCAGTGCCGGGGTGGCGGTCATCTGCCCCAGCATGGTGAGCATGGTGCCCAGCATGGCGGCGAGCGGGAAGGTGCGGATGCCGGCCAGCGGGTGCTGCTTGCGTTCGCGCTCCACCCCCAGCAGCAGGCCGATGGCGAGGCTGGTGACGAAGCGCGGCAGCACTGCGAACGGCGTGCCTTCCAGGTTCAGCCATGCCTCCACGCCGATGCCGCTCATGCCGGCTCCTTAGTCGGTTTATCGCGATGCCAGACGGGCTGCGATGCTCGCTTCGATGCCTTTGGCGTCGAGGCCGCAGTCGGCCAGCAGCAGGGCAGGGTCTCCATGTTCAACATAGTCGTCGGGCAGGCCCAACTGCAAGACAGGGGCGGTGATGCCCTGGGCCTCGATGGCTTCGACGCAGGCCGAGCCGGCACCGCCCATGACGACGTTTTCTTCCACGGTGACGATCAGCTCATGGCTTTCGGCCAGGCTCTTGATCAGCCCGGTGTCCAGCGGTTTGACGAAGCGCATGTCGGCCACGGTGGCGTCGAAGGCTTCGGCGGCCTGCAAGGCCGGCGTCACCATGCTGCCGAAGGCGAGGATGGCGACACGGCCCTGGCCCTGGCGGCGGATGTGGCCGCGGCCGATCGGCAGCGCGCTCATCTCGTGCTGGATGTGCGCGCCGGGGCCGGTGCCGCGCGGGTAGCGCACGGCGGTCGGGGTGTCGAGCGTGAACGCGGTGTACAGCATCTGGCGGCATTCGTTCTCGTCGGACGGCGCCATCACCGTCATGTTGGGAATGCAGCGCAGGTAGGAGATGTCGAAGGCGCCGGCGTGGGTCGGGCCGTCGGCGCCGACCAGGCCGGCGCGGTCGATGGCGAACACCACCGGCAGGTTCTGCAGCGCCACGTCGTGGATCAGCTGGTCGTAGCCGCGCTGCAGGAAGGTGGAGTAGATCGCCACCACCGGCTTCATGCCGTCGCAGGCCAGCCCCGCCGCGAAGGTGACGGCGTGCTGTTCGGCGATGGCGACGTCGAAGTAGCGGTCCGGATGTTCTTTCTCGAAGCGCACCAGGCCGGAGCCTTCGCGCATCGCCGGGGTGATGCCGACCAGGCGCGTGTCGTGCTTGGCCATGTCGCAGATCCAGTCGCCGAAGATCTGCGTGTAGCTCGGCTTGCTGCTGCCCGATTTGCCGCCGGACAGGCCGTTGGCGGGGTCGAACTTGGTGACGCCGTGATACGCCACCGGGTCGTTTTCGGCCAACTTGTAGCCCTGACCCTTCTTGGTGACGATGTGCAGGAACTGCGGCCCTTTCAGGCTCTTGATGTTCTTCAGCGTGTCGACCAGCACGTCGAGGTCGTGGCCGTCGATCGGGCCGATGTAGTTGAAGCCGAATTCCTCGAACAGGGTGCCCGGGGTGAACATGCCCTTGACGTGTTCTTCGACCTTGCTGGCGATCTCGCGCAGCGGCGGGGCGATGCCCAGCACCTTGCTCGAGCCCTGCTTCATCGCGGCGTAGAAGCGGCCGGACATCAGCTTGGCGAGGTAGTTGTTGAGCGCGCCGACGTTGGGCGAGATCGACATGTCGTTGTCGTTGAGGACCACCAGCATGTCGAGGTCCATCGCCCCGGCGTTGTTGAGTGCCTCGAAGGCCTGGCCGGCGGTCATGGCGCCGTCGCCGATGATGGCCACGCTCTTGCGCTCGATGCCCTGCGCCTTGGCCGCCGCCGCCATGCCCAGCGCGGCGCTGATCGAGGTGGAGGAGTGACCGACGCCGAAGGTGTCGTATTCCGATTCCTCGCGCTTGGGGAAGCCCGCCAGGCCGCCTTTCTGGCGCATGGTGTGCATCATGCCGCGGCGTCCGGTGAGAATCTTGTGCGGGTAGGTCTGATGGCCCACGTCCCACACCAGGCGGTCGTGCGGGGTGTCGAAGACGTAGTGGAGCGCGATGGTCAGTTCGATGCTGCCGAGGTTGGAAGCGAAGTGACCGCCGGTCTTGCTCACCGACTCCACCAGGAACTGGCGCAGTTCGCCTGCCAGCTGCGGCAGTTCGTGGCGCGCCAGGCGCTTCAGGTCGGCCGGATAGTTGATCGTGTCGAGCAGCGGGTACATGTGTGCGTGTGTGTGCTGTTTTAGAAGGAGCGGGCGACGATGTAGTCGGCCAGGTCCTTGAGTCGTTGGGCCGCGGGGCCGAATCCGTCCAGTGCGGCGAAGGCTTCGTCGCGCAGTTCGCGGGCGAAGGCGCGCGCTTCGGCCAGGCCCATCAGGCTGACGTAGGTCGGCTTGTCGTTGGCGGCGTCCTTGCCGGCGGTCTTGCCGAGGGTGGCGGTGTCGGCATCGACGTCGAGCACGTCGTCGACCACCTGGAAGGCGAGCCCGATGCGCTTGGCGAAGTGGTCGAGCCGCTCGGTTTCCTCGGCCGACAGCGGAGTGCCGGCGAGCGCGCCCAGTAGCACCGCGGCGCGGATCAGGGCACCGGTCTTGAGGCAGTGCATGTATTCCAGCTCGGGCAGCGACAGCGTCTGGCCGACGCTGGCCAGATCGATGGCCTGGCCGCCGGCCATGCCGCCGTGACCCGAGGCGCGCGCCAGGGTGCGCACCATCTCCAGCTGGGCGGCGGCAGCGACGCCGTCCAGCGGCGTGGCCAGCACGTCGAAGGCCAGGGTCTGCAGTGCGTCGCCGACCAGGAGCGCGGTGGCGTCGTCGAAGGCGACGTGACAGGTAGGCTTGCCGCGGCGCAGGACGTCGTCGTCCATGCACGGCATGTCGTCGTGCACCAGCGAGTAGGCATGGATCATTTCCACCGCCGCGCCGATGCGTGCCAGGTGCTCGGGGTTGGCCGAAACCAGTTCGCCGGCGGCGTGCACCAAGAGCGGGCGCACGCGCTTGCCGCCGTCCAGCGTGCTGTAGCGCATCGCCTCGTGCAGGCGTTGCGGGGCGGACTCGGGGTTGGGCAGGAGGCGCGCGAGCGCGTCTTCCATGGTTTGCTGGATGCCGGTCATCCAGCCGATGAATTTGTCATTGGCCATTCGGCAGATCCAGCGTTTTGAGTTCGTTGTTTTCGAGGATTTTCAGCTGCTGCTCGGCGTCGGCCAGCTTGCCTTGGCAGAACTTGATCAGCTCGACCCCCTGCTTGTACGAGGTCAGGGCTGTCTCCAGCGGCATGTCGCCGCTTTCCATCGCCTGGATGATGTCCTCCAGCTGGGCCAGCGAGGCTTCGAAACTGGCCGGGGCTTTGGTGGATTTGGCCATGGCGGTCCTTCCATGTTCTTGGAGTAAGACCGCCATTTTACGGGGTTTGCCCCTCGCCTGTCAGCGCGGGGGAAGCGAATTGTTGACGTGGTTGCCCTCGGCGCGCTGCCGACCGGCGCCGCGCTCAGGGGTTGGTCACGTTGAAGGCGATCGAGATACGCTCGCCCGTCCCCTCGAACGGCTCGACGCGGTGTTCGAGCCAGGCCGGGAACAGCAGCAACTGGCCGGTGGCCGGCGTGAACGGCAGGCCGAGGCCGTTGCCGACCCACGGCAGATCGATGCCGGGGGTTTCGTACATGGCGACGGCCGGGCCGCGCGGGTCACGGAATACGATTTCACCACCCTGAGCCGGCTGGGGAACGCGCACGTAGTAGACGGCCGAGAGGAAGCTACCCGGATGGCAGTGCAGCACGTTGAAGTCGCCCGCCCGGTTGACGTTGATCCAGCCTTCCAGCCGGAAGAAGTCCTGTTTCTTGCGCTCGGCAGGGCGGAAGTGGTTGAGGAAGGCCCGCACGTGCTGTTCCATATCGCCGCGGAACACCTCGACCACTGGCTCGTTCAGCCGGAACAGGTCGCTGGCGTAGTGCCAGCCGCCGGTATTGGTGCGGTGGCCGGCGTTGCGCTCGTCCTGCATCAGGCGGTGGGCGAGTGCTTCCAGCGGTTCGTTTAGGTGGCGCGGTCCTTCTTCGCAGCAGTAGACCCAGGTCGAGAACAGAGGCATCACGCCGACCTTGATCTGCCGGGAGGGGGCATCGGCCGAGCGTTCTTCCGTGCCGGCGGGCGGAGGGATGGTAACGGTGTTCATGGGCGGCTCCTGGGAGAGGGTGGGATGGACGCTTACCACCACGACCAGAATTCGACGCGCAGGGTGCTGATCAGATCGTGTCCCAGCACCGCGATCAGCGGCCGGTCGTCGGCCTCGATCTTGGCGACGCCCGTCATGTCGGACTTGAGCTGGCCCTCTGCGTTGTCGATCACAGTCCGGACGCGTACCACTTTCGAGCCGGAGGGGCGGTCGGATACCGCGGTCGCCGGCGAGATGCCGGTCACCGTGCCTTCGAAGGTCTCGCCGGCAAAGGCGCGGGCCTTGAGCTGCACCGGTTGGCCGACCCGGACGTCGGCGATGTCCAGTTCGGGCACGGCGATCTCGGCGGTCACCTTGTGCAGGTCGTGGACCTTGGCGATGAAGCCACCCTTGGCGACGTGCTGCCCCACCATTTCCTCCAGTCGCGGCGTGGTGATCACCCCGGCATGGGGGGCCCGGATTTCGGCGCGCAGGATCTGGTCGCGCAGGTTGGCGCGGCGCGCCTGGAGGCTGGCGACCTCGGCCTCGCCGGCTTCGATTTCTTCGGGGCGGCTGCCGGCCTGCAAGCGTTGCAGCTCACGCTCCGCTTCCAGGCGGTTGGCCGTGGCCAGTGCCATGTCCTGGCGGCGTTCCTCCAGGTTCTGGGAGCGCACGTATTGTAGCGTGGCCTGGGCTTCTTCCAGTGCCTTGCGCCGGATCACGACGTCGGATTCGGCTTCCTTGAGTTCCAGCGGCGAGATGGCGCCGCTGCCCTCCAGTGGCTTCATCTGCACGAATTTCTCTTCGGCCAACTTGAGTTGCTCCGCCGCCTTGCCGCTGCCGGCCTGGACGGCGGCCAGGCGTGCCGCATGCAGCTGGACTTCTTCGGCATAGCGTCGTTTGGTTTCGAGTTCGCGCGTGCCGGCGGTGGCCAGCCGTTGTCGCAGCAGCGCGATGTCTTCGCTGCGAGCGCCGAGGCGCAGCATTTTCAGTCGGGCCTGCCGCTCCTGGATGGCCGCGTCGAGCTGGTCGAGTGCGGACTGGCGGTCGCGGTTGGACAAGCGGACGATCAGCGCGCCTTTCTCGACCCGGTCACCCTCCTTGACGTAGATCGCCTCGATGACGCCGTCCACGTCGGGGCGGATATCGGCGTTTTGGGCCGGCAGCACGGTGAAGCTGCCCGAAACCTTCATCGGCACCGGCAGCACGGCGATCAGCGCCAGGATGGCGGGCACCGCGATGCGGAGGCGCCGCTTTGACGAGTCGGAGCCGGCGAGCCCCGAGCGCAGGCGCTCGGGCAGCAGGTGCAGCGACTCTTTGAGTGGATGTCGGAAGATCATGATGAGCAGTCCCATGAAGATCAGAAAGCCCAGCCCCCGGAAACGCTCGACGAGGGACTGGCCGAGCCAGGCGAAGACGTAGCCCAGGAGCAGCACGGAATAGATGCCGGCGAACACGCCGTAGGCGATGAAGACGCGTTTCTCGCGTGCCGTCGGTGTATCGGCGATGGCCGGGGCTCCCCACAGCCGGCGCCACAGCCCGCCCAGGTAGCGGAAGGCGCGAAAGCGCAGGTTGTGGATTTCGACCAGGTCGGCCAGGAAGTAATAGGCGTCGAGCTTGATCAGCGGGTTCAGGTTGAGCAGGGTGCGGGCCACGGTGGTGATCATCACCACCAGCGCGGTGAAATGAATGCCGCTGTCGGGGTCGGTCACGCGCCAGACAAGGGTGGCGATCGCCCACAGCAGCATGTCCAGGTACGGCCCGGCGGCGGCCACCCAGAGCCGCTGCGATTTCTTGGTGAACAGCCAGGCATCGTTGACGTTGCAATACACCGCGGGCTGCAAATAGATCAGCATGAACCCCATCTCGCGCACTTGCCCGCCGAAGTGCTTGCAAGTCAATCCGTGGGCGTATTCGTGGCCGGCCATCGTCGCCAGCAGGGTGAGCCAGGCGTAGGCGAGGGCGTGGAAGTGGTAGAGCTGGGAAAATTCCTCGTGGATGTCCGCAACGTTGCCGACGGTGATGGCCGACGCCATCAGCCCCAGCAGTGCGCTGCAGATGACGAAGCCGCGCGTGAAGCAGAAGCCGAGCCTGGGCAGCAGCCACTCCAGCTGCCGGTCCGGGTCGATGGCCTTGAGCCGCAGGTAGAGCGGGTTGCCGCGGACCCGCCCGCGTGGCGCTGGGGTGGGGACCGGTTCGGCGGTGGCTTCGTCCAGCAGCCCGATGTGGCGGGCCTGGTTCAGGAATTTTTCCAGCACCTCGGCCGGCAGGGGGCTGCCGAACCGGCTTTCGGCGCGGCGGCAGATCTCCTCGGGGGAGGTGGCGCCGTCGAGCTGGCTGGCGATGAAGTATTCCGACTCGCCGAAGCGGAAGAAGCGTCCGCCCTCCGGCGTGCCGATGACGTAGACGGTGCCCTCGCGCGTGTTCTGCTCGCTGATGCGCAGATCGTGACGCAGCCGCGGATACGCCTCGGGCGATGCGCGGGAGGATTCGTTTGGCGATTTGCGGAGTGGGGCCGCCGTATCCATGGTCACTCAACCTGGCGAAAAAAACCGCTTTCGCCTCTCCCTTGCGGGTGAACGCAGCGGTTTGCGGAAGTCGACAGACGGCCTCACGTCTGCTGCCTCGCCTGACCTTCCGTCCCAGGTGCACCTGGTTGCGGCGGAGGATGATGCGGCAGCCTCGTGAGGCCGTACCGTTCCTTCGATGGAGTTGCAACAGCTACTTACCCGACGGAGGCGTCGTCAGTTACGCCCCGCCTTGGTTCCCTGGTTGACCTTCGTAACCCAGCAGGCCGTTCCCTTGGTTGCCCGGCTGGCCTTCGTAGCCCAGTTGGCCGACTGCCGTCGGGGCGATCCGCTCTTCCAGCTCTTCGATTTTCAGGTCGAGCGTGTCTACCGTTTGATCAGATTTGCTCATAGCGAAACTCCTTTTTCTCCACTGATACCGGTTACAGCCGTGTCCTCACGTCGTGATGGCGTTTGGATGGAGTAGCCGCAACCCTCATTGCGCCGATTGGGTTTGCGATTGCTCGCAACCGACACAATCTTGCAGGCCTCGCCGGCGGCATTGCCGGCCCATGCCTGAAAACCTGTTCTTGCTGGTGGGTCCCTGAGCGGGGCTGGTGCGTGGTTCTTGCGCCGGGAAAGGCAGTTCGGAACCCATCCTCCGCGGTCTGTGCGTCACGGGCCGTGAATGGGTTCTTGAAACACAAAACCGATACACCCCTCTCCTTTGGTTTCAACCGCATACCAGCTGTTGCTACCTCAGTAAGGGTCTATGTATCGGACCTTCTTTTGGTAGTTGAAGTCTAGGCGGCGGGATGGCCGGGCGCAGGAGGGGCTTGTCCCAATTTGCCGGGGACAGTTGTACCGAATATGGGGGTGGGGTGATGGGACAAACGTCCCTATTGTGGTGGGTAAGGGGGTAGATCAACCTGGAGGCTGTCCCAACCCGTATTGGTTGGCGTAGGCGAACAGGTCGAGGCGGTTCGCCACGTCCAGCTTGCTGTAGATCCGAGACAGGCGGTTGCGCAGCGTGTGCTCGCTGATGTAGAGCAGGCCCGCCAGCTCGCGGCTGCGGGCCCCAGGGTGGTTGACCACGGCGGCGATGATGTCGCGCTCCCGTGGCGTCAGCGTCGCCTGTCGCTGGGCCTCCGGGTCGGGCGAGCCGTTGCCGGCCAATTCCTCGATCAGGTTGCCGGTGGTCATGCGGTCGAGCCAGAACTCGCCTTCATGCACCCTTTCGATGGCCTTGACGATTGCTTCCACCGGCTCTTCCTTGCGCAGGATGCCGTGCGCGCCGTTGAGCACGGCACGTTCCAGCACCTGTTTGTCGCTGACCCCGCTGAGGATCAGCACCTGCCCGTGCGCGTCGTGCAGCAGGCCGGGAATGAGGTCGACGTTGCTCTCGCCGCCCAGCTCCAGGTGCAGCAGGGTCACGTCGGGGTGGTGCCTTTCGGTCAGGCTCAACAGCTCTGCGTTGCTGATGGCCTTGGCGATGACCCTCATGCGCGGCATCTCGGCGTTGATCAGTTTTTCGAGGCCCCACAGGATGATCTGGCGGTCGTTGGCCAGCAGCACGCGGATGGTGTGGGCGCCGGGGCGCCTGAAAAATGTGCCGTTGCGGAGGGGGGCGGCACCGCTCGGCGGCTCGTCTTCTTGGGCGCCAGGCTGCTTGCCGGCCAGCCGGAAAGACCACCGTGCCGGCTCGGAGAGGGTAGGGACAGGGC